>JAHFLQ010000014.1 GCA_023244815.1 bacterium
CATTTTTGATGGCAGTTTCCAGCAAACCAGAAAGTTTATCTTTGTAATCCATTGGCGATAGTAAAAAGAGAATTCGGAGCTACATACGCCGGTTGATTCACCAGCATCGCTCCGCCGCCGCACAAAATAATTTTTTTATACCAAATCTTATGAGCGATTCTCTCAACTTCTTTCATTATAACATCTTGAGCGTCTTGTGATGAGCTAGCCAAATCCATGGAGGCGAGCGCAAAATCCGTTTGGGCGATGTATTGAACCGAACCTCCGGCAGCCACTGTCAAAGTAGTGGATCGCCCACCGATGTCTGCAATCAAAACTGGCTCGTGGTCTTTAGCGAGCAAACGGGCTACCGCTGCGCTTTCCATTTCTATTTTTTCAAGGGCCAAATCGGCCAGTTGAAAAATTTTTGCGTATTTTTCCGCAATGTCGTTCGGAATTGCTACTAAAAAATATCTGCCCAGGCCCAGCGCGATCGCCGACATCGTGAAAGTTCCCGCCGGCGCGGGAATAAATTTTTCATCGGGCGATTCCGCTTCCGCTCTTAATGCCAAAAACCCCGGCACGGATGCCACGGCAGCTGTTGTCTTAACCCCCATTTTTTCAACCAGTATTTTTAAATGCCTAGCCGCGTCGTCAATCTCAAGAGACTGGATATTGCTATGAAACGGCTTTCCTGGCCGCTCCAAAATACCCCATTTTACGGCCTTCCCGCCATCGTCTTTCTCGATAACCTTTATAGCGGTTGTTCCGATATCAACGCAAAGATAATTGTTATTCATCTTGTGTTATAGGCTAATTCGTGCGAATAAGCCCATAACCTCAGGCGGGATTTCTGATGATAGGAAATAAAATACGGAAGTGCCTGATTGATTTCTATCAACTAAACCGGCGTTTTCCAAATGATGTAGATGGCGTGAGGTACTCCGAAAAGAGAGATTTAACTTTTGCGCGATGGCTGAAACATTAAGTGCCTTGTCTTTCTTCAAATGCAAAACTATTTGCATCCTCCTTGGATTTCCCAGCGCTCTTAAAATTTTTGCCGCCTTTTTATGATCCATTTTCAATGGAGCTTAAAACACAAATGAGTTTCTGGCAAGACGTCGTAAAGTAATGGTTCAATTGCTTATCGGCTAATTCGTACGAATTAGCCGATAACGAACTCTAATTGTAAAAACCAATCGGAGTGGTAATATGAGCGCAATGTTTTTTCTGAAAAAACTTAAAAATCGGTTACTGGACATTTTATTCCCGGCACTGGAACTGCTGACGGACATAAAAATCAACCGGACGCTCTTTTGCTCCACCTGTCGAGCGCGGCTCGCCGACAACAAAAAAATCTGCCATAAAAGCGCGCAATATCTGCTCGGCGCCGCGACGGACTATAACGATCACGTTAAAAAATTAATCTGGCGGCTTAAATACCGCGACCGCGCCGGATTCGCGGAACCGCTCGCCCAACTGCTAGCGCGATATCTTGAAATTTTAAACTTGGAAATTGAAGCCTACATCGTAATCCCGGCGCCTCTGTCGCAAAAACGTTTTCGCGAGCGCGGCTACAATCAGGCGGAGTTGATTGCAAAAATTGTCGCGGAGAAATTCAATCTGCCTATGGAAACCGGCGCGCTGATACGCCAAAAACACACTCCGCCCCAAGCGGAGGTACGGGGCTGGGACGAACGGAAGAAAAACATCGCCGGCTGTTTTGGCGTCACCGATCCGAATCTTATAAAAGGTAAAAATATTATTTTAGTAGACGACGTTTTCACCTCCGGCGCCACCATGTCCGAAGCCGTCCACCAGCTCAAAGACTTCGGCGCCAAAAAGATCCTCGGCCTTGTAATCGCAAAGGCCGGTTAAACGCCGTTCAGTTTCCACTTTCGTGACAGCCACTTTCCCAGTTCAATCGCCGCCAGCGCCAGCAGGCCCACCAACAAAACCCAGACCAACCAAACCGGAGGCAGAGCGACCGTACCCATCACCGCCTGAAGCGGTTGCCAATAAATCGCGGCGGCAATTGCGCCCAGTCCCAAAAAAACTCCTACAAACAAAAGCGGATTGGAAAAGGGATTGTATTGGAAAACTGTCTTCCGCAAACTCCGCACCGAAAAAATTACAAAGAGGGAGGAGCTCGAGAAAGTGGCGAAGATAAAGGTTTTTACCATGGACAAGTCAAGCCCTTGTCGGCTCAAATAATAGTAAATACCGGCAAAGAAAATGCTGGTCGGCAGACCGATCAAGAGAGCCAGAAGGGCCATTTCCTTGTCGAAAAGGTTGGTGGGTTTGTGGCGCTTGCGCCCCAAGTGGCGGTCAATGCCATCTTCAAAGGCAAGGGAGAGGGCCGGAAAGGTGTCTGACACGAAATTCACGAAAAGAATCTGAATCGCGGTAATCGGCAGAGCAATTCCCAAAAGAAGAGCGCTGCCAATCAAAACCAGCTCAGCAAAAATAGAGGAAAAAAGATAAACAATCACTTTCCGAATATTTTCGAGAATCCGCCGCCCCTCTTCCACCGCGGCAACGATAGTGGCGAAGTTATCATCCAGCAAGACAAGGTCGGAGACGGCCTTGGCGACATCTGTTCCTGAACCCATCGCGATTCCGATATCCGCCTCTTTCAGGCTGGCTGCATCGTTGATGCCATCACCGGTCATCGCTACTACCTCGCCCATCGCTTTCAAAGTCTCGGCCACTTTTAACTTCCCTTCCGGACTGACTCTCGCGATAATTTTCACAATCTCCAGCTTTTTCCTTAGCTCTTCGCCACCAAGCGCCTCCAGCTCCGCTCCATCGAGTACCTGGTCGGCATCAACATGAAAACCGATTTCTTTAGCTACCGCCTCCGTAGTACCACGATGGTCGCCGCTCATAATAATCACCCGAATACCGGCTTGCTGGACTTTTTCAATCGCCTCTTTAGTGCCGGAACGCACGGGATCGCGGAAAGAGACGGTCGCCAGAAATTTCAGGTGCTCGAAATTTTTTTTATCCCGAAGCGAGATTTCTTTGTTGGCACTAACTTTTTTTACGGCTAGTCCCAACACTCGCTCGCCGCTGTAGGCCATTTTCTCTATCTCCTTCAGCAAGCGGTGTTTTTCTTCTTCCGGTAAATCGGAATTTTTCAACAAAATTTCCGGCGCACCGAAAACATTCACCATCATCGTCTCGTCGTCGTGCTTGGTCAGCGAAGCGGAAAATTTATTTTTGGAAGTAAACGGAAGATAATTCACCACTTCAAATTCGCGTTTTACACGCGGCAGTTCCACGCCCAGACGCGCCGCCGCCCGTACCATCGCCACCTCCAGCGGCCGGCCGATTATGCGCCATTTATCATGCTGGTCTCGCGGGTTTTCCACCACCACGTCGGTATTCAAGAGGGCGTGTTTCAACACGTCCTCTTGGGTAAAACCGCCCCAGAGCCGGATTTGCGCCAAGTCCAGCTTCGCCTGCGTGAGCGTACCAGTTTTGTCGGTAAGAATTACCGAAGTGTTGCCGAGTGTCTCAGCCGCCAGTATTTTTCTAACCACTCCGTTCCGCCGCGCGAGCCGCTGGACGCCAATCGCGAGAATCATCGTCAGCGCCACTGGCAAACCCTCTGGCACCGCCGCCACCGCGATCGCCACCGCAATTAAAAACATGTCCAGCAGAGGCTTGCCGGCCGAAAGCCCGATGAAAAATACCAGCAAGGTGAGGGCAATTAAAATCAGGCTGGACTTGACGCTGAATCGAGTAATCGCTTCCTGAAGCGGGGTTTTTTCTTTCTCCACGGCCGCTACCACCGTGGCGATTCTACCCAATTCCGTTTCACCGCCAGTGGCGCAAACTACGGCGTTGGCAAATCCCTGCACAACTAGCGTGCCGCTGAACGCCATGGATTTCCGGTCAGCCAACGCCGCCTTGAAACTTCCCGGCTCGGTAGTTTTGAATACCGGCAAAGATTCGCCGGTTAAAATGGCTTCGTCCACCAAAAAGTCGTTGATATAAATTAAACGGCAATCCGCGGGAACGCGATTCCCCTGCGCCAAGTGAATAATGTCGCCCGGCACCAGTTCGCTCGTGTTCATCTCAATTTCCTGACCGTTTCGGAATGCTCTTATCCGTTCAACAATATAACTTTTCAAATGCGAGAGTGCGAACTCGGCTTTGTTTTCCTGGTAAAACCCAAGCAAGATATTCGCCGCCACGGCGGCTAAAATCACGCTGGCGTCTTTCCAATCTTTCAAAAATAAAGTGATCACGCTCGCCGTCAGAAGCAGCGTCAGCAACGGACTTTTAAATTGCCGAAGTAAAATTTTCAGGCGCGAAAGCCGAGAGCTTTGCGGTAATGTATTTTCTTTGAAAATCGTGCGCCGCTCATCTGCTTCCGCGTCGGACAAGCCGCTCCGGGTGGTTTCCAGGATATCCAGGGCCTCGCTTATAGGTAAAGCCCAAAAAGATCGCTGGATAACGTCTTTGATCAGCATTTACTTATAGTTTAACATGCGATACGATGATAGACAGTTATTAAAAATGGGGTGGCTTATGGAAAATCAAGCTCGGCCACAAAACGAGTACTATCCCTTCGAGCAGTTCGCGGTGGACGTTGAGAAAATTGCCAAGACCGTTGAGGCCAGCGGCAGAAAATTTACCAAAATCTGGGGACCGGCGCGCGGCGGATTGCCGCTGGCAGTATGTCTATCACATCGTCTGAATCTCCAACTAGAACTGACTCCTCCGATAAATATTCTAGCTGGGATATCCGCGCGCCTAGACTCAGACAAAGTAGGTGCTTTTATACAACAAGTAACTAAGGACATGCTTGTTGTTGACGACATCGCCGACACCGGCAAAGTACTTGGTAAGTACAAGGCTGCCGGATTTTTTATCGCTACTCTCTACTATAAACGCTGCTGCTCTTTCGTACCGGACATCTGGCTTCACGAGAAGAAAGAGGCCTACATAGATTTCTGGTGGGAGACGATGGGCAAGAAAATCCAGTGTGAACAACCGCTGGTATAAAAACTCACCCTCGATGAACATCGGGGGTTTTAATTTTGTGAAAATATTGTCTGCGGAGGGTGCAGGATTCGAACCTGCGAGGAGCTTTCGCCCCAACCTGTTTTCAAGACAGGCGCGTTAGACCACTCTGCCAACCCTCCATCTCTATTACACAATTTATATAACGATTTGGCGTGAGAGTCAAAATTGCGCTATGATAATCGTGCACTTTTAAAATCGAGGTTTTTATGGAAACAGCCAAAAATCTGACCACGCCGGAAGCGGCCCTAAAAATAATGGGCTCGGAAAACTTTATCAGCCTTGACGAAGCGCTTAAAGTTTTTCCATATAAAAAAGATGGGCTGACCGGCTATGATACTGTCCCATTTAGCAAAGAATTACTGTACCACTGTAGCGAAGAAGGCCGGCCCTTCATCTTGTTTCCCGCGTTCTGCAAGCTCGGCAATGTCAGCCTTACCATTAACTGCCTACACGATCTGCTTAACTACAGCCACTATGATTTATTCCACCCCTTCCCCCGCGATCCGGTAATGCAAAAATCCAGCTTTATCTACCGCGCCACCTGCGAGCCGCGCTGGTACCTGATTTCCAAAAAAGTTATGGAGGTCGACGAGGTTAAGCAATTCTGCGCTTCCAACGAACTGTCTTATAAGAATTTCAAAGCCGCGCCAGCTGTTGTCTACGTCTACGCCTGGATACTTTTCAAACTAGCCAAAAAGAGAACCCTCTTCCTGGAGAACCTTTTGTATTGCCAGGATAACTATTCGGACAGGAAAAACGCCCCTACGATGGTTTACCTGAGTTTCAAGAGCGGCAAAGTCGCCGCCGGGTACTGGTTCCCCAAAAAAGGGGGCATCAACGAACTTGGCATCGTGCCCTCCGTTGATCAATACACAGAATGAAAATCCCCACGCTTTAAAACGTGGGGTTTGTTTTTTTACTTCTCTACGAATACCGCCTTGCTACGGTCGAACTCCAGAAAGTAGGCGAGGAATCTTTCTGTTTCTTTTCCATGCCAACCGGCGCCAGCGACATAAACACAGCGCCAGACGCTCATATCAATCGGCGGGAAAAAGGTGTCGCCCTCGAACTCTCTTTCGATGCGCGTGAGGTAAATCTTGTCGGCAATCGGCATCGCCAAGCGGTATATCTCGGCGCCGCCGATGCAGCAGACTTCTTCGTTTTCGTTCGCCGCAGGCTTAATGCTGGCAATCGCCTGCTTGGCAAATTCCAGCGCTTCTTCAAGCGATCTCGCTACTGTGCAGCCGAGGGCTTTCCCTTCATAGTCAGGCTGACGCGTGACGACTATATTTAAACGATTCGGCAAAGCCCGCCCGATACTCTCAAATGTTTTTCGACCCATAATTACGATTCTTCCGCCCGTCAGACTTTTGAATCGCTTCATGTCTTCCGGAAAGTGCCACGGGATTTGCCCGTCGTTTCCAATCGCCCCGTTTTTCGCCACTGCCGTGATGATTGCGAGCTTCATAAGCCGCTTCCTTTCTCTTAAACGATCATGGTCGCGTGAATTGCCGGATGAGATTTGTAGCCGACTAACTTTATATCTTCCATCTTGAACTCGTCAATGTCCTTCACTTCCGGATTTAGCCAAAGGTTGGGCAACGCGTATGGCGTTCTTGGTAGTTGCTTCTGAACGCCCGCAATATGTTCCGGATGTTGGTAAATATGTGCGTCGCCGAGATGATGGTTAAACCATCCGGGCTTTAATCCGGTTATTTGAGCGATCATGGAAAGCAACAGGGCGTAAGAAGAAATGTTAAACGGCACGCCAAGAAACATATCACAGCTTCTCTGCCACATGGCCATCGACAACACTCCTTGCGTGACGAAGAACTGGAAAAAAGCGTGGCAGGGCGGCAAGCACATCCGCTCAAGTTCTCCGGGATTCCAGGCCAGTACAATATGTCGTCTGTCGTAGGGTTTATTTTTGATCCCTTCAATTACCTGCTTAAGCTGGTCCAACGATTCGCCGTTAGGCTTCTGCCACTTCCGCCATTGCACGCCATAAATCCGGCCAACATCTCCACCAAACTCCGCCTTCACTTTCCAATAATCCGAACCGGCGTTGTCATCCCAGATGTGGCAGCCAAGCTTGCGTAGATCGTTGACGTCCTGACTGCCGCTGATAAACCAGAGCAGTTCCGCTTTCACCAACTCAAACACGACTCGCTTGGTGGTCACGATCGGAAATCCATCTTGCAGATTGAACCGCATCTCGCGGTCAAATAAGGCGTTGGTTTTCGCGTTCCTACTCTCACGGTTACGATCGCCGTTTTCCCAAACATCTTTCAGCACGTCAAGATACTGTTTCACTAGCCACCATCCTTCAAAAAACTGAAATGAATTATAACAAAATCCACCCCGATGTACATCGGGGTGGATTTTTTGTGGACCAGATCGATGCTGGCAAAACGACCAAAATTATCGTGTGGTGGACCTAGCCAGAATCGAACTGGCGCTTCCTCATTGCAAATGAGGTGTTCTACCACTGAACTATAGGCCCACTGCGGTGGGGGTGAGATTCGAACTCACGAGGCCCTTTCGGGCCCACCGCTTTTCGAGAGCGGCGCTTTAGACCACTCAGCCACCCCACCTTAGCAAAAAGCTTAGCACGCGGCTAAGCTTTTTGCCTTATATTTCTTTACCCCGTTAGAAATTCTATAAGACTCTTTCTAATCCCTCAATAGTACTCATGCATCAAGCACCATTTCGTTAAAACTTGTCAGTAGAATTTCTAACGGGGTTTAGGCCTAAAGAAATAGACTAGCCGGTAATGCGGAACATCTTTGTGCCGCAAACCTTACAGGTACCGGTGATAGCCTTGCGGGTCTTGCCGCCCTTGCCTTTCATTTCTACCGGCACAGCGTTAACCATCTCGCGATCTTTGGCTTTGCACTTTACGCAATAGCCCGTGTGAATTTCTGCCATTGTGTTGAAATTGTTAAGTTTTAGACCTTTGAAGCCGTTTGGGCTTATGAGGGAATGGTAGCATAACTTGTTAAATTAAGCTAATTTAAGGTAAGGTGGTCCGGCAAGCCGCCCTTGTAGTTCAACGGATAGAACAGCACACTCCTAACGTGCGGATCGAGGTCCGACTCCTCGC
>JAHFLQ010000001.1:0-105891 GCA_023244815.1 bacterium
CTTTTTGGATCGCACCGACGGCGAACGCGACGACTACTGGGCAATGGTACTCGGTTATTTTTTCAGCGGCTTCATCCCGCTCGCTTATTTATTCGTTTCCGAGCCGTGGCATCTTTACGTGGTAAACGCTATTTACGGATTCATTATGGCCTGGGCGGTGCCGGCTTGGTACTCAATCTTTACCAGGCATGTGGACAAATGGCGGATCAGTTTCGAGTGGAGCCTGGAGAGCGTTTTTGCCGTTGGTCTCGCTACCGCCGGCGCCTCCGCGCTGGGCGGCTATGTGGTAGACCGGTTTGGCTTCAACGTTCTTTTCATTGGTGCCGCAATTTTGACCATGCTCTGCTCATTGCTGCTACTGTCGATGAAGAGGCACTTGTTCCAACGGGAAGAAGACGGGCGGGCTTATCCGGAACGGCCGCACCATCAGAGGTAAAGGGCTTTGTCTGAAATTTAGAGGCACTAGCCAAACGCATTTCAGAAACAAAACCATGACTAATCAAGAAATTGCCAAAGTTCTCTATGAGATCGGGGAGTATTTGGAAATGCAGGGGGTTGTTTTCAAGCCTCGGGCCTATGAGAAGGTGGCCGAGACGATCGAGTCTTTGCAGGAAGAAGTCGCCGATATTTATAGGCGCGGCGGGTTGAAAGCCATTGAAGACATTTCCGGCGTCGGTGTTTCTATAGCGGAAAAAATCGAAGAGCTCATCAAAACCGGCAAGCTCAAGTATTACGAAGATCTGAAAAAGAAAACGCCGGTGGATCTTTCCTCGCTTACCCAAGTCCAGGGGCTTGGTCCGCGAAAAATAAAAGCTTTATATCAGAAACTGAAAATCCGCAATCTCGCTGACCTGGAAAAAGCGGCCAAGGCCGGAAAAATCGCCAGATTGGAAGGATTCGGACCAAAGAGCGAGGAGAATATTTTGAAAGGATTGAAATTTGTGAAAAGTTCCGGCGGGCGATTCGCTCTGGGATCCGTTTTGCCGGATATTCTTGCGATCCGGGACAAACTAAAGAAACTTGAAGAAGTTAAGAGGATTGAGATGGCCGGCTCGGTACGGCGCCGGAAGGAAACGGTTGGTGATGCCGACCTTTTGGTAATTTCCGACAAACCCAAACCAGTGATGGATTATTTCGTTTCTCTGCCGGAAGCGGCACGCGTACTCGCCCACGGAGAAACCAAGTCGGCTATTACTCTAAAGAATGGAATGAATGTAGACGTGCGTGTAGTGCCCGAAGAATCTTACGGCGCGGCTCTAAGTTACTTCACCGGATCGAAAGACCACAACGTAATGCTCCGCCAGATCGCCATCAAAAAAGGATACACCCTGAACGAGTACGGTTTGTTTAGGGGCAAGGCGGGGGCGAAAGGGAGACTGGTGGCTGGTCGGAGCGAAGAGGAAATCTATAAAGCGCTGGATATGAGCTACATTGAGCCGGAAATGCGGGAAATGCGCGGAGAAATCGAGCTGGCTCAAAAAAATAAACTGCCGAAACTCATCAGCTATGGCGATCTGAAAGGCGACCTGCAAATTCAGACCAGCTGGACCGACGGCGATAATTCACTAGAAGAAATGATGAATGCGGCAATAAAAAACGGTTTGAAATATATTGCCATTACCGATCATACGAAGCGGCTCGCCATGGCGCGCGGACTCGATGAAAAGAGAATTATCCAGCAGATGAAGGAAATTGACGAACTAAATAAGCGATTAAAGATGCGTGGTGCGCGCTTCACGATTTTGAAAGGGACGGAGTGTGATATTTTGCAAGATGGCAGTTTGGATCTGCCGGATAGGATTTTAGCGAAACTGGACGTGGTGGGAGTGTCCGTCCATTCACTTTTCAATCTTTCGCGCCGGGAACAAACCGAGCGAATCAAAAAAGCGATGCGGAATCCGAATGTAGATATTTTGTTCCACCCCACCGGTCGGTTAATTCAGCGACGCGAACCTTATGATGCGGATATGGATGAAATTATTAAAACCGCGAGTGAGACCGGAACGATTTTAGAAATCAACGGGTCGCCGGATCGTCTGGACCTGAAGGATGAATACATTAAAAAATGCGTGGAGGCTGGTGTAAAAATGACGATTGATTCGGACGCTCATAATATCCCGCATATGGGAGTAGCGGTTTACGGAGTCGCCCAAGCGCGCCGCGGTTGGGCGACTAAGAATGACATTATTAACGCCTGGCCGGTCGAGAAGATGTTGAGCTTTTTGAAAAAATAACCCTTTCAAAACTCATGGAATCTGGACTACTTGGTTTAGTGAATCATTACGGCTATTTAGCCATATTTTTGCTGGTATTTCTGCAGGAAATTGGCGTGCCAAACCCGGTGCCGAATGAGCTGGTTTTACTGTTTGCCGGAGCACTGACTATCATCGGCGGTTTGAGTTTCTGGCCGACTTTACTGACCGCGGTATCGGCGGACGTTATCGGGACGACCCTCCTGTTTACGGTTTTCTATTTTTTTGAACACAAAATAATGGAACGGGTTAAAAAATGGGAAAAGATAAATCAGAAATTGGAAAAGGTCAAAGAAACAGTTTTGAAGCGCGGCCGGTGGGGGATTTTCCTCGGCCGGATGATGCCTTATATCCGCGGTTATGTTTCAGTGGCGGCCGGGATTTTAAATATTCCCTACAAAAATTTTCTTCCAATGGTAGTTTTACCGGCGCTTCTCTGGACCGGCGGTTACGTGACGCTCGGCCATTTTCTTGGAATCAAATGGCAGTCGGTCGCCGATTTTATCCACCAATACCAGTGGATATTATTGGTAGCAGTGATTACAGCCATAGCCTTTTGGTTCTACTGGAAGAGTAGAAAAGACGCGGAAAAAGAGGTAAAATAAATTAATGCGCAAAGTAATTTCCGCCGGAATCATAATTTTCCGAAAAACCCGCGAGGGGGTGAAGTTTTTATTGCTCTACCGCACTCACGGCTATTGGAATTTTCCCAAAGGTAAGCTGGAGGCGTCGGAGCGGAGCTGGCAGACGGCCTTTCGAGAAGTCCAGGAAGAGACCGGACTGAAGCAGTCCGAACTCCGGGTTATTGAGAACTTTAAAGCTTACGAACGCTTCAGTTTTGGTAAGGGTCCGGGCCGGGTTTTTAAAATAGTTATTTTGTATTTGGCGGAAACGAAACAGCCGAATATCGCGGTTTCTCACGAGCATGAGGGTTATGCCTGGTTTACGTTTGCCGATGCCAAAAGGGTTCTCGCTAAATATCCGGAAAATGTCCGAATTCTTACCACCGCCCATGAATTTCTCCGAAAAGGTTTACCGAGTCGTGGCAAAAATACCGCGCGACCGGGTACTCACATACCGGCAAGTCGCTAAGCTAGCCGGCAGTCCGCGAGCTTACCAAGCGTGTGCCCTGCCATCGAGTGATCCGTTCGGACGGCACTCTTGGCGGTTACGTGTGGGGAGCGCGGCGGAAACAAAAAATCCTTCAACAGGAAGGATTTTTTGTGTAGATAGTTTGTTATTTCACCGCAGCGATCACCTTTTCAAAAACTTTCGGTTCGTGCTCGGCGAGTTCGGCAAGAATTTTCCGGTCCAGTTTAATATTGGCTTTTTTCAGAGCCGGGATTAACTGGCTGTATTTTATTCCAGAAGCGCGACTGAGCGCGTTAATCTTCACGTTCCAAAGAGCGCGAAAATTCCGTTTTTTTTCTTTACGGCCGCGAAAGGCGTGCTCCCAAGCGTGGAGCAGAGCTTCTTTTGCGAGCGCTTCTTTGGACTTTCTGCCCCAGCGAAACCCTTTGGTGTATTTCAGCAGGGCCTTTCTTTTTTTGTGGGCGACGATGCCTCGTTTAACTCTGGTCATTTTTTAAATTTTAAAAACTTACACCGTATTTTTTTACAAACATCTTAGTATCCGGTTTGCTTACAGAAGAATCGTCATTCTTACGATGGATTTCCTTGCCGCTTTTTTTGGAACGAAAATGCCCCAGGCCCATTTTCCGCCGCATTAACTTACCTGTTTTGGTGACTTTGATTCTGTTGGATACGCTGTTGCTTGTCATCGTGATTCTATTTTTTATTTAAAGATTGAAATATCTAACCTTCTTATTTTTTGGTGATCTGCAGCGCGATTCCTCGTCCGCCAACCCTCGGCTCCATAATAAGCTTGTGTTCGGGGTTGATAATCTTCATAAAATCTCTAAGTTTTTCTTTCGCAAAATCCTTGTTAGCTTTTTCTCGTCCGCGCAGAGTCATCATAATTTCTACCTGATGGCCCTCCGCGAGGAAACTATTGACTCGTTCCGCTTTCATCTGGAGATCGTGCAGGGCTTCTCGGATGCTGATTTGCACCTGCTTCATCTCCTGTCCCTTTTCTTGCGCTTTTTGCTTTTTCAGTTTCTTTTCCCGTTGGTATCGGAACTTATCAAAGCTCATCAAACGGACAACCGGAGGCTTGGCATTAGCGGCTATCTCGATCAAGTCCAGCCCTTTTTCTTTGGCTAAGACCAGGGCGGCTTCGCGTCCCATTTTCCCAAGAGCTTTGCCCTCTTCATCGATTACCATCACTTCCGGAGCCGTTATTTGATTATTTACTCGTGGATTTTGGATAGTTAGGAGCATAACAAAACCAGCCTATTTTCGCAACAGTGGGCGATTCATGAGAGTTCAATAAAAAAGAGCCGACTATTCGTCGGCTCTCCAGGAACGACTTTGGCGTTTTTCGCTCTGCTCGCGCTTTTTCTTCAGGCGCTTTTCTTTGGCGCCACGGGTTGGACGGGTAGCAACCCTCTCTTTTTCCGGCAGGAGCGCTTCGGTGACCAGCGTGTTGAGCTTCTCCACCGCCCGTTCGCGGTTCTGTGCCTGGGAACGCTCTTCCTGTGAAACGACTAGCAGTTCACCGGCCGAGTTCATTCTGGAATAAAGCCACTCTTTGATGCGCGTCTTTTCCTCGGCGTTAAAGGCGGAGGAAGAATCCACGCGCCAACGCAGCTCTACCTTAGTCGAAGTTTTATTGATGTTTTGCCCGCCCGGTCCGCCGGAGCGGGAAAAACTCTCCTGGATCTCGTTTTCCGGAACCTTTCGTGCTTCCATAGCTACCTCCTTATTCTATCAGTTTGTGAAAGTTCCTGTTGGTGGAGACGGTGGGAGTTGAACCCACATCCGAAAGTTTTCTTAAACAACATCTACAAGCTTAGATCTGATAAATCAGAACAAATGGATTCGTTGGTTTTTGTAAGACGGTCCGGAATCCGCGAACCGGCTTCTTAGCTCAAAATATAACACCGGTGATGACCCGATTGAGCGTCAAGTCGCCGATGGCCCAAGCAATTACGCGTAGGCTAACGCCAATTTTTGGTTAGCAGTTATTGGTTTTGCCAAAGTTTTACAAGATTTGGCGGCTTGGCCTGCAATTATTTAAAAAGAACAATCGTCGAAGCCCTTCATCCCCATTTACGATTTTAATGTCCGGCTGATTTCACGTTGAGTTTCCCGATTTTTAATCGCCTCCCGCTTCTCAAATTGTTTTTTACCGCGGGCGAGTCCGAGCTCAACCTTTATCAGGTTAGTCTTAGTATACAATTTTAACGGCACTAAAGTCAAGCGATCGGAGGTCATTTTCCCGATTAAATAGACGATTTCCTTCCTGTTTAATAGAAGGCGGCGAGAGCGGGTCGGATCATAATCGGCGGGCGTATTTTTCGATTGGTAGGGCGGGATGTTGGCGCCGGTGAGCCAGATCTGGTTATCTTTGACAGTCGCGAAAGAACCGGCAATGTTTGCCCGGCCGGCTTTCACGGCCTTCACTTCATAGCCTTTGAGTTCTATTCCGGCTTCAAAAGCTTCAACGATTTCATAGTGAAAGTAAGCCTTTCGATTTTCTGACAGCGCGTTATTCATGTTTTGAGTATAACGCAAACAGGTTATACTAAATACAACATGAAATCCAAAGACGGGAAAATCCGGTTATCACCCTCAACACTGAATGTTTTTTTGGAGTGCCCAAAATGTTTTTGGCTGGATCAGGCGAAAGGCATTGGCCGGCCGCGGGGAATTTTCCCGTCGCTTCCGGGCGGGATGGATCTCTTGATCAAGAAATATTTTGATAAATACCGCGCGCTGGGAAAATTGCCGCCGGAGCTGGACGGTAAAATAGAAGCCGAACTTTTTCCGGATAACGAACTTTTAAATAAGTGGCGAAGCTGGCGGAGCGCGTTGGCTTATGAAGATCCAGAATCCGGTGCGATTTTAAGCGGAATGCTCGATGACCTCGGTGTTCTACCGGCGAAGAAATTATACGTGCCGCTTGATTACAAGACGCGCGGATTTGACGTGAAAGAGGGCGGGGAGAGCTTTTATCAAAATCAGTTAAATTGCTACGCGTTGCTGCTTCGCGAAAATGGAATGAAGCCGGCCGGTTATGCTTATTTGCTCTACTATATTCCTAAAGAAGTCGCGGAAGGCGGGATGACCCGCTTTGATGTAGTGCCAAAAAGAGTGGCAGTAGATGCCGATGCCGCTCTCAAAACCGTGCGGGACGCCGCGGCTCTGATCCAGGGTCCAATGCCGGCAAGGCATATGGAATGCGAGTATTGCGTTTGGGCGGGAGCGTATATCCATGATTAGTAAGATAGAAAACATTATCAAAAAGATAGTAGGCGAGGACAAGAGATTTATTGTTTCCGTTTCCGAAAAACCGGAATTCGGACATTACTCGAGCAACGTCGGATTTATGGTTAACAAAGACCCGGTGGCGCTCGCGGGCAAAATCAAATCTGCTGGCGGCGATTTTTTCGATAAAGTAGAGGCCAGGGGCCGGTTCATTAATTTTTGGTTATCGCATAACTCGCTGGTTGAGAGCGTAGCCGAGTCGCTTAAATTTAAAAAACTGAAAGACAAAAGCGAAAAAATAAATCTGGAATTTGTCTCCGCGAACCCGACAGGGCCGCTAACGATGGCCAATGGCCGGGGCGGTTTTCTCGGCGATGCGTTCGCGAATGTCTTGGAAGCGGCAGGCCATAAGGTGACGCGAGAATACTATATCAATGATGCCGGTAACCAGGTGCGCTTGCTGGGTGAGAGCGTACTGGCCGTGCTGGGCAAAATTGAATCCAAAGAAGAGCATTACAAGGGCGAATACGTCAAAGACTTGGCGGAATCTTTGAAGTCCAAAGTCCAAAGTCCAAAGTCCAAAATTGAGGAAATTGGGCAGATGGCGGCGGCGATCTTACTGAAGGAAATACAAAAATCCCTGAAAGGTGCCGGTATCGATTTTGACGTCTGGTTTTCCGAACAGAAGAATCTACGCGGCAACGGCGAGATTAAAAAAACCCTGGAACTGTTGAAGCAGAAAGGTTTGGTTGAAAAAAAAGAAGGCGCGGTCTGGTTAAAAACTTCCGATATTGCCGACGACAAAGATCGCGTGCTGGTAAAGTCCGACGGCAATCCGACTTATTTTTTGGCGGATACAGCTTACCACTATGACAAATTGGTAAAACGGAAGTTTGATAAGGCGATCGATATTTGGGGTGCTGACCACCACGGCTATGTCGCGCGCCTGAAAAGCGGCGTAAAAGCGCTGGGCATTGATCCGAACCGGTTAAAGATCCTACTTACCCAGCTCGTGCGCCTGACGGAAAATGGAAGAGAAATACGAATGTCCAAACGCACTGGAGAGTTTATTACAATGGATGAACTTATTTCGGAGGTGGGGAAAGATGCCGCCCGCTTTTTCTTTCTGATGCACGCGCCGGAGACCCATATGGATTTTGATCTCGCGCTCGCCAAAGAAAAATCCAATAAAAATCCGGTTTACTACGCGCAGTACGCCTACGTGCGGTGCGGCAGTATTTTGGCTAAGTCTAAGGTTAAAAAAATAAAAGCGAATTGGGATTTACTGAAAAGCAAAAGCGAGCTTCAGCTGATGTGCGAGTTGGTAAAGTTACCGGATCTGATTTGGCAAACAGCACAAGATTGCCAGGTGAGCCGCCTCGCGCGCTACGTGTTGGAGATCGCGCACGCGTTCCATAATTTTTATGAAAAAGAGCGGGTCATCACCGATGACAAAGAATTAATGAGCGCGCGGCTCGCGTTGGTAGCCGCGGCACGAGAAATTTTAGGAAAAGCGCTTGATCTGCTCGGCCTTTCCAAGCCGAAGAAAATGTAAAAGGACGACCTGGGTCGTCCTTTGTATTTTTCACTTGAATTTGACGTTCATTCCAACGGCAACAACTTTGCGATTTTCCTCGCCGTCAGTGTAGTACTGGCTCTCAACAAAAAGCGATAAGTTTCGATTCAGGGCATAATCAACTTCACCCAGAACGCCATAACGATTAACGCCCCAGGAAGTCTGAATGTAGGGCTCAAGGATTCCGGAAAATCGACCATAGTCGCCCGAAACGCAGAGAGCGAGCTCGCCACTAACGCCCGGCTCGTTGCCGGCATAGACGGTTTTGATTTCCAACGGCTCTCCGCCGTGGAAGTAGAATCTAGGTTTTAGGTGGAGTTCGATCCGGTCTAATTTAGCGAAGTAAATATCAGCAAAAACCGAATCTTGCGAACGGCCGCCGGAATGGGGGCTCTCTACGTCGGCGTTGTGCCAGCTGTGGTGGGTAAACCCCACCTTCAGAATATCTTCCCACATATCATAGCGGAGATTGGTTTTCAGGCCGAGGCGGGCAATTTTGTTTTCCTGTGAGTACTGGGCATAGGGATAGAGATCGACATCTAATTTGTAGGGTAGCTTGACGTCTGCCAAAAGCCCAAATTCTACATCCGGATTTTCACCCTGGTGCTCTGTGTAGTCGTTGCGAAAAATATCCGGCTCATCGCTCAGGGCGAAATATTTCAGGCGGAGTTCTCCAGAGAGGTCAAACTCATTTTTTTCTTGGGCATAAGCCGACAGCGCCATTATCAGAAAGACGGGCAGAACCAGCGCTTTTTGCACAGAAATCTCCTAAATCTTTTGTAAATGAACCTAAAAATAAATATATTCCCCCTTTCCAATGAGGTCAATTTTCTATAAGATTAAAGTTGCTATGCTCCGCAACCTTAAGCAATTTAATTTATCGGAGATTGAAGAAAAGGTTTTGAAATTTTGGAAGGAAAACCAGATTTTTCAAAAGTCTTTAAAGTTACGAGAAAAATTCAAACCCTTTAAATTTTTCGAGGGTCCGCCTACGGCCAATGGCCGGCCGGGATTGCACCACGTTTTGGCCCGAGCCTTCAAAGATATTATTTGCCGCTACAAGGCGATGAAGGGGTTTTTTGTTTTGCGTCGCGCCGGCTGGGATACGCACGGATTGCCGGTGGAGTTGGAAGTGGAAAAAAAGCTTGGCATCAAGAGCAAGCTGGAAATTGAAAAATTCGGCATTGCCGAATTCAACGCGCAGGCAAAAATGTCCGTGTGGACCTACAAAAGCGACTGGGAAAAACTCACAGAACGTGTAGGTTTTTGGCTGGATTTTGACCATCCATATGTTACTTATGACAATAAATATATAGAGTCGCTTTGGTGGGTTTTTAGTGAAATTCAAAGACGGGGGCTGTTGAAGAAACTTTATAAAGTAGTGCCCTGGTGTCCGCGTTGCCAGACGCCACTTTCCAGCCACGAGCTTGGCCAGCCGGGAGCTTACAAACTCGCGAAGGATCCGTCAGTTTATGTAAAATTTCGCATCAAAGAAGGCAGGACCAAAAAAAAAGGCAATGAATATCTGCTCGTCTGGACGACCACGCCCTGGACTTTGCCGGCGAACGTCGCGGTTGCGGTTAACCCGAGGCTTACTTACACAAAATACAAAGTGGGAAGTGATTTTTATTGGAGTTATAACGCGCCGCCCAGACTTGAAGGAATTGAAATAGAAGTAGTGGAAAAACTATCCGGCAAAAAGCTAACTGGCAAGAAATACGAAGCGCTTTATGAAAATAATGGAATGCACGAGGTAATCGCGGCGAGCTTCGTTTCCACGGAAGAGGGCACGGGTTTGGTGCACATTGCTCCGGCATTCGGTGAAGACGACCTGCGAGCGATACGCGATACGGGATACGGGATACACGACATTCCGTTGACGATTGACGACCGCGGTTTTGTGAATAAAGGATTGCCCGGCGCTGGCAAATTTATCAAAGAAGCCGATAACGATATTATGGCCGATCTGGACAAACGCGATCTTCTCTACCACCAAGGCACGGTTGAACACGAATATCCGTTTTGCTGGCGCTGTTCCACGCCGCTGATCTATTTCGCCCGCGATTCCTGGTTTATAGAAATGAGCAAATTACGGGAAGAGATGATTGCCGCCAATAAAAAAATCCATTGGGTTCCGGAACACATACAAGAAGGGCGTTTTGGCGAATGGTTGCGTGATCTGAAGGACTGGGCGATTTCCCGCGAGCGTTATTGGGGTACGCCTCTGCCAATTTGGGAATGTGAAAAA
The DNA here is from genome assembly GCA_023244815.1 of bacterium. Classification (GTDB taxonomy): domain Bacteria; phylum Patescibacteriota; class Minisyncoccia; order UBA6257; family WO2-44-18; genus JAHFLQ01. The sequence continues at coordinate 10,406 of JAHFLQ010000001.1, forward strand.
GACAGTGAGCATCGACTGACCGCCGGATCGCTAGCCGATCTCAATCAGTACACTTTCAACCGCAACCGTTATTTCATCGCCCGCCATTGTGAAGGCGAGCACAACGTTGCCGGTGTCCTTGCTTCCGGACCGGAAAAAAACGGCACCGGTCCCAAGCTTACCGAAAAAGGAATCGTACAGGCTGGGAAAATCGCCGTTGCTCTGAAAAAAAAAGCGGTGGATATTATTTACTCTTCGCCTTACCGTCGCACCGTGGAAACCGCCAAGATTATTTCTAAACTTACCGGAGCGCCGATCAAAACTGATAAGCGTCTTGGCGAAATCAGCGGCGGCATTTTTAATGGGAGTTCCATTAAGAAGTATCTTAGTTTTTTCACGAGCGACGCCGAGCGATTTATTAAAATTCCGCCGGGCGGCGAAAATCTTAACGATGTTAAAAGACGGATGATGGATTTTTGGCTGGACATCAACGCCAGGCACACTGGGAAAAATATTTTGATCGTCAGCCATGGCGATCCGATCTGGGTGATGACCGGCGCGATGGAGGGGCTGAATAACGAAGAAATTCTGAAATACCCATATGTGCGCATTGGCGAGTACAAGGAAGCAATTTACAATAACTGGCCGTTCAACCAAGAAGGGGAGCTCGACATCCATCGGCCTTTTGTGGACAAAATTAATCTCAAATGTCCGGAGTGTGGCGGGAAGATGAAGCGCATTAAGGATGTGGCGGATGTCTGGTTCGATTCCGGCGCGATGCCCTATGCCCAGTGGCACTATCCGTTTGAAAATAAAAAACTAATAGACGGCGGCGCGCAATTTCCGGCGGACTACATTTCCGAGGGCATAGACCAAACTCGCGGCTGGTTTTACACATTGCTGGCCGTTTCCACTTTGCTCAACCGCGGACTGGCTTACCGCAACGTGGTTTCATTGGGGTTGTTACTGGATAAAAACGGACAGAAAATGTCCAAGTCCAAGGGAAATGTTGTGGATCCCTGGCAAATGACTCAGAAGTATGGAGCCGATGTCTTGCGCTGGTATTTTTATACCGTGAATCCGCCGGGAGAGCCAAAGCGCTTCGACGAACAGGATCTTGGTAAAACTTTGCGGAAAATTTTCATGCTTGCCTATAACTCTTTTGCCTTTTATCAACTTAACAGCGATTTAAAAGCGAACCCAATCAAGATTTTAGACAGATGGATTATCGCCCGCACCCATCAGGTGATAGAATCGGCAACGGCAAAGCTTGAGAAATATGAGATCGGAGATGCCGCCAAACTAATTGAAGATCTGGTAGATGACCTTTCAAGATGGTACATCCGCCGATCGCGTAAAAACGTTTCACCAAAGACGCTGAAGTTAGTTTTGGAGGAAATTGCCAAGATGATGGCGCCCTTCGCCCCATTTTTTTCCGAGGCCCTGTATAAGTCAGTAGGAAAGAAAGAGAGCGTGCATTTAGAAGATTGGCCTAAAGCCGATAAAAAGTTAATTGATAAAAAATTACTTGAATCTATGGCGGAAGTGCGACGGTTCGCCAGCTTGGCGCTTGCCGAGCGCGAAAAAGCGGGAATTAAAGTGCGCCAGCCATTGGCTAAGTTAAAAATAAAAAGTAAAAAGTTAAAAGTTGCTGACAAAGAATTGCTTAATATTTTGCGTGATGAGGTAAATGTCAAAAAGGTTGTTTTCGACAACAAAATTAACAGTGAACTGAAATTGGACATGAAGATCACTCCGGAGCTCAAGAGCGAGGGCATTCTCCGTGATCTTGCTCGGATGATCCAGGGATTACGTCACGACGCTAAGTATCAACCCAGGGATAAAATTATTCTGATGCTGGAGCTACCGAAAGAATTGCTGTCGATTGTTGAAGCGAATGCAGCAGCGCTTAAGCAAATAGTAAATGCTAAGCAGGTAATTTATAAAAAAGAAAAATTCGACGCGGAATTGATTACGAAATTAGACGAAGCTCCGATCCGGCTTGCAGTCAGGAAAATTTGATTTTTCTAAATAACCTGTTAATATAAGGCCAGCTCTTAAGGAGTGAATTGTGGACAATGTTAAGCTGGCAGTAAAGGCCGCGCACTACGACATCTGGATGCGCTTCAGCGTCATTTTAATGGTCTTTTCCGCATGCTGGTCTGCGGCGGTTACCTCTAGCTGGCTGATCGCGCCAGATTTCTGGTGGGCGTTTATCCTGTACGGTGCCGGCGTGGGGCTGTTGGTTGGTATCGCAATTAAGATCAAGTACAGCCTGTCTTCGGTTATTGGCGCGGTTCTCGCGATTGTAGTCTCAACCGCCAGTCTTTGGTCGGAAAAAGTCAGCTGGTTCCCTGCGCTCTTGTTTACCGGTCTCACGATTATTCTGATTGGCTTCGGTAAGTTTCAGCTTTTGAAAATACTGGAATATAGCATTCAACAAACCAAAAACCACCGCTAAGCGGTGGTTTTTATTTACAGCACCAGGCCGATCTTCTTTTTTATCGCCAGCATTTTCTTTTTGGCGATCTCGTGAGCCTTCTTGGATCCGTCCATCAGTATTTTTTTGACCGCGGCGGACTTGAGTTTCGCTCGACGAGCGCGGAACGGCTCAAAGTATTCGATGACCACATCCGCGAGCTCCTTTTTGAAGTCGGCATAGCCTTTGCCGGCGAATTCCGCTTCAATTTCGGAAATGGTCAGTCCGGAAAGCTCCGAATAGATCATCAACAGGTTGGATATGGCCGCTTTATTTTGCGGATCATATTTTATGTCACTGCCTGAATCGGTAACGGCGATGCGGATCTTTTTCCCGATCAGCTCCGGCGAGTCATTGATGAAAAGACAGCCGCCAGGGCGGGACTTGGACATTTTCTTCGTCGGATCGTCCAGCGACATCACGCGGGGCGTGGCAGTGAGCAGTTCTTTCGGTTCAACAAAAGTTTGGCCGAATTTGTAATTGAATTTGCGGACAAGCGTGCGGGCGAACTCAAGATGCTGTAGCTGGTCGTGGCCTACCGGAACGTATTGCCCCCCAAATATTAAAATGTCCGCCGTCATCAGTATGGGATATTCCGCCAGTCCGAAATTCGCTTCCTCAACAATTTCCTCAAATCTTTTTTTGGAGATTTTCTCTCCATCGATCGGCTTAATGGCCTGCAGGACTTTTTCTTTGAAAGCTGTCATGCGCATTAGTTCACTTACAGGGGTGAGCGTGCTCAAAACCCACTTCAACTCTTGAAGTTCCTCAATCTGCGATTGCTGGAAGATGATGGATTTTTTCGGGTCCAGGCCGGCCGCTAAAAAATCGGAAGCCAGACTGAGGATATTTTTCTCTAGGTCTTTTGCGCTCGGATTTTCAGTTAAAGCGTGGAGATCCGCGACGAAAAAATAGCACCGGTATTTGCCCGAGTTTTGGAGCGCGACAAAATTTTTCAGCGCGCCTAAATAATTGCCGAAATGGAGCGGTCCGGTCGGCTGGATGCCGGAAATAAGCACTGGCTTAGCCATAACGCTAATTATACTTCAATTACGACGGGGAGTACCATCGGACGGCGTTTGGTCTTGTTGTACATCAGCTGGCCGATCTGATCGCGAATCAATGTTTTCAAGTAGTCAGTTTCCACGCCGCTCTTATCGGTCGGCACGCGTCCAACCACGCCGCGAATTTTCCGGCGTATTTCTTCCAGCAATTCCTGATGTTCTTTAAGATAAATGAAGCCGCGGGAAATAATATCCGGATTTTTCAGGATGCGTCCGTTGGTGCGGTCCATGGTCACAATAATCACAATCATGCCTTCTTGGGCAAGCACACGGCGATCACGCAGTACCACCTCTTCCACGTCGCCGACACCTAGACCATCCACCATTACATAATAGGAAGGGACTTCCTCGCCGGTGATTTTGAATTCATCTTTGGCAAGCTGGCCCACCTGGCCGTTATCCATCATCATCACGTTCGCTTTCGGAATGCCGACTTCCTGCGCCAGTTTGCTGGTCATTTTCCGCATAAAGTAATAGGCATGGATTGGTACGACGAATTTCGGTTTTACCAGTTTGATCACCAGTTTAATATCTTCCGCGTGGCAATGGCCGGAGCTGTGAATGTCCAGAAATTTGGAATTGTAGAGCTGGTCTACCTGGCGGGCGACATTATCCTGTAAAGACTGAACGCTCCGTTCGTTGCCCGGTACGACGGATGAGGAGAAGATGACCATGTCGGTTGATTTCAGGGTGACAAACTTATGCTCGCCGGCAACGATACGCATCAAACCGGAAGTGGCCTCGCCCTGCGAGCCGGTGGTGAGAATCATAATCTTATCGTCTTTGTAGCTGCGAATGTCTTCAATCGGAATCACCGTACCTTTTTTCGGCTTAATATAGCCGAGATTTTGGGCAATCAGGATATTATCTTTCATCGAACGGCCGTTCAGCGCCACCTTCCTGCCTAGTTTCTCGGCAATTTTTATAATTTCGCCGAGACGAGTCAATAAGGAAGCGAAAGTTGCCACAATAATTCGGCCATGGGCGTCCTTGAATAGTTTTTCCAAGTTTTCTTCCACTACTTTTTCCGAAAGCGAGTGGCCCTCGCGGAGTGAATTGGTGCTGTCCATAAAAACGCTGTGAATGTCCATCTTACCGAGCCGCTCGAAAACCGCGAGGCCTTCCGGCAGGGGTTTATTATCCTTGTCAGTTTCCAGGCGGAAGTCGCCAAAGTGCGCCATCTTGCCGACGGGCGTATCCAAAACAAACCCTATGCCATCTGGAATGGTATGGGCGATATCGAAAAATTCCGCCGTAAAATTTTCCGAAATTTTCACTGTATCGCCGTTTTTTACCACCTGGAATTTTAGCTTTGGGAGGTTAGGAAATTCGGCGAAGCGCCGTTCAATAATCGCCTTGGTGAGCGCGGCAGTATAAATAGTAGGATTGCCAAGCTTTTCGATGATATACGGCAGAGCGTGAATATGGTCATAGTGGCCATGGGTAAAAATCAGGCCACGGACATTTTTCTTTTTGCCCTGCAGATAGGTTACGTTGGGAATAATATAATCTACACCCGGAGTTTCTTCTTCGGGAAATTGGATGCCTACATCCACCACGACTATTTCATTTTTGTACTCAAAGAACGAGCAATTACGCCCGATTTCTTCCAGTCCACCGAGCGGCACGAAACGTAAAGCGTCCTTATCTTTATCCGACGCTTTGGGCGGTGCCATTCTGGTTCTAGTATTTCTAATCATTTTTTTAATTTAGGTGCCGAGGAAGGAGCCTGGGTTTTTTGAAAAGCCAAGCAGTTGGATTTTCAAAAATACCCTTCAAATCCCTTTCAACGTACTTTGTGCCGAGGAAGGGACTTGAACCCTTATGACCTTACGGTCGTACGCACCTGAAGCGTATGCGTCTGCCAGTTCCGCCACCTCGGCATTATTGAAAAGTGTTTTAGGTCCAGTTATGGCAACACTTGAATGGGCTCGATGGAGAACATTCAGCTATCGCGATAACCCAGGAGAAATTAACTTTAATTGAAGTATATGCGAGCTACACAAAAAAGTCAAGGCGTGATAGCATGCTCGTAGTTTTTTAAGGGGGATTGTGGCATGGACATTCCGGACGACATTCAGAGATTGGCCAAAGAAGCGCAGACCAAGAAACGCGCGCAGGAGATCAAAGAACGGGAAGAAAAAAGAGCCCGCCAAGCGGCCGAAGAAGAGAGGCGTAAAAAGTATTTGGCGGAAGGAATTGCTCACGCGAAATTCATCTTTGATTGGGCCAAGGAGTTTGCGGCTGATCCAGTTGGACAAAGTATTATCAAGATCTGCTCCTGGGGATTTCTGAACGGCGTAATGTTTTTTGACGATAAGCTCGATGGCCACGCGTTCCGTGGTCTCGGTGTGTCCAAAGATGGCGTGTGGTGGATGCGAACTGGTTGCGGTGCCCATCCAGTGTGGGTAAAATCTCCCACCGCTTTGGCGGAAGAAATTGAGCCCGAAATTCTTGCGGCGGCGGTTGAGAGCATCAAAAGCGGCAGGGTTTGGAGGGTTATCAAAAATCGCCGGGAGTTTAAGTAAAGTTTGTAAGTTATCCACCCCCGAAGTATTTCGGGGGATTTTATTTTTATGCCGACGGGAGGGAAATCTCACTCGGCGCTTCGCGCCTCTTTAAAACCCAGCGGTTTTAATGTTTCCGCCACGGGAAAACTACCGTTTTCCCGACCCCTTTCCCGTTCGATCCCTCCTTCAATCAAACATGAAATTATTAAAGAGGCCATTGCGGCCTCTTTAATAATTTGTGCCGACGGGAGGGATCGAACCTCCGACCTTGGCCTTATGAAAGCCCTGCTCTACCACTGAGCTACGTCGGCAGAAGCCCGTTCGGGTTTCTTATGTTGCGGAGGCCGGACTCGAACCGGCTCCTAAAGGTTATGGGCCTTTTATGCTGACCCTTACACTACCCCGCGGGTAAATCTTAACACAAAGATTGTTAAAAAACAAATCGCCGCTTTTTAGTGGCTTTGATATAATAAATGCAATGTCCAAAATTGTTATCGCCAATTGGAAACTGAATCCAGCGACCGCTAAAGAAGCAAAGCAACTTGCCAAAGGCAGTGATATGGCGGATCTGATTGTCTGTCCGCCGTTCCAATTTTTGGAAGATGTCGCCGGAGTGATTAAAAAAGCGAAACTAGGGGCGCAGGATTTATTTTGGGAAGATAAGGGTGCTTTTACCGGCGAAATTTCCGGCACTCAGCTCAGAGACGCTGGCGTGGAATATGTAATTATCGGCCACTCCGAACGTCGCAAGAACTTGGGGGAGACGGACGAAATGGTGGCGAAAAAAATTTTCGCGGCGTTCAATGATGGGCTAAAACCGATCCTCTGTGTTGGGGAAAGCCAGGAAGAGCGTGACCGCAATAAGACTAACGAGGTCGTAGAGAGGGAGTTAAGGGCGGGATTATCGCGCGTACTTGCCGAAAAGCGGGACATCATCATCGCCTATGAACCAGTTTGGGCCATCGGCACCGGCAATCCGGACACGCCCGAAAATATGCTGGAAATGGTAAGATTTATAAAGGATTTGCTGAAACGAATTGGTTCACAGCTGACAGTAAGAATAATTTACGGCGGCTCGATAAAAAGCGATAATGCGGAAAGATTTTTACAGCACAAGGAGATAGAAGGCGCCTTAGTCGGAGGCGCCAGCCTTACAAGAGGGGAAATACAAAAGATAGTTGAAATAGCTAAGAAATATAAATAAAAAATGCCCGGTAGCTACAAACTCGATCGCTTCGCGAAGAAATTTGTAGATAGGGCAATGATATTATGAAACAAAATAATTATTTAATTAAAAACGTCGCAGCATTATTAACCAATCGAATTTGTAGCACCGGGAATGCCAAATAAAATTGAAAATTCAAAAGTCTGGTTTTGGGTAATTTTAGACGTTGTTTTGATGAGCGTGATTGTTTTAGCGCTAATTTCTGCCAAAGCCCTGTGGCGTTACGGCCGCTCGGTTCAGCCGGAAAACACGATTATAGTCAGCTCGGAAGGGAAAACCACCGCCGTTCCGGATCTCGCGGCAGTCAGCTTTTCGGTAGTGGCGGAAGGTTCCGATCCGGTAAAGCTACAAAATGACAACAATACAAAAATTAATGACGCGATTGTTTTTGTGAAAAGCCAAGGAATCGAGGCAAAGGATATTAAAACCACTGGCTATAATTTGAGTCCGAAGTATGTTTACAGCCCAAAAACCGGTAAAAATTATATTGATGGCTATATTCTCACCCAATCCGTCCAGGTGAAAATTCGGGACTTCACCAAGATTGGCGTAATTCTCGGAGCCTTACCCAAAAAAGGCATCAATGACCTTAACGGGCCGAATTTTAGCATTGAAGACCCGGATAAATTTTTGAATCAGGCACGGCAGGAGGCGTTTAAGAAAGCGCGAGCCAAAGCCGAGGCAATGGCCGGTTACGCCGGAGCAAGGCTTGGGCGGGTAGTAACTTTTAGTGAAAATACCGGCGGCTATCCGATTCCGTTTTACGCCGAAGCGAGCGGTTTCAGCAAAGGCGGTCCGATCGCGCCACCGGCGCCAACTATTGAACCGGGCAGTCAGGATGTTACGGTTAATGTTAGCGTGACCTACGAACTGGAATAGGATTTTAGCCGAGAGAGAGGTGTTGATTAAAAAGGTCAGTATGCTACAATCACAAACATGAGAAAAACATTACTAACTTTAGCAGCGGCGTTAGTTGTTGCGCTTCCGGTCGGAGCGCAGACAGCGCCGACAACCGTTAAGTCAGCGGCGCAAGAATTGCGGGAAGGAGTAAAGCGGGACATTCAAAACGTTCGAGAGACGCTCAAGGGGGAAGTAAAAAACTTGAGAACGGACTTTAAGGCTTCTGTTGAGAAGGACCGTGAAGAGTTTAAGGCAATGGTTGAACAAAAGCGGGAAGAGGCGAAAAAAGAGATTGAGGCTAAGCGGGCCGGATTGAAAGAAGGCCTTAAGAAGATTAAAGATGAAAGAAAGAAGGCTACGGTTGAACGCGTTTACGATAGGATTAACGAACTGAACAAGAACCAGGCCGACCATTTTGGAGATGTGGTAGATAAGTTGAACAAAGTGCTGGAGCGGATTAGCTCACGCGCTGATAAAGCGGCCAGCCGCGGCTTGGATGTTTCAACGGTTCGAACGGCAATTGACGCCGCAAAGACTGCTATTGCTGCGGCCCGAACGGCAATCAAGGACCAGGCCGGTAAGACCTATGCGATAACTGTCAGTACGGAAGCGAATCTAAAAGTAGATGTAGGCGCGGCCAGAAAGTTGTTGCATGACGATTTGACAAAAGTTCGTGACGTCGTAAAAGCCGCTCATGAAGCAGTGCGCAAGGCGGCTACCACGCTGGCGCAAATTCCCAGAGTAGATGAAGAGCAGGCCAGTACTACCCCTCCGTCCAATAGCGCGCCAACTAATAATCAACAATAAACAAAAATATGAAAAAACTATTACTTATCATTGTTGTCCTAGCGGTGGTCATTGCTGGCATCTGGCTCCTGAGCTCGTCCTCTAAAGAACAGCAGGTTTTAGCGCCGGCCGAAGATTCTACAGGAATGATTGCCAATGATTTAAACAACATTAACTTAGGTGATCTTAATAGCGATTTTCAGAGCGTGAACGCGGACGTTAATAGCCTCTAGTTAAATAAAAACAGGCTGTGGATAACTTTCTAGCCTGTTTTTATTTATGTTATATTTGTAATTGTGCGTTCTCCAACAAATTATTAACTTCCCTACGGGGAATTAAACTGGAAAACGCCAACTTAAGAGTTTTCTGTAGCTCTTCCGCCGTAGGCGGAGAAAATGGAACCCTTCGCCGGGCAGGCGGCTCTTTTGCCGGGTGTAGGCAAACTGTCTCGCGCAGTACGCGGGCCCGTTCGTTGGAAGACGAACCTGCTACAAGGTATGTGGACCGCGCTGACGGATATCGGCACCGCCCATAGGTTTTGTGGGACACGAAGAGACACTGTGAGGGCGTCTCTTTTTGTTTGCCGATTTTGTTTGCGAGCCGCGAGCAATTACAAAATCGAGCACCCCATACCTTTTGCCGTAAAGATTTTGTATTGGCACAATCAGAGCCGAAGGCGATGCTGTACGCAAAAATTTTGTATAAAAGTAAACATCACAGCAAATGGCGCGGGGTTTGTTTTAAGGATTTTAAAGTCATACAATAAGGACATGGATACTTCTTCAATCGTCACATTGGGAGTTGTAGTTATTGGCTTTATCGCCGTTTTTTTGTTGGTCAAAAGCCAACAGAAACAGAAAGCTCCGGATCAATCACTATTAATGTTGCAAAATCAGGTGAACGAGATCGCGCGCGTGCTGGACACCAAGCTTGGCGAGTCCACCCGGATGATGCAGCAGCAGTTTGGCCAGAGCGCTAAAATTATCAGCAATGTTACCGAGAAGCTGACGCGGGTAGATGAGGCGGCGCGTCAGACACTCGCAATGAACGAGCAGATCAAAAAGCTTCAGGACACGCTGACCAATCCGAAACAGCGCGGCATTCTCGGCGAGTATTTTTTGGAAACTGTGTTAAAAAATGTTCTGCCGCCGGGCGCCTATGAGATGCAACATTCATTTAAAGATGGAGTAATCGTGGATGCGGTGGTTTTTGTGGACAAAAGAATTATCCCGATTGACTCAAAGTTCAGTTTGGAAAACTATAACCGCTTTGCCGCGGCGACCGATCCGCTGGAAAAGAAAAAATACGAAGCCGCTTTTATCGGCGATATAAAAATGCGCATTGATGAGACGTCTAAGTACGTCAAACCGTCGGAGAATACAATGGATTTTGCTTTTATGTTCATTCCTTCGGAGGCGATCTACTACGACCTTTTGATTAATAAAGTCGGTAGCAGTGCCGAGGACAAGAATTTAATTGCTTACGCTTTTCAGAAAAAAGTGATCATTGTTTCGCCGACATCTTTTCTGGCTTATTTGCAAACCGTCTTGCAGGGCCTGCGCAACCAGAAAATCTCCGAGCAGGCGAAAGATATTATCAAACAGGTAGATAACTTACGAAAACACCTGATTACTTACGAAGATTATTTCGGAAAGATAGGGAAGAATCTGACGACGACCGTCAGCGCCTACAACCATGCCTACAAAGAGTTTGGAAAAATTGACAAAGACGTCTTGAAAATTACCGGCGAGACAGCCGGCATAGAACCAGAGCAAATAGAGGCGCCGGTTATCGAAGAATAGATGGATGAGGTTATCGCCAAGCGGCAGCAGCAGGTTTTGCACGATAAGAAGTGGATAAAATTTATGCGGCGGACCTGGCTGTTCCGTTACATTCCGTTTGTGGAGTTCGCGCTGGCGGCGGGTTCGCTGGCGACCGGTAACATGAATTTGGATTCGGATTTTGACGTGATTGTCGGAGCGCGCTCCGGCCGGATTTTTACGGCGCGTTTTTTTTCGGCGGTTGGCTTTGGATTTTTTGGCTGGCGGAGAACCAAGCTGAATCATAAAGAATCGGCGACGGACAAAGTTTGCCTAAATCATTTCGTGACCGAAAAATCTTACCGGCTTTCACCGCCGCATAATGCCTACTGGAAGAATCTTTATCAGAATCTGGTGCCGATTTTCGGCGAATCGGAAAAGGTAAATAAATTTTTCGCGGCAAACCAGGACTGGCTGGGCGGGCGTGTTTATGTTGACGACCTCCGCCACATCCATCGAAGCGGTTCGTGGGTAAAAAAATTAAGAGAGTGGCTGCTCGGCGGGAAGTTTGGGGATTGGCTTGAACGAAAACTGAAAATTATACAGGTAGCGCGGATTGAGAGAAGTTTCGGCACGGAGGCCGGCTACAAACCTAGAATTATTTACAATGATAACGAATTGGAGTTTCATCCGGATACGAAACGCATCGAAGATGCCCAGTTGTGATATTGCCTTTTTTGAAACAAACATCTTACACTGGAGTAAGCGGTGTACTTTAAAATTAGAAAAGCGCGAGGTGATGCTTGGCCGAAAGTCCGGGATTGAAATCCGAAGCCAAATGTCTGGAGGCGGTACTCGATCTGCAGAAACGCGGCTGGAGTTTTAAGGGTTTTAAAATAGTAAAAGCCGCGAGAACTTATAAGCATCCCCATCCTCGGATAGCCCGTCTCGATGGCAAGAAATTCGATCTGGTGATTGTCTTTCACCATCCAGACATTGAGGACCCGCTGGTGTTTGTGCTCCAGGTGAAGTCTACCCACAAGTCCTACAAGCGTTTCTGCCACAGTCCCACCAAAAAAACATCAAATGTATCCTGATCTTCGAGCGCGAGCTGTTGAACATCGTTATGCGTGACCTCGACGCCATCTTTAAAGAAGTCCTTTCCATTAGGATTAGGCGCAACAAGTTTCTTCGCTGGAACATCCCCATTGACCTCCTCTAAGGAGGTTTTTTATTTGCCAACTTCTGATTTTTGTTTTAAGATGCAGGCGTTCGTTGACAACCCTTGAAAAGGAGAGATCTGTATGTATTTTGGGTGGGTAGATCGAATTCGTGTGAATACGAACGCGGTTCAGGAAAGAGCGAAGACGCTTGGCACACGGCGCAGTTTCAAAGTGGAAGCGCAAGTCGCGGCCTACATTAACATAGCGCGCTGTGTCGATCTGACGACGCTGAAGGGTGAAGATACGGAAGATCGGGTGCGGCGGCTTTGCGCCAAAGCGCTCCATCCTATCGATCGGACAACTTTAGAGAAGCTAGAGTTGCTGACTTTGCCGCTGACAGTCGGTGCGGTCTGCGTTTATCCGGCAATGGTTTGGGCGGCGGCTGGCGCTTTGCGGGGAATTATTCCCGTGGCTTCGGTTGCCACCGGCTTTCCGGCCGGGCAGACGCCGATTACCACGAAGAAGTTAGAAATCGAAATGGCAATCGACCATGGTGCGAAAGAAATCGATGTTGTGATCAGCCGTGCCCGAGTTTTCGGCCAAAACTGGCAGGGGCTTTATGAAGAGCTGAGCCTTTTCCGAGAAGTCTGCGGCGACCGCGCCAGAATGAAGACCATCTTGGGCGTCGGCGATTTGAAGACATTGGAAAACGTCGCCAAAGCCGCGGCGGTGGCGATTGCCGCCAGCCGCGACGGGGATTTCATCAAAACCTCAACCGGTTTTGAAGAAACCAACGCGACGCTGGAGGCGGGTTTGGTGATGGCGCGCGCGATTCGCGAGAGCGGGCGGCGCATCGGCTTCAAGCCTGCGGGCGGGATCAAAACCGCCAAGGACGGCATGCTCTGGTATTCGCTGATGCTCGAAGAGCTTGGCGAGGACTGGTGCCGGCCGGATCTGTTCCGGATCGGCGCATCGAGCGCTTCGGATGGGCGAGATTTTTTGGGCGATCTCAATCGCCAACTCTACCATCTCGCGTTCAAGCGTTATTCGTCCTACCATCATCATTCGATTGGATAAGGAGATGGAAATGGATAGCAATCGCATTAAGAATTTTCTTGGCCAGCCAGGTTATGGTCCGGCACCGGAATCCGACAAGGCGGTCCAAGAGTGGCTGGACTTGCACAAGCGAAAGTTCGGCCATTTCGTTAATGGGGCATGGAAAGTTTCCAATCCCAATCGCTATCGGCCGATTCTGTGTCCGGCTACCAAGACGGTGCTTGCGGAAGTGGCCGACGGTATGCCGGAAGACGTGGATGCGGCGGTGGAAGCGGCCCGAGCCGAATTTCCGTCGTGGAGTGCCACCTCCGGCCATGATCGCGCGAAGTATTTGTACGCGATCGCGCGTTGTTTGCAGAAAAACGCTCGGTTGTTCGCGGTACTGGAATCGCTTAACAATGGCAAGACGATTCGGGAAACCCGCGACATCGATATCCCGCTTGCCATCCGACATTTTTACTATTATGCCGGCTGGGCGAAGCGGCACACGCACGAATTTCCGGATATGGAACCGAGCGGCGTAGTAGCGCAGATCATACCCTGGAATTTCCCTTTGCTGATGTTGGCTTGGAAAATCGCACCGGCAATCGCGGTCGGGAACACGGTAGTTTTGAAACCCGCCGAGTTTACTCCGCTGACGGCGCTGATGTTCGCCGAGATGTTGAAAGAAGAAGTGCGTTTGCCTGCTGGTGTCGTGAACATTGTTTGCGGTGCTGGCGAGACGGGCGAGTATCTCGTAAACCATCCGGTACCCTGGAAGGTGGCCTTCACCGGTTCGACGGAAGTGGGGCGGAAGATTTGCCTCGCGACTGCCGGCACCGGCAAGCGTCTCACCATGGAACTTGGCGGTAAATCGCCGCTTATTGTTTTCGCGGATGCCGATCTTGATTCGGCGATCGAGGGGGTGGTCAACGCGATCTGGTTCAATCAAGGCCAGGTCTGTTGCGCCGGCTCGCGACTGTTGGTTGAAGAAAGCGCCTACGGAAAGTTCGTCGCAAGACTCAAGGAACGGATGAAGAAACTGCGCGCCGGTCACTCGCTTGATAAAGCGGTGGATATCGGCGCCATTAATTCTCAGGCTCAACTCGAAAAAATCCGGCGGTTGGTGGAAATCGGCAAAGAAGAAGGCGCGGTTTTCTGGAGTCCGGAGAACTTCGCCTGCGATCTGCCCGGTTACTATTTCCCGCCGACGATTGCCGAAAATGTTTCCCCGACGGCGACGATTGCCCAGGAGGAAATTTTCGGACCGGTACTCGTCTGCATGTCTTTCCGTACTCCCAAAGAAGCAGTGGACCTTGCGAATAACACTCGCTATGGCCTGGCCGCTTCGGTGTGGAGCCAGGACATCAACCAAGCGTTCGATGTCGCCAAGAAACTCAAGGCCGGAACAGTTTGGATCAATGACACCAACAAGTTCGACGCGGCTTCCGGGTTCGGTGGCTACCGCGAAAGCGGTTGGGGCCGGGAAGGAGGCAGTGAAGGCATTAGGGAGTATCTCAAAGAGCGGAAAGCAACTGCGGCTTTCTGCGCGCGCGAATTCGATCAGAAGAATTACATCCAGCTTCAGAACCAACACCCGGAAATCGACCGCACCTACCGGCTTTTCTACAATGGAAAACTGAATCGTCCCGATGGGGAAGTCAGCTTTTCGGTCAGATCGGCGACCGGCGAACTCTTGGGAACACTCGCCGATGCGAATCGCAAAGACGTGCGGAATGCCGTCGAAGCGGCGCGCGGCGCAGTCAATTCCTGGTCCGAATCCGACGCCGATTTGCGGGGCAAGATCCTTTTTTTCCTCGCCGAGAATCTGGAAGCGCAAAAAGAACGCTTCGCGGAAACAATCGCGCGCGAGATGCGTTGTTCGATCAAAAGCGGCAGAAACGAAGTGAATCTGGCGATCGAGCGGCTGTTCGACTACGCCAGCCTCGTTGATAAGTTTGAAGGTAAGGTCCATCCGGTTCCCGGCAAAATGCTGGTGAACGCGCTCAAAGAACCAATCGGTGTGATTGGTATTAAGGTTCCAGACGAACTTCCGCTCTTGGGTGTGGTGGCGACGATGGCGCCGGCAATCGCGATGGGTAATACCATTGTTTTGGTTGCTGGCAATCATCCGCTGACCGCAATGGAGTTTGTCCAGGTTCTTCAGAACTCGGACATTCCACCCGGAGTGGTGAATATCTTGAGTACCGCGAAACCCGATTCCACTGCTGAGCAATCGGTACTCTGGACGCTCGCGGCGCACGAAGACGTAGATGCCATGTGGTACTTTGGAATCAAAGCAGGCAGTAGGCTGGTGGAGGAACTCTCCGCCATTAGCAATCTAAAACAGACTTGGGTTTCCCACGGGGAACCAATTGACTGGTTTTCTAACGGCAACAGTCAGATCTACCGGTGCCTCTACAAAGCGACTCAGGTGAAAAACATCTGGTCGCCGTATGGGGTTTAATTCCCCGATCAGTAATTCCCCGATGTGCATCGGGGAATTTTTTAATCCTATTGACAACATATAAAATTACTTGTATAATCTCATTTGGTAAGTTGTCAATTAAAATTTCTGATTTGAAAGGAGCAGGCAATGCATAGAAGCAGGAAATACGTCACTGCGAGCATAGCGTTCGGGCTGTTTCTCGCGTCCTTTTTCTTGTTCAGAGCGGTTTTTACCCGGGGGCAGGAAGCGCGTACGAGAGATGCAGAGTTTTCACGGTCAACTTGGTCTCGCGTTGTTGACGTTGACAAGCCGGCGATCAACGCCGTCACCTCTGCTGAAGAAACGATAATCCGTTGGCAGCTAAGCAAGCTGACTCTGGCGGTGCGGGCAGCCATCGTTTCCATTACTGTCACCGATGACGCGTCCCTGTATCCTCACAGAAACACGCGGGCAATGTGTGACTACTCTCGCCGGATCTGGATTAAGCATAGTTCGCTGGTCGTCTACCCCTTTGATGTATGCCACGAGGCGTACCACGCTTACCTGATTCATCTGCTTGACGAAAGCGACAGCGGCTTCAGATCTTGCTGGTCAGTAATCCCGCTGGAACCGCTCACCAAATACGGAAAAGAGTCTATGCAGGAGGAAGTGGCCGAGTGGGGTGAGCACTTTCAGTTGGCGATCAATGGCCAGTCCTCGGTTTTTGACCGGCTGAAAGCAAGCTCGCCACAGATCACGCGGTCGGCCTATCTGGAGAAGGCGAGAGTCCTTCTTACCTACGGCTTTGTGGATGAGGGACAGTACGAACGGTTTCGCCGTTTCCTAACCGAGTAAATCTGCTAAAGAAAATCCCCTCCGATGCGCATCGGAGGGGATTTATTTTGGTGGTTTGACTTTTTCCAGTCTGCCCCATATAATTAACTTATTACTGAATGGTCGCTCGTGAGCGGCCATTCTTGGTAAAAAAGCCGAAACTAAAAAAATACAATGTTTGATTTAAAAACATTAAAAAGAGCAATCGACCAGATTGCCGAAGAAAAGGGAATAGATGCCGGTAAAATTATGGAGGCGATTGAGTCGTCCATTGCCGCCGCCTACAAAAAGGAATATGGCCAGCGCGGTGAGATGGTCAAGTGCAAATTCGATGTGAAGACCGGCGCTTTAAAATTTTGGCAGGTGAAAACTGTCGAAGATGAAAGCACGGTTAGGATTGTTGAAGATGGGGCGGAAGAAGTTGAAATGGCCCCGCCTTCGTCAGGGGCTGTGGCGGGCACGGAAGAAATTTTACCACGCTACAATCCGGACCGTCACATACTATTGGAAGAAGCTAAAAAAATCAAAACTGGCGCTAAAGTTAGCGATGAATTGGAATTTCCTTTGGAAACTCATGATGATTTTGGCCGCATTGCCGCGCAAACTGCCAAGCAGGTTATCCTACAAAAACTGCGGGAGGCCGAGCGGGAATCCGTTTTGGGCGAGTTTAAAGCCAAAGAAGGGGAGATCGTCAGCGGTGTTATTCAGCGCTTCGACCGCGGAAATATTTATATAGATCTTGGCCGCACGACCGGCGTGATGTTTTATAATGAAACTATTCCGGGCGAACACTATCGTGCCGGCGAGCGGATGAGGTTTTTAGTCGTGGTGGTCCAATCAGACACCAAGATGCCGGGCATTATTTTGTCCCGCGCCAATCCGAAATTTGTCAGCAAACTGTTCGCGCTGGAGGTTCCGGAAATCAACGATGGCGTGGTTGAAATCAAGGCGATTGCCCGCGAGCCGGGAAGCCGCGCCAAGATCGCGGTGGCGTCCAAGGCCGATGGCGTGGATCCGGTTGGATCCTGTGTGGGCCAGCGCGGCACGCGTGTAATGGCAGTTTCCAACGAACTAGGTCAGGAGAAATTAGATATCGCCGAGTATTCCGATGATCCGGCAAAATTTATCTCAAGCGCTCTCTCACCGGCCAAAGTGAAAGAAGTGGATATTTTGCCGCGTCGCGAAGCCAGAGTTTACATTCCGGAGGATCAGCTAAGTCTGGCGATTGGCAAGGGCGGACAAAATGTGCGCCTGGCTGCGAAACTTACCGGCTGGAAAATTGACGTGCGTTCCGCCGCCAAACCGGAGGAAGCGCAGGAAGGAGGCACCGCGGAGGCGGCAGTAGAAAACCAAGAAGAAAAATCAAAATAATTTTACCAACCTTGTAACTTTATGAATTTGTATTATCTAATTTTTGCGCCGGTCGTGATTGCCATCACCTACAGTTCCTACATAATGTTGTGGCTGAAAAAACAGCCTTCTGGCAACGAAAAAATGCGCGCGATCTCTCGCGCTATCCAAGTTGGCTCCTCGGCTTATCTTAATCGCCAGTACAAGAGCATTGCTTATGTCGGGGTTCCTTTGCTCGTTATTTTATATTTCTCTCTGGGTTGGATGACAGCGCTCGGATTTTTAATCGGCGCGCTGGCCTCTGCTCTGGCCGGTTATATCGGCATGAACGTGGCGGTGCGCTCCAATTCTAAAACCGCCGCTAGCGCCGAGAAAGGATTGGGGGCGGCGCTCTCACTTGCTTTCAAAGCCGGTTCAGTTACCGGTTATTTAGTGGTGGCGCTTGGCCTGCTCTCGGTGGCCGGATTTTTTTACGCTAACGGACAAAACGCTCTTTCATTGGTCGGCCTTGGATTTGGCGCGAGTCTGATTTCTATTTTTGCTCGCCTAGGCGGCGGCATTTTTACCAAAGCCGCTGATGTCGGCACGGACCTGGTTGGCAAGGTGGAGGCCGGAATTCCGGAAGACGACCCGAGGAATCCGGGCGTGATTGCCGACAACGTGGGCGACAACGTGGGCGACTGCGCCGGCATGGCCGCCGATCTTTTTGAAACTTACGCGGTGACGCTGACGGCGGCGATGCTGCTCGGCGCCTCGTTATTCAGCGGCGCCCAACTGGCCTTCCCGTTGATTCTCGGCGCTCTCGCGATCCTTGCTTCTATTATTGGCGGGCTTTTCGCCAAAATTGGTAAAAACAAATCCATTATGGGTGCGCTTTACAAAGCACTCGCGGTAGCGCTCGTCGTCTCCGCTGGCTTATTTTACTTGGCTTCCGCGCGTTACTTCCCGCAGAATACCTGGAATGTTTTTGGTTCCACTCTGATTGGGCTCGCGGTGACGGTGTTGATGGTGCTGATTACCGACTACTATACAGCGAAAAAATTCCGTCCGGTTAAATCCATTGCCGAAGCCTCCAGGTCCGGCCACGGCACCAATATTATTATCGGACTCTCTGTCGGTATGGAATCCACCGCCCTGCCAATTCTGGTAATCGTCGCCGGTATGCTCGGCGCTTACGCGCTGATGGGCGTTTATGGCATCGCGCTGGCCGCCACCGCCATGCTTTCAGTGGCTGGTATTGTGATAGCGATTGATTCTTTTGGGCCGGTGACCGATAACGCCGGCGGCATTGCCGAGATGAGCGGCGCGCCGAAAGAAGTTCGGGAAATTACCGACGCGCTGGACGCGGTGGGCAATACCACCAAAGCGGTGACCAAGGGCTACGCGATCGCTTCGGCGGGACTCGCGGCGGTGGTGCTCTTTGCCGGGTATGCTGAACGGCTGGGCAATTTGGGAAAAATAGTTTTATTTGAACTCCAGAATCCTTACGTAGTGGCTGGTCTTTTCTTGGGGGCGGCGATTCCGTTTCTTTTCTCGTCTATGGCTATGCGTGCGGTGGGCGAAGCGGCTGGCGCGGTGGTGGAAGAAATCCGGCGCCAATTTCGAGAGATCAAAGGAATTATGGACGGCACCGGCAAACCCGATTACGGGCGGGCGGTGGATATTGTGACGAAGGCGGCGCTTTCTAAAATGATTTTGCCGGCGATTCTGCCAATCGCGGCGGTTTTGCTTGTCGGGTTTTTACTCGGCGCGGAAGCTCTCGGCGGTTTGCTGGTGGGCACGATTGTCTCCGGCCTCTTTCTCGGTGTCTCGATGACTACCGGCGGCGCGGCTTGGGACAACGCCAAGAAATATATTGAAGCGGCTGGCGCCAAAGGCACCGACTGGCACAAAGCGGCCGTTACCGGCGACACTGTTGGCGATCCTTACAAAGACACCGCCGGCCCCGCCATTAACCCGTTGATTAAAGTCATTAACATTGTTGCGCTTTTGATAGTCAGTTTGTTATAGTCTAAGCGGTTTTTTGAAAGGAAAAGACCTATGTCTTGGTGGGCTTGGGTGCTTGTCGCCTGGCTCGTGGTTTCTTTTCCCGCCGCTGTTTTGGTGGGCAAGCTACTCAAACGTAATCGAGAGGAGTTGGAAAGACTTGGATACCTTCGTCCAGTGGGGCCCCGGAAATAACCGGGCCCTTTTCATTTTTAGAAAAAGTGATAATATATAACGACGATGAAATCTTCATTTAAGAAATTGCCCGGTTCAAAGATGGCGGTGGAGGTCAGCCTGGAGCAGAAAGAGTTCTTGCCTTATTACCAGGCTGCTTATGACGAGGCAGTGAAAAACGTCCATCTGAAAGGCTTCCGGCCCGGGACAGCGCCGAAAGATCTGGCGGATGCGGCGGTGGACAAAGAAAAAATTTTTAATGAAGCCGCCAAAAGCGCGATTCGTTGGAGTTTGGATGAAGTTACTAAAGACAACGAGTGGACGCTGATTGATTCGCCGAAAATTGAAGTGGAAGACTCTAAAGATTTGGGTATTGTCTACAAAGCTACCCTGACGGTTTTTCCGGAAATAAAACTTGCCAATTATAAAAAGATCGCCAAAAAAATTCTTGGCGAGAAAAAAGAGCAAAGTGTTGAGCCGAAAGAAATTGACCAGACCCTGGATTGGATTCGCAATTCCAGAAAAGAGGGTGACAAAGTTCCGGAGTTAAATGACGAATTTGCCAAAAAGATCGGCAAATTTGAAAACATGGAGGCGCTGAAGAAAAGCGTGTCCGAGGGAATCCTGATGGAAAAAAATATGAAAGAACGGGATCGGCTCCGCTTAAAAATGCTGGATGAAATTATAAAAGACTCTGAATTGGAAGTGCCGGAGGTGATGATAGAAAAAACTTATCAGAGCCTGAACCGGCAGTACGCGCCGATGCTGAAGGCCAGCGGCAAGACCGAGGAACAGATCAGCCAGGAACTGCGCGATCGCGCCTACCATAATGTTGCTACCAACCTGGTGCTCTATAAAATTGCCCAGACTGAAAAACTGGAGCCAGCGCCGGAGGAAGTGCGAACGGGCCAGGGAAGCGTTGAAAGTGAGGAGAACTACCAGTATATTTATGGTATGCTCCAAAACCAGAAAGTTTTCGGGTTTCTGGAGGCCCAAAAATAAAATGAGAAACGAAGCTCAGAACGAATATATGATCCCGACTGTCATTGAACGCGTTCCCGGCGGGGAGCGGGCTTTTGATATTTATTCCCGCCTGCTGAAGGAGCGGATTATTTTCTTAGGCGGGCCGATTTCCGATGGGCTGGCCAACGTGATTATTGCCCAGCTTCTGCATTTAGAGCATGAGGATCCAAAAAAGGACATCAAGCTCTATATCAACAGCCCGGGCGGTTCGGTGACCGCCGGTATGGCAATCTACGACGCGATGCAATATGTGAAGCCGGATGTTTCCACGGTTTGTATTGGCATGGCCGCGTCTATGGCGGCGGTTTTGCTTGCGGCTGGCAAGAAAGGCAAACGCATCGTTCTGCCGAACGCCGAAATTTTGCTCCACCAGGTGATGGGTGGCGCGGAAGGGCAAGCGATTGAAATCGAAATTACCGCCAAGCAGATCATCAAGATGAAAAATAAATTAAGCCAGATTCTCGCCAAACACACCGGCCAGTCGCTCGCTAAAATTGAGAAGGACACCGATCGTGACTTTTATATGTCCGCCGAAGAGGCAAGGGCCTACGGAGTAGTGGACGAGATAATCAAGGGCAAGAAATAACAGCTACTGGACTTTTTGTGTGTATTCTGCTAGTCTATTGTCTAGTCGTTCTTTGATTTTTTGTGTTTCACTTTGACACCTAATGGTGTCAAGAAAGGAGAATGCTTTGGATCCGGAGGGGCTGGTAGCCAAAAGCAGAGCTCGAACCCAGTTTCTGACGAGTCTTTCTTTTACAGAACTGCGGGGGTTGTTGGCTTACCTAAGTGAAAAACCGGAAACTCCGGGACCAATGCCCGATAACTACGTCCGCAGCTTTAGCGCGATAGCCGCTTTCTCGGATTTCAATATGCGCGAAATGTTTCCGATTGGAAAAATTTTCGACTGTTTCGGTATTGTAACAGTCTACTGTGAGGTGAAGGATAGTTATCGTGAGGGTTTTAGGCAATCCGACATTTCCCAACTGATCGAAAAAATAAAATCCCTGCTTGTTTCTGGTAAGATCAAGGCGGTCCCAGAATCAAAGCAGGAACCAAAGCCGGTGCTTAATTTGCCGACATTGGATCAAAAAGTAATTCTTAATCCTTCCACACCAGCAGGACCAATAGGGAAAAAGCCAAAACTGGCACCATTGGTGACGAGCGTAAGTGGTAAGCCGATAGTATTCAAAAGGGGGATAGGAGAAGTTTTGGTTAGTCGGCATGCCTGGGAGCGGTGGCTGGAGAGGATTTACAACATTCCGCCGGCAGAAACCTGGGGGCGTCCCTATTCCGAGGACGAATTGGTTCGACTGCAGCAAAGTTTTTTCGATACGGTGAGGCAAAATCTTCCAGAGAAAGCTGCCTTTCGGCGTTTATTGAACAACAGCTGTCAGCCCGTGATTTACTTTTATAGCAACAAGGATCACGTCCGTTTTGTTGTTACCAACAGCAAGCCCCACTGTCTGCTAACGATAGAGGTGCCGAAAACCAGCAGACGATTGCAGGGCCAGTCCCATCTTCCTGGCTGGGTACGGCGCTACAGAGAAAACTTAAAGAAAATTAAGCAACAGCCCTAACGGGCTGTTTTTTTACTGATTTTTTAATTACAATTTAGCTATGATCACAAGCGAGAAATTATTGAGCCATGGCGTGGAAGAGGTGATTGTCAAAGAACACTTGGAGGCCGCTTTGAAGTCCGACAAAAAATTGCGGATTAAATTTGGCGCCGACCCCACTGCGCCGGATTTGCATTTAGGTACGGCAGTAGTTTTGCGCAAGTTACGCGAGTTTCAGAATCTCGGGCATCAAGTAGTTTTTATAATCGGAGACTATACCGCTAAAATCGGAGATCCCTCCGGCCGGTCCAAGGCGCGCCCGCCGCTGACGGACGCGGAAATCAAAGCCAACGCCAAGACCTATTTCCAGCAGGTCGGGAAAATTTTGGATGTTAAAAAAGCCGAAATTCACCACAACAGCGAGTGGTATAAAAAAGAAAAATTTGATTTCGCCATTGGGCTGATGGCGAAATTCACGATCCAACGGATATTGGAGCGCGATGATTTTCAGAAAAGAATTAAAGATGGTGTGGAGGTATACGAACACGAAACTTTGTACCCAATGATGCAGGCCTATGACTCGATGATGGTGAAGGCTGATGTGGAAATAGGCGGCAACGATCAAAAGTTTAATATGCTGACCGGACGGGATTTACAACGGCATATGGGTTTGCCGGAGCAGGATGTGATTACTGTGCCGCTACTGGTGGGCATCGATGGGCACAAGAAAATGTCCAAATCTGCTGGAAATTATATCGGCATTACCGAAGGCGCGACCGTGATGTTCGGAAAAATTATGAGCGTTCCCGACACTTTGATTAACCAATATTACGAGCTTTGCACTAACACAGCCCGTTCTATTGAAGACCCGCGCGAAGCGAAGCTGGAACTCGCTAAAATTATTACCGGGACGTACCACAATGCAAAATTGGCCGAAAAAGCGAAAGAAGAATTTGTCCGGGTTTTTTCTAAACATGGAAAGCCGAGTAAGCGACCGGTTGTAAAATCGGCCGGTGGACTGTCGCTCGTTGATGGGATGGTTAAGGCCGGAGCCGCCTCCAGTAAAGGCGAAGCTAGGAGGCTGGTGGAGCAGGGCGGTGTGGAGATAAATAACAAGAAGGCCACGAATCCGAGCGAAACGATTCCTGCCGGAGCTACCGTAAAGGTCGGCAAGCATTATTATTTTGATACATAATAAATTCAATGAGCATAGAGAATCCAAAATTTGATCAAGGCCCGGAAGAAAATCCATCAGAAATGGTGGAAGAGGCGTTGCGTAAACTCAAAGAAGCTAAAAACTTGGCCTCTCCGGAGTTACGGAAAGAAATAGAGAAGATAGAGATTTTAGAAGGCGTTGGAGTGGAAAGCGTTCAGGAAGTTGAAGATATTTTAGGTGGCATTGAGGCTAGTCTTGAAGCGGACCCGGAAAACAAAGAGTTACTTGACCAGAAGACCTATTTTGCGGAAGTATTAAAGCAAATAAACGAATTAAAATGAATTTCGAAAATCCTGAATTAGAAAAGATAGAAGAACTTTGGAATAATCTATCCGAGGAAAAGAAAGAAAATTTAGAGACGGGTCTTGGCATAGAAGAGGCAGAAACCCTTCATTTTTTGCTAAGCGGTGTGGAGATGACCAGCGATTCGCCCGACGCGGTTATTCTCTCTGACGAAGAGATTGCAGAGAAGGTGCACGCTTTACTGGAAATGTAGCCGGTACCCCCTACTAGACCTTCTCACATTAAAAAAACAGCCCCGATGAGCATCGGGGCCTTATATTATCCTTTTTTGCTGTTCCAATATTTCATCGAGCTTTTTATTCACTGCAATAAGCGCTTCATCACTCATTTCGGAGGCATGTCCCAATATTTCTTTGAGCGCTTCCAGCTTCGCTTCAAAATCGTCGTGCAACTCTTGAGTCACCGGTTTGGATCCCTTTGATTCTATAGGAGGCTTCTCCAATTTAGGCATGTCGTTATTTAAGCAAAATTTTTGGTTTTTGGCAAGTGGATCGGGGTACGAGAACACGGGTTTCGCTCCGCTCAACCTCGAACCTCCCGCGGCACCCCGGCCCCCGTCTCGGACACCTTCTGGTTTCCGAGCGCCTTCCAACACGGGGTGCCGCTACGTTCGATTCCCAAACCATCATTCGAATTTATAAAACCCCAGCAAGCGGGGTTTTATAAATTGAGCGGGGTACGAGAATCGAACTCGCATCTCTACCTTGGCAAGGTAGCGTATTGCCACTATACTAACCCCGCATTGCCAGCTTTATTCTACAATTTACTTAACTGGCGGCAAGTCAGATGGGCCGGTGGTGGACGGAGCGTTGGTCGGACTGTTAACGCTAGCCTCGGTATTGGCTTGGTTAACCGTCTGCCGAGTCGTCGAACCCAAAAAACTATAGCTCGCTACTAAGCCCAAGATCACTATTGAGATAAAAACTATTTTTAACAGATTTTTCATCGCTTGCTGATTATGATAAGATAAATTATAATAAAACGCAACTAAAGGGCTTGGCCCAAGAGCGCGAAGCACGATTGGTTGCCAAACCTTTACCCCGTTAGATAGCGGCCAATCCATGAATAATCTACCACTTAAGAAACCAGAAAATAATCGTCGTATGGGTAAAAGCTATGTAGCCTTTTCCGCATCTAACGGGGTGCTCAATTTTGTAGCTAAATTTTCTTCGCTACAGTTGAGCTCGAAAATTTAGACAAAATTCGCATGAAGAAATCGTTTTTTACAAACATTTTCTGGGCAGTAGTTGGCTTAATGACGATTGCGCTTCTTTTTTCCGTTTTGTCCCAGTCGGGCGAGCCATCAGCGCATCTTACCGTCGATGGATTAGTTGCTAAAATTAATGCTGGGCAAGTAGAGAAAGTTACCGTTAACGGCAACAATCTTTCCATTGTACTGAAGGGGGGAGAGAAGGCGACCGCCAGAAAGGAAACCGAATCCGGCCTCACGGAAACTCTCAAAAATTATGGCGTAGATCCAAAAGCTCTGCAGGCGGTTTCTTTGGATTTTGAAGACGAGTCTGGGTTGAAATTCTGGCTGGGTATTCTTGTGCCGACCATTCTGCCGCTCCTGATTATCGGCGTAATGTTTTGGCTGATTTTTCGGCGGTCGCAATCCGGGGCCTCGCAGGCGTTTACTTTCGGAAAGGCCAACCTGCGGCTTTTCGGGGCTTTTAAAGACAGGGCGAATTTTAAAGACGTCGCTGGGTTAAAGGAAGCCAAGCAGGAGCTGGAGGAGGTAGTGGATTTTCTTAAAAACCCCAAAAAATACCTGGAAATCGGCGCCCGCATTCCCCGCGGTGTTTTGTTAATGGGCCAACCCGGTACTGGAAAAACCTTACTTGCCCGCGCCGTGGCCGGAGAAGCGAATGTTCCATTTTTCCACATTTCCGCGTCTGAATTCGTGGAAATGTTTGTGGGCGTCGGCGCCTCACGCACCCGAGACGCCTTTATGACCGCGAAAAAAGCCGCGCCGGCCATTTTATTCATTGATGAAATAGACGCTGTCGGAAGGGAGCGTGGGGCGGGTATCGGCGGCGGACACGATGAACGGGAACAAACCCTCAACCAGATTCTAGTGGAAATGGACGGTTTCGAGCGGGATACTCGAGTGATTGTGATTGCCGCTACCAACCGGCCGGATATTTTGGACCGAGCGCTCCTGCGGCCGGGCCGGTTTGACCGACGGGTCGTTTTGGATCTGCCGGATATTAACGATAGGGAGGCGATTTTGAAAGTCCATGCTCGTGGCAAAGCGCTGGATAAGAACGTAGATTTGCGCCGCGTGGCGGTGCGGACGCCGGGATTTTCCGGTGCCGATCTGGCTAATCTAATGAACGAAGCGGCAATTCTTGCGGCTCGCAATAATCGTAAATTAGCCAGCCAGCAAGACCTGCTCGAATCCATCGAAAAGGTGATTCTTGGCCCGGAGCGCAAGGGACGGGCGATTTCGGAAAAAGAAAAGAAAATTACTGCCTACCACGAAGCTGGCCATGCATTGGTGGCGGTTAGCCTGAAAGACGCCGATCCGGTTCAGAAGGTGTCAATTATCAGCCGCGGTTCCGCCGGTGGTTATACGCTTAAATTACCCTTTGAAGAGAGTCGTTTACACACCAAATCCCAGTTTGTCGCCGATCTGGCCATGATGTTTGGCGGTTATGCTTCGGAAAAAATGGTTTTCGGCGATATTACTACCGGCGCCTCCAACGATCTTAAGCAGGCGTCGGAGTTGGCGCGTCTGTTAGTGACTAAATATGGCATGAGCGAAAGGCTGGGGCCGCTGACTTTTGGCAAAACCGAGGAGTTGATATTTTTAGGCAAAGAAATTGGTTCCGAGCGGAATTATTCGGAAAAAGTAGCCGCAAAAATAGATGAAGAAGTTACGGGGATTGTTGAACGCGCTCATCAATTAGCCAAGAAGATTATTAATACTCGCAAGAAGGTCTTGGATGCGATTGCCCGCGCTTTGATAGAAAAAGAAACGTTGGAGCATGAAGATTTTTACGCGCTCCTGAAGCCTTTTAATTTAAAACCGCTCTCTATTTAGTCGGCCCGGCAGGGATCGAACCTGCGACCCGCCGCTTATAAGACGGCTGCTCTGCCACTGAGCTACGGGCCGATATTTAAGGCCAATTTAGCACAAATCTTGAAAGCCGAAAAGCGCCCAACATTTTCTATGGGCATAATTCGGGGAGTTCCATTTTTTGCCGTATGGTATAATATACACAGCTTTAAAGATGATTAAGCTGGAAACCGAACTTCGGAATATAAAAGGAATCAACGAAAAGTTTTTGACTAAGCTGGACAAGCTGGAGATCAAAACTGTTCGGGATTTACTTTGGCACTTCCCTTTCCGTTACGATGACTTTTCCAGCGTAGTGAAAATCGCTGATTTAAAAATAAATCAAGCGGCTACCATTAGGGGAGTAGTGAAAAAAATTTCTTTGCGGCGCTCTTGGCGCCGCAAGTTTGTTATTATTGAAGTCTTGGTGACCGACGAAACCGGCGGCATCAAGGCGATTTGGTTTAATCAGCCCTATATCGCTAAAGTTCTGCGCGCCGGAATCCGGGTGAATTTTGCTGGTAAGGTGATTCTTTCCAATGAAGAATTAGTAATGCAAAGTCCGGCCTATGAGCCGGTTACGGCTACTACCCAGACCAGGCATACCGCCGGTCTAATCCCGATTTATTCTGAGACCAAGGGACTGACTTCTAAGGGCTTCCGGTTTTTAATCTCAGCGATTCTCCGGGCGATGGAGTCGGTTAAAGATTTTATTCCCGAAGAAGTTTTGTCTAGTAACGAGATGCCCAATATTATGACCGCGCTCCGCAATATTCATTTTCCGCTGAATATGGGGCAGGCAGAAAGAGCGAGAGAAAGGTTCGCTTTTGCCGATCTATTTCTGCTTCAGCTGACTAACTTAAAAAATCGCATCGCGCTTTCGCGCGAGAAAGCGCCGCCATTGGTAATCGATGCAGTCTGGACGAACGAAGTTATTTCCAAATTGCCCTTTGTCCTAACCGAAGCCCAGCGGCGGAGTCTGGACGAGGTCTTGGCCGATCTTAGAAAATCCCAACCGATGAACCGTCTTTTACAGGGCGATGTCGGCTCTGGGAAGACAGTCGTGGCGGCGATTGCCGGTTTTGCCGCGGCCGAGAATGGAAAGCAGACGGCCTTTATGGCGCCCACTGAAGTGCTGGCGCGCCAGCACTACAAAACGTTTGCCAAAATTTTCAAAAATATGGCAATTGGCACCGGAATTTTGATGGGCGGTGAGACCCGCGCTTATTACGGCGATGATTTGGAGGCAAAGGTCAGCCGCAGCAAGCTTTTAGCAGAAGTGGAAAGCGGAAAGATAAAAATTCTAATCGGCACTCACGCGCTGATTTCCGGCGGCAAAACTCGGAAGCCCGCCCAGTTCAAAGATTTAGCATTGGCCATTGTTGATGAACAGCACCGGTTCGGCGTGGATCAGCGCGCCGCGCTGGTGAAGCAGGAAAAGACCCCCGGCGAAGAGACCACCGTCCATTTCTTATCCATGAGCGCGACGCCGATTCCGCGCACACTCGCGCTGACTGTTTTTGGCGATCTCGATTTGTCGATTATTGACGAATTGCCGGTTGGCCGGAAGCAAATCATTACCAAAATCGTGTCGCCGGCTAATCGCCAAAAAGCTTATGATTTTATCCGACAGCAGGTCAAAGCCGGACGGCAGGTGTTTGTAATCTGTCCGCGCATCGCGGCCGCGGAAGCTGAAGGGGAGGCGGTGGAAGACGAGCCACGCGATAAACGAAAAGATCTTTGGGCGGAAGTAAAGAACGTCACCGAAGAATATGAACGGCTGTCCAAATCGGTATTTCCGGATCTGCGGATAGCGATGCTGCACGGGAAATTAAAAAGCACCGAGAAAGCTAAGCTAATGTCCGATTTTTCCGCCGGCCATACGGATATTCTGGTTTCTACCTCAGTGATAGAGGTTGGAGTGGACGTTCCGAATGCGACCATCATGATGATTGAAGGCGCGGATCGTTTTGGCCTCGCCCAGCTGTATCAGTTTCGCGGACGGGTCGGTCGGAGCGATCATCAGTCATATTGTCTGCTCTTCACCGATTCCACCGCGGAAACCACGCAGAGCCGTCTAAACGCTCTTCTCAAAGCCAAAAACGGATTTGAATTGGCGGAACAGGACCTGGCGCTTCGCGGCCCCGGAGAATTTATCGGTGATAAACAGACGGGCATTCCGGATCTCGCGATGAAGTCGCTCAATAACATGGAATTGGTCAAAGCCGCTCGCGATGCCGCCGCCAGCATTGTTAAAAAGGATGCCGAACTTTCCGGTTATCCTGCTCTTCGCGCCCAGCTGGCTAGTTTCCAACAACAAATTCACTTAGAGTAAGTTGATATTTTGCCAAATTTCGACTTTTCTATTACAGTATCTATACTTAACTTAGCAATAGATCGGAGCGCTCTCATCGTCTAATGGCTAGGACGTATCCCTTTCACGGATAAAATTCGGGTTCGATTCCCGATGAGAGCACAACTATGCGAATTTTAGCGATCGAAACCAGCTGTGACGAAACCTCTGTGGCGTTAGTTGAGGCAAGCGGGGGATTAAGAAATCCGCGCTTTCGAGTTTTAAAAAACATTGTTTCGTCGCAGATTGAAGCGCATCGGCCATTCGGCGGCGTGGTGCCGATGCTGGCGAAACGCGAACATCTCCATAACCTACCCAAAATTTGGAAACAACTTTCCAAGACAGAGCTAAGGCTTGATGAGATTGCTATCACCGTCGGCCCCGGGCTTTCGCCGGCGCTTTGGGCGGGTATAGAATTTTCAAAAACTTTAGCGAAAGAATTAAAAAAGCCGCTGATCGGCGCGAATCACATGGAAGGACACCTATACTCCAATTGGTTGTCACCAATGGGAAAATTTAAAAATTTAAATATTAAAGGTAAAAAAGTTAGGGTTAAATTTCCGGCGGTGGCGCTAGTGGTAAGCGGTGGGCACACCATTCTTCTAGCTATGAAATCACTGACCAGCTGGAAAAAGCTTGGCGAAACGCTTGATGACGCCGCCGGTGAGGCATTCGATAAAGTAGCGCGGATGTTAGATTTGCCATATCCGGGCGGGCCGGAAATAGAAAAACTGGCCAAGAAGGGGAATTCTAAGGCAGTCAACTTTCCTCGTCCGATGCTTCGTGATAAAAGCTATGACTTTAGTTTCTCCGGTCTGAAAACCTCCGTACTTTATTACATCCGCGACCATCCTAAAGCCAAGAAAACTGATTTAGCCGCCTCTTTCCAGCAGGCCGTTCTGGATGTGTTGGTCGGCAAGACAACACGAGCGGCACGTGAATATGGAGCTAAATCGGTCCTGCTTTCCGGCGGTGTTTCGGCCAACCAAGCTTTGCAAATGGCTCTTCGTGAAGCTACCGAGAAAACTGGAGCGGAATTTTTTGTGCCGAATTCTCAGTTCAATACCGACAATGCCGCCATGATCGCCGCCGCCGCCTATATTCAGAAACTGCGCAAGAAAAGTCTGAAACTGGAAGCACAACCAAATTTGAATCTATAACACTTACTAAACGATCGTCTAGTAAGTGTTATGCCTGTGGATAACTAGACATTGCGCTAGCCGAGTGTCGCCGTATAATGAAATTAGTCCATTGAGATCTCAATAATACACATCCGCCCTCTAGGCGGACAAATGCGGACTATCAATGTCCGATCTTTTCTTCCAAATATAAAGCCCCACCACCGGTGGGGCTTTTCTTTTCTCATTAATAAGCCTGTTTCCAAAAAGCAAGTTTTAAGTTATAGTGTGGGCGGAACATTTAGAGGAGAATATATGTTTATGACCGCGTGGGATAACGTCAAGGATCGTTATGTGAAAGCCGCTTCTATTTTGCGCTTGGAAGATGAGATTATCAGCGAACTGCTCGGTTTCAAACAGCGTCTCTCGTTCGACATGATGGCGCAGGTGAATGGGAAGATGGAATCTCTGAAGGTAGTGCGTGTTCGGCACCGCGCGCCGTTGAAAAAGATGGCATACAAGGGAGGGTTGCGCTTCCTGAAGGGAACGACCCTTTCTTCGATGGAGAGCCATGCCGCGGAGATGTCAGTGAAGTGCTGGATTCACGAATTGCCATATGGCGGCGCCAAGGGTGGCGTCGATCTTGATCCGAGGCAGTGTTCGCCGAAAGAGCTGGAAGCGATCTCAAAGAAGCTCGTCGACGAACTCGATGAACGCGTGGCAATCGGACCAGCACTCGATGTGCCGGCGCCGGATGTCGGCACCAACGCGACCATCATGTTCTGGATGGCCGAACACTACTCTTTCAAACATCCGCGCGAATTTTTCACTCACGGCGTGGTAACCGGAAAGCCGGTGGTAAGCGGCAATGAATCCATCAACCGATACCTCGGAGGCATTCATGGACGCAAAGAGGCGACTGGCTTTGGGGTGATGCGCACCCTGTCGGCGTTCCGAAACAAACTTTTTTCTTTTGGCGAAACGCCGACCATGATCATTCAAGGATTTGGAAATGTCGGTTCCCATACCGCCAAATTTGCCGAACAGGAAGGGTTCCGGATCATCGGCGTGAGCGACGAGTTCGGAGCGATCCATAATTCCATGGGCATCAGCGTGGCTGATTTGGAAGCCTATTGCTCGGCAAGTAAACCACGTTCAGTTGTTGGTTACCCACGGGCGGAGGCAGTCGACAAAGAAGAGCTGTTGGAAATGCCATGCGATGTTCTGGTGCCGGCGGCTCTCGAAGAAGTGATCACTAAGGATAACGCGGCTGCGATTCGCGCCAAGGTCATTCTCGAGGGAGCAAACGGTCCGACAACTCCAGAAGCGGATGAAATCCTTGAAGATCGCAGAATCGTTGTTGTCCCGGACATCTTGGCCAACAGCTGCGGCGTTACGGTTTCCTACTTTGAGTGGGGGCGGAATACCGACCAAAGCGATCCCCGCATTCCGATGGAAAACGATGCCGGTAAGGTGCTGATGGCCGCCGGTACCATGATGGACGAAGCGAGTGCGGCTGTGCTGAGACGCGTGGAGAAGTACAAAATTGCTCCACGTCTCGCGGCGTACGTGTTTGCTCTGGAAAAAGCAGAGCTTCTGCGGGTCAGGCGTATGCCCGAGTATGCGATGAAGCTTTTCGGTTAGACTTTCTTAACCCGCCTTGGCTTGACCAGGCGGGTTTTTATTTGTAATATTGTGACAGAACGTTGGAGGGCCTCATGCAAAAATTCTCGGTAGTTCTGGAATTAGAAACACCCATGCATAATGGCGGTATCTCGGTCAGTAAATCCGAGATAAGCGTTATTGCGCCAGACGAGAATCGCGCGTCAGAAATCCTCAAAATCAATTTTGGCGACAGAATCCATAACGATCAAGTTTATGCCCCAATCTGCAAAGGTAAAGCTCCTAACAGTACCATAGAAGCTATTTTGATCAGGCCGCTTGGGAAATAATCTAAAGCGTCCGCCAGCTGGCGGACGCTTTTTTTATCCAAAAATTCAAACTATAATAGTAGCAATGAACGAATTGTCTTCTGCCTACGACCCAAAACTCACTGAAGATAAAATCTACAAACTTTGGGAGGATTCGGGGGTTTTCAATCCGGATAATCTGAAAGGCGCGAAGAAACCCTATGCCATTCATCTCCCACCGCCGAATGTAACCGGCTCGCTTCATATGGGGCATGCCCTCAATGCCACCATTACCGATATTCTGATCCGCTATCATCGGATGCGCGGCTATAAAGCGGTTTGGTTCCCCGGCACCGATCATGCCGGTATCGCTACCCAGAGCGTGGTTGAAAAGCAGTTAAAGAAAGAGGGGATTAGCCGCTGGGATTTGGGACGCGAGAAATTTGTGGAAAAAGTTTGGGAGTGGAGGAATAAATATGGCAGCATTATCCTTGATCAGTTGAAAAAACTTGGTGTTTCAGCCGATTGGTCGCGCCTGCGGTTTACTATGGACCCGGCCTATGCCGAGTGGGTGAAAAAGGTTTTCATTCATTACTACGAAAAGGGGTGGATTTATCGCGGCAAAAGATTGGTCAACTGGTGTACCGCCTGCCAAACTGCGCTTTCCGATCTGGAAATTGAATACAAGGAAGAAAAAGGCAAACTCTGGCACATAAAATATCCGCTCGCCGACAAAAGCGGGTTCGTAGTTGTCGCTACCACCCGTCCGGAAACGATGCTGGGTGATGCCGCCGTAGCGGTCAATCCGAAAGATAGGCGTTATGAAAAACTGGTTGGCAAAAAAGTTTTACTGCCGATCATTAATCGTGAAATACCTATTATCGCTGACGATGCGATCGATATGTTTTTTGGTACGGGAGCTGTGAAGGTGACGCCGGCGCACGACCAGCTTGACTCGGAAATCGGCCAGCGACACAAGCTGCCCGCGTACGAGCTCATCAACGAGCGGGGCAAGATGACCGACGAAGCTGGAAAAGATTTTACTGGCCTAAAAATCATCCAAGCGCGCGAGAAAGTGGTTGCCGAGTTAGAAAAACTGGGACTATTGGAAAAGACCGAAGATCTAACTCATAATGTCGCAGTTTGCTACCGGTCCGGTACTGTACTCGAGCCGCTCTTAAGCAATCAGTGGTTTTTAAAAATGGAGAAGCTTGCCAGGGGAGCGCTCAAGGCGGTGAAGTCCGGCAAGACGAAGATAGTGCCGGAAAATTTTGAGAAGCCCTATTTTACCTGGCTGGAAAATGTCCGCGACTGGTGTATTTCCCGCCAGATCTGGTGGGGCCACCAGTTGCCGGTCTGGTTTCACGAGCCGAAGTGTGTTCCAAAAGACGGCCATGGTGGCAAGGATTTTGATAAGTGCGAGGAGACGATTGTTTCGACTACCGAGCCAGAATGTGAGTACTGCGATGCGAAATTCCTACAATCTACAGACGTTTTGGACACCTGGTTCTCATCCGCACTCTGGCCATTCGCCGGTTTTGATCCGAAAGAAGAAAAAGGAATTTTAAAGCAGTTTTACCCCTCCAGCGTCTTGGTAACCGCCAGAGACATTATCAATCTCTGGGTAGCGAGAATGATTTTTTCCGGGTTGGAATTTATGAAGAAAGCCCCCTTTCCGGAAGTATTGATTCACGCGACCATTCTTACCAAAGAGGGAAAGCGGATGTCCAAAAGCTTGGGTACCGGCATTGATCCGGTTGAGTTGATCGAAAAGTACGGAGCCGACGCGACGCGCTTCGGTATTATTTGGCAGGCAATGGGTACGCAAGATATTCATTGGGATGAGACAGCGGTGATGGCTGGTAAAAAATTTGCCAACAAGCTTTGGAATATTGCCAGATTTTATCAGAGCAAAATCGGAAGCCCACAGCCCACAGCTCACAGCCTGCGACTGGAAAACGCAGAGGACAAGGTCATTATGGAAAAATTAAAAAATTTGCAAAGCGCGATCGATCAGAATGTAAAATCCTATGAACTTGGTCCCGGATTGCATAAAATTTACGAGTTTATCTGGCACGAGGTTGCGGATAAATACATAGAATCTGCCAAAAACCGGGAAGACGAAAATGTTAAACTGATTTTAAACCACTTGTTGCTGTCCTGTCTCAAGCTCCTCCACCCGTTCATGCCATTTATCACCGAGGAGATTTACCAGCGATTATTCGCGCAAGACAGCAGATTCTTGATGGTGGAGCAATGTTCCTAACTATTTTATTAGTTTTGCTCGGCATGATTCCAAGTCTGGCTTGGCTGATTTTTTATCTTCACGAGGACATGGAACATCCCGAGCCGAAAATTTTAATTTTTTACACTTTTATCGCCGGTGCGGTGGTCACTCTTCTGGTGTTGGGATTCCAGTTCGCGGCCCATAGTTGGTTGCGCGCCCAGGGCATCGCCACCTACAGCTTCACCTCATTTCTTTTCCTAGCCGGCATAGAAGAAATTTTCAAATTTCTGGCAGTGTATCTGACTGTCAGCAGGCGGAAAGAATTTGATGAGCCGGTAGACGCGATGGTGTATATGATTGTCGCCGCTCTCGGTTTTGCCACCGTGGAGAACATAGGGTCTATTTTCCAGGCAAACGCCGCCCCTTATCTGAGCCCTGGCCCGATTGAGACGACTGTTTTACGTTTTGTTGGCGCCACTTTGCTCCATACTTTGACTTCCGGAGTAGTCGGTTTTTACTGGGGGAAAGCTCTTGCCAAGCACGGCAGTTATGCCGGACTGATAGTGAAAGGTCTGCTGCTCGCGACTTTGTTGCACACCATTTTCAACTACCTTATAATTAAATCAGAGCCTCTAGCATTGCCATTAGTCTTTCTACTGTTCGTCGGAATGTTCGTTCTGAGTGATTTCGAAAAACTTAAACATTCAAAGCAAATATGAACGAAGAAGAAGTCCAAAATTTAGACGAAGAAATCCAGCCCGAAGGGGGTGCGGAAAATGAATCCGAGGTAGAACTTACCAAGGCGGGCGGTTCGGCGTTGAAAGAGCGGAAGATGAAAATGGATGAGGGACTTGATGATGAGGGTGACGGCCAGCTGACCATCGATCTTTATCAAACCCCCGATGAAATTATCTTAGAATCTCCGATTGCTGGCGTGAAGTCGGAGGATTTGGATATTTCCATTACCAACGAATCAGTTTCCATTTCCGGCAAGCGCGAGAAAGAGCGCAAGGTAAAAGACGAAGACTATTTTTATCAAGAAGCTTACTGGGGACGCTTTTCCCGATCCATAATTTTACCTCAAGAAGTAGATGCGGAAAAAGCCGAAGCGACTATCAAAAATGGAGTGCTGGTTATTAAACTGCCTAAACTAAACCGCCAACGCTCTAAGAAGTTGAAAGTTCAGTCAGAGTAGTCGGGCATTTACCAGGTAAGTAGAAACTCGAGTTTTCACTTTCTGGTTTACTTTTTTATTAAAAAATAGTAGTATCTAGGTGTAAGTTTTTGTACATTGAAACTTCTTAAGGAATCATACTGTGTCGAAAGTCGCGCTAGTTTTGCCCGGAGGCGGATACCGAGGGGCGAAGCAAGTCGGCTTCGCCAAGGAACTATTTGTACGCAAACAGCCGTCTATTATCCAGGGCGTTTCGGTTGGCGCTTTGAATGCCGCCGGGCTTGTGGAAATAGGCCCCGATGGCATAGAGGCGCGCTGGCGGGAGATTGAGCGAAAAGGCCCAAGCTCTATTTTCAACTGGATCAAAGCCCTTACCCGTTTTTTCTTCAGTAGCTATTTTTTTCCGGATAAGGGATTGGCTGAGTTGGTGAATCAGATAGGCATAGAAAAAATCATCAATTCACCAATTGA
Organism: bacterium; assembly: GCA_023244815.1. Lineage (GTDB taxonomy): Bacteria > Patescibacteriota > Minisyncoccia > UBA6257 > WO2-44-18 > JAHFLQ01. The sequence goes on from JAHFLQ010000001.1 coordinate 46,494, forward strand.
GCTCCAGGTAGTGGTCCGCAATGAGAACACGAAAGAGAAGGTAGTTTTCAGCAGTCGCGACGATAGAATAATCAACAATCCGGAGATTTTGCGGAAAGCAATTAGGGCATCCGCCAGCCTGCCCGGGTTTTTCCCAGCCGTCGAAATTGAGGGCGAGTGGTATTCTGATGGCTACTATTTCGATCTGGAGGAGCTTGTTGATAACGACACTATTTGCGTTGTTTTCAATGACGACCCTGCTGCTATCAACAAGGACCTTCACGCGGCACACTGTTTTAAGCGCATGTTTGTTGGCTACGGCGAGGTTTTGGACGACATGATCGAGGAGAAGATCGATAATTTTCTCGAGCACCATTCAGAATTCAACGAATTTAAAGTTGATTCCAACCTGAATCCGATTTTGCGATCCGCTAAGAAGTTTATTGATCGGGGCAAGAAGCTGGTCGGTCTAGGGAAGCAGCTCATTGCCATAAGCCCTTCCTATAGTATCTCAACGCTGGAGTTAGACACCTTCAAGCCGCCAAACAAGAGCCAGGAAGGCGACATTTCCAAGGCCATCCGTCTTAGCCAGGAGCAAGCCAAGCGACTGCTCGATCAGATTACTCTTTAAGAAAATCCCTTTCCGCACGGAAGGGGATTTTTATTTGGAAAAATTGTAAGATTAAAACGTGACCAACGAATACTTTACTGATGCGATTATATTAGACAAAGAACCAATTGGCGAATCGGATCTTCAAATTACTTTATACACAAAAGATCTGGGGCGCATTACCACCAGGGCGGTAAGCGCGAGGAAAATCACCTCTAAGCTGGCAAGCCATCTTGAACCGCTTAACCTGGTGCAAGCACGGCTGGTTCAAAAGAACCGGTTTCAAGTGGTGGACGCGCTCTGCAATGGAGCATTGCCGAAAAATTCCGATTCGATTGCCGTTCTGCAATTAGTCAAAGACCTTACTGCCGAGGGCCAGCCCGACTACGAATTATGGGAGCTTCTTAAAAGCGGGCAAGCAACTGGAGCCTCGGTTTTGCGGGCGCTGGGATTTGATGGCCAGTTTGCTGTTTGCGAGAACTGCGGCAATCAGAACCCAAGTTATTTTTTGGTTAAACAGCTAGAATATTTTTGCGCGCCCTGCTTTGTTAAATCTGGAAAACCGGTCAGTTTCGCGCTAGAATAAATACTAACGATGTCTGTCCGAGGTAAAGTCATTCTCATATTTTTAGTTGTCTTAATACTGGGCGGCGGAATGATCGCTTATTTTGCTTACCAGTCAAGCATTTCCAAGGGTTTGGAGATACAAATCACCGGTCCGGAAAAAGTTTTAATCGGAGTTCCTTTTGATCTTAAGGTGAACGTTGCCAATAGTTCCGAAAATTTGTTACAGCAAGCCCGACTCTCGGTGAATTTACCAGAAGGGATGGCGTTCGTTGGTTCGCCTCAGACGAAAAACGTGGATTTCCGCGACCTTGCCACGCTTGGCGCTGGAGGAGCGAGCCAGCAAATTTTCCGGCTGATCGCGCTCAATGGCGAGAACACTTTTAAAGACATCAATGCCAGCGCCACCTACCTTTCTGGTTCTTTAAGTTCGCGCTTTCAAAAAAGCGTTGATTTCCAGTTAGCGATCGGCAATTACGGGATTACTTTGGATATAGCCACTCCCCAAAAAATTTTCAGCGGAGAATCTTTCGATTCCGAAATTACTTACAAAAACGTTTCCGGTGTTGATTTTGACAATCTTAAATTGACAATGGATTATCCATTGACATTCAACTTAACTAAAGCTACCCTCAAGCCCGATATCGGCAATAATACCTGGCTGTTGGGCGGGCTTCGCAACGGATCAGAAGGGAAATTTAAAATTTCCGGCAATGTCATCGGGCCGGAAGGGGCCGCGTTCGACCTCAAGTCAATGATTGCCGCCAGTTTTCTCGGCCAGGAATATCCGATCAGCGTTAACACGGCCACTCTTTCTATCGCTACTTCGCCACTTTCAATTCGGGTGGCGCTTAATGATAATCCTGAATATATCACTAACCCCGGCGACACTTTGAATTACACGCTTACCTATGTGAATAATACCGATATTGGTTTGCGGGATGTGATTATAAAATCCCAACTTACCGGTACGCTGTTCGATTTCGGCCAGCTTTCCAGCAACGGCATCTTTCGTTCTACGGATAACACGCTGACCTGGAATGCTTCCAACGTTCCTGAACTGGGTACGCTGGCTCCGGGAGAATCCGGGTCGGTTACCTTTACAATCAAAGTTAAAAGCGCCTACCCGATCCGCCGTTTGAGCGACAAGAATTTCAGCCTTAAAATAAGGGCGACCATTGAATCGCCGACGGTGCCCAGTTTCGTTCAGGCTGACCGCACTTTCAGTCTGGCCAGCTTAGAAACTAAAGTTGCCGGCAAATTAAAAATTGATTCCAAGGCCTATTTCCGTGACGCCGTTTCTGGAATAATCAATGAGGGGCCATTTCCTCCAAAAGTAAACCAGGTTACCGAATATACGGTTCATTGGCAGTTGACCAATTATGGTACAGACGCGAAAGATATTACCGTCAGCGCCTTTCTCGGAGGCAATGTAAAATTTACCGGAGTAGCTAAGGCCAGTGCCGGCGCTTCTGTGCCGACCTATAACGATCGTACTCAGCAAATGACCTGGACGATTAGCCGTGTACCCGCGACGGTCGGCGTGATTTCTTCCCCATTGGAGGCTACTTTCCAGATAGCCGCGACGCCGTCTTCTTCCGACCTCAATACTTTTATGCCTCTTATTCAAGAAACTATTATTAGTGGAACAGATGAATTCACGAATGCTCAGCTTAATAGCGCGGATGGACCAGTATCCACGCAATTGCCGGATGATCCGACAGTAGCGAATACGCCGGGCGTAGTTAAACAATAAGATCATGAACTTACTCGAAAAAATAGTTAATCTCTCTAAGCGTCGCGGATTCATATTTCCAGGATCCGAAATATACGGCGGTTTAGCTAATTCTTGGGATTATGGCCCGCTCGGCGCGGAGCTCAAAAAAAATATTAAAGACGAGTGGTGGAAGCGGTTTGTCCATCAGCGCACCGACATGGTCGGCCTGGATGCCGCTTTGATGATGAATCCAAAGGTATGGGAGGCAAGCGGCCACGTCGCCGGTTTTTCCGACCCGCTAACGGAGTGCAAGAAATGCCACCATCGCTTTCGCGCCGATAAAGTGACCGGCAAAAAATGCCCTGACTGTGGTGGCGAGCTAACTGAGCCCAAGCAATTTAATTTAATGTTCCAGACTTTTATGGGGCCATCGCAGGAAAAATCCAGCGCGGTCTATCTGCGTCCGGAGACGGCACAGGCTATGTTCGTGGATTTCAAATCTATTTTGGAGACTACTCGCAAGCGTCTGCCGTTCGGTATCGCCCAAGTTGGCAAGGCCTTTCGCAACGAAATAACCCCAGGCAATTTTATTTTCCGCACGCGCGAGTTCGAGCAAATGGAGATAGAGTATTTTGTCCGCCCGGATGAATGGGAAAAGTATTTTGAAAAATGGCTCAAAGAAATGAAGAAATGGCTCAAAGATTTGGGGGTTTCAGAAAAGAAACTGCACTATGCCGAAATTCCGGAAGGGGAGCGGGCGCACTACTCCAAGCGCACGGTGGATATTGAATATGATTATCCTTTTGGCAGAGAAGAACTCTATGGCCTAGCTTATCGCGGAGATTTTGATTTGCAAAATCATATGAAAGCAAGCGGACAGGATTTGAGTTATGCCGACCCGGAAAATCCCAAAGACAAATTTGTGCCGCACGTGATTGAACCGACCTGGGGCGTGGACCGCTCGGTGCTGGTGGCAATGCTGGAGGCTTACCATGAGGAAGAAGCACCGACGGCAGAAAAGGGCGAGAAGGAGCAGAGGACTGTGATGCGTTTCCCGAACTGGCTGGCGCCGATTAAAGTCGCCGTTCTGCCGCTTTCCAAAAAGCCGGAGCTCGCGAAAATCGCCGAGCCCATCTACAAAGAGCTGACGCAAAAATTTGTCTGCGAATATGACGAAACCCAGAGCATCGGCAAGCGCTACCGCCGCCAGGACGAGATCGGCACGCCGTATTGCGTGACGGTGGATTTTGACACCATTAAAGACAAAGCCGTTACCGTGCGTGACCGCGACACGATGAAGCAGAAGCGGGTAAAGATTGCAAAGCTCGGAGGTTACCTAGGTGAGCAGTTGGCGAAATAAAAAATCCCCTTATTCGTAGGGGGATTTTAGGTCTTACGAGTCGGCTGACGGCTTTTTCAGAGCCGTTCCTAATCGGCGAGCGCGGCCAAACCAACCCAAGGCCAGCAAGAAAAAAATCACCGAGAGGCATACAAAGTACCAGCTGATCCTTGGTCTTACCATGGCAGAAGAAAAAATGAGCAGGGAGATCACCACATTTGCCAATCCTATGGTCAAGAAGCTCATCGGTTCCTCAGGCCTCGCCTTAAGCATCAGGTACCAGCTTAAGACATAGCACGCCATGGCCGACCCAAACAGCGCATCCTCCAGTTCCATCTGTCTCCCTACAATAAATGTACGTTACAGAGTTTATCACGGGGTTGTCAAAAGTCAAGTAGTACTGTCTTGGTAAGATAATTTTTGTTAAAATTACGCATATGGCCGAATTCCAAAAGAAAACCTTAAAAAATGGGCTTAGGGTAGTGATGATTCCCAGACCCGATAGTTTGTCGACTACGGTGTTGGTATTGGTGGAGGCCGGGTCCAAGTACGAAACTAAGAATATTAACGGCATCTCCCATTTTTTGGAGCACATGTGTTTTAAGGGGACGACCAAGCGGCCAAAAGCGATTGATATTGCCGGCCAGCTTGACCGGATCGGTTCCGAATACAACGCCTTTACTTCGCAGGAATGGACCGGCTATTTTGCCAAAGCCGCGGCCAAGCATAACAGTACGATTCTGGACGTGGTTTGCGATTTATATTTGAATCCGACACTCGATCCGGCAGAAATTGAAAAAGAAAAAGGCGTGGTGATCGAGGAACTGAATATGTATGAAGATACGCCGCAAAGAAAGGTGCAGGATTTGTTTCTGGAGCTTGTCTACGGCGACCAGCCGGCCGGTTGGGACGTGGGCGGCAAGAAAGAAATTATCCGCGCGCTCAATCGCGATAAAATTATTGATTATCGCAGCAAGCATTATGTTGGCAGGGCCACGGTAGTAGCGGTAGCGGGAAATTTTAACGAGAAAAAAATGCTGGCGCAGATTGAAAAATGTTTTGCTAATGTCAGCGAAAAGAAAAAGTTCGGCAAAGTAAAAACAATTGAAAAGCAAACCAAGCCGGCAGTGCTGGTGCGCCACAAGGAGTCTGATCAAACCCATCTGGTAATTGGTTGCCGGGCGTTTGACCTTTTTGATCCCCGTAAGTACGCGCTGGAGGTTTTGGGCGACGTGTTGGGCGGGGGAATGAGCTCGCGGCTTTTCCAGCGCGTACGCGAACAGCTGGGGGCGGCTTATTATGTACGCGCCGGAGCGGACTTATCGACCGACCACGGCCTTTTTGGCGTTTCTGCTGGCGTGGATCATAAAAAGCTCGAGGTGGTAATTAAGGCGATTCTGGATGAGCTGAATAGGTTGGCGAAGGGCGAGCTTGGCGACAGAGAGCTGGCCGATGCTAAAGACCATCTGACCGGAAAAATGATGTTGGGACTGGAAGGTTCGGACGAGCTGGCGATGTTCTATGGCGGCCAGGAGATTTTAGAGCGGGCAATGAAGACGCCAGCTGATGTAGTTACCGCTATAAACAAAGTTAAGGGAAAAGACGTTATATCAGTAGCGAGGGATATCTTTAAGGATGCCGGTCTAAATATGGCGTTAATTGGGCCATATAAGGACAAGGCCCCGTTCGCCAAGATTTTACATTTTTAACAATTTATAGTTATATATAGGTAATGCCTCCAGTTAGAGACAATCAAATGATGAATATGCGATTTATTAAAGCAATCACCACTTTTACTAATAACCGCTGTCGGGCGGTTGTGCTACGGTCGTCTAAGGACGACCGGTCTCTAACGTAATGGACCAGAAAGTTCCAAGTATTAGCTGGGGTAGCTTGTGGCGGGCCTTGTTTATGATCGTTTTAGCTGTCATTTTGTTTTTGGCGCGCGATATTCTATTATCGCTGTTTTTGGCTATTGTGATTTCTTCTGCCCTTGACCCGATTGTTACCTGGTTAGAGAAGAAAAAAATTCCGAGACTACTCAGCACCCTCGCCTTATACATAATCATCATCTTTTTAATTGCGCTCATCGCTTATGCTATTGTTCCGATCGCCCTTTCCGAATTTACCAATTTCTTGAGCAATATCGGGAAATATTCCGGCGCACTATTTAATGTTGTGAACACTTCTGGGCTGATCGAATCGGTGAATCAGGCGTTGGCTAAGGTTAGCAACCTGCTCCTCTCCGGCAGCACCTCTCTTCTTGATGTGGGCAGTAAGTTTTTGGGCGGATTAGCCTCGGTTGTTTCTGTCTTTGTCCTTTCGTTTTATCTGACTGTTGGCAAAGACGGCGTAGGGCGATTTTTAGTCACTATCTTGCCTTCGGCCTATGAATCAAAGGTAATCGGATTGTACGAAAGGATAAAAAAGAAAATGGGCAATTGGCTGGCTGGCCAATTGGTCTTGAGTGGCGTTTTCGGACTGATGGTTTACATTGGCCTTACCATTTTGGGGGTTAAATACAGTCTGCTTTTAGGCGTTCTGGCCGGTATTCTTGAGCTGGTTCCTTTTGTTGGTCCGATTTTCAGTGGCAGCGTTGCCGTTTTAGTTGGGCTGACCGGCTCAGTTCAGCTCGCTTTTTACACGCTAATCTTTTTCATTATTCTTCAACAATTAGAGGGGCACTTATTAGTGCCGGCAGTTAGCAAATTTTCCACTGACCTTGATTCGGTGGTAGTACTGGTTTCGATTTTAATCGGAGCCAAAGTTTTTGGCATTATAGGTTTAGTCTTGGCAGTGCCGGCAGCGGTGCTTTTGCAGGAATTGGTGGAAGACTGGTCTCAAGCTAAAGCCCGAAGGCGTGGACTTGGACTCTAAAACCGCTATAATGACATAGCGGTTTTTAATTTATGAACAAATTCTATATTACAACTTCAATTCCTTATGTGAATTCTGCTCCCCACCTGGGGAACGTTTTGGATTCTTTATACGCGGATGTACTGGCGCGTTACAAGCGCCAGCGCGGATTTGACGTCCGTTTTTTGACCGGATCGGATGAACACGGGGCTAAAATTATCCGGAGCGCGGCAGCGGCGGGATTAACTCCAAAAGAATTTGTTGATAAAAATTCAGCGGAATTTCGCAGTCTCAAGGAGACATTAAATTTATCTTGGGACGATTTTATTCGCACCAGCGATCGGGAGCGGCATTGGCCGGGGACGGAAAAATTTTGGAAAAAATTAGAAGAAGCAGGGGATTTGCATAAAAAAATATACAAAGGATTATACTGCGTTGGCCACGAGGCTTTTGTGACAGAGAAGGACTTAGAGAATGGTAATTGCAAAGACCATCAGAGGAAGCCGGAAATTATCGAAGAGGAGAACTGGTTTTTCAAGCTCTCCAAGTATTCCAAAGAAATCTACAAGCAGATTATTACCGACAAGTTCAAAATCTTTCCGGAAACGCGCAAAAACGAAATCCTCTCACTGTTGGAGACCGGACTTGAAGACGTCAGTTTTTCCCGGCCCAGCAAAGATTTAAACTGGGGCGTGCCGGTGCCGGGCGATTCGACGCAAACTATGTATGTCTGGGCGGAAGCCCTGGCCAGCTACATTTCCTCTCTGGGATACGGGAGCAAAAATGAATCGATGTTTGCAAAGTATTGGCCGGCAGATGTGCAGATAATCGGCAAAGATAATCTGCGGTTTCATGCCGCTATCTGGCCGGGAATGCTGCTCGCGGCTGGCTTACCTCTGCCTATATCTCTTTTTGTGCACGGATTTTTGACCGTGGACGGGCAGAAGATATCAAAAACTGTCGGCAACGTAATCGATCCGGTCGAGCTGGTTAAGAAATACGGCACCGATGCCGTACGTTATTATTTGCTGAAAGAGATTTCTCCATTTGAAGATGGCGATTTCAGCTATGAAAAATTCGAACAGCTTTATAACGGCGACTTGGCCAACGGCCTTGGTAATTTCGTCGCCCGCGTTTTGACTGTCGGGGAAAAGGCGGGCGAATTTGACCCAGCTCTGGAGAAGAAATTACCAAAAGAAATTTTAACCAAAATAGAATTAGTGAAAAAGGCAGTTGACGAAAAGCTGGACCAATTTAAATTAAACGAAGCACTCGTGGCGGTTTGGGAATTGGTTCATTATGGTGACAGTTATGTTAATACCCGGAAGCTTTGGGAAGGAGATAAAAAACAAGAAATCTTCAACACGCTAACTTTGCTGGACAACCTTGCGGCTATTCTTCGGCCATTTTTGCCGGAAACCGCAAAGAAAATTACCGATAGCATCTGCTGGACCAATAATCAATTAGAAATAAAAAAGTCCGCGGTTTTGTTTCCGAGGGTATGATTTTTGACGTTCACACTCATATCCATTTCCCTGCCTACGACCAAGATAGAGCCGAAGTTTTAAAACGTGCCAACGAATGCGGAGTTAAGATGATCTGTGTCGGGACGCAGGCCTCAACTTCGGAGTCTGCAATCAAACTGGCAGAAAAAAACCCAAACGATATATGGGCAACAGTCGGATTTCACCCGAACCACCTCGCCGAAGAATGGTACTACGACAAGAAAGAGCAATCTGCCGACTCGCCGGAGAAATTTGACATTGATCGCCTGCGGGAGCTTGCGGAGAATCCGAAAGTCGTTGCGATCGGAGAGTGCGGACTGGATTATTACCGGTTACCAGCTAATAACCAAGAACTAATAACTAATAACAAGAAACGGCAAAGGGATGTTTTTAGCCAGCAAATCCAACTAGCGCTTTCGTCGACGAAGGCGCTGATGATTCACTCGCGACCATCAAAAGGAACGGACGACGCATATGAGGACACTCTCAATCTCGTTGCTTCATTTAAAGCGCTACCGCCGGCGGTAGCGCACTTTTATGTTGGTTCGCTCGCTATTACAAAACGGCTTTTGGATGCCGGATTTTATTTCACGTTTGGTGGTGTGATCACTTTTTCTCGCGATTATGACGAGATTTTAAAATATATTCCGCTCGATAGGATATTGCTTGAAACCGACGCGCCGTATGTGGCGCCCGCACTATACCGCGGCCGTCGCAATGAACCGGCCTATATTGTCGAAACTGCCAAAGCGCTTGCGCAAATTAAGAACGTCAGTTTTGAAGAAGTCTCGCAACAGACAACCGTAAACGCTTTAAAAAATTTTCGTATTAGTATATAGTTTTACTAGTTATTTAAAAAGGAGGCGCAGGTGATTAACTCGGCCAAGCTCCAGGAAGTGATTGCCAAATTGTCCGCCATGACCAAGAAGAAAGAAATCGAGTGGTCTGGTGGCGACCTGATCGCTTGGCAGTGCAATTTAAAGGGCTCTTGTATTTACGTCTGGTGGTATCAGGATGGCAAGCCCAATATTTCGATCAACGACGCAAATGCCGAAGGATACGACCTTGGTATCCACGAACTGTTAGTTGAAATCCGCAAGCAAAAAGAGCCGCCGAATTTCAAGGAATTGATCAAGCGAGGAGAAAACGATAAGACTCGAATTGCCGCAGAGAAAGCCATGGCGATGAATGCGGAAGTCGAGAAGTTTTTGGCTACTGCACCCAAACAAAAACCCAAACGCAAAAGCCGCTGAAAAGCGGCTTTTTTTATTGAGCGAAGCGAAACCCCGTTAGATTGCAGCCTCGATCTAACAGGGTAGCTCTTAATTCTAGATAAGCTTTGTCGCTTTGCTTCAAATCTTATAGAATTAAGGCAATGGCAAAGTACGATTTCAAAAAGATTGAAAAAAAGTGGCAGAAAATCTGGGCAAAAAATAACTATAAAATCTGGCACGCAGATGATTCCGGCAAGAAAAAAGCCTATGTGCTGGATATGTTTCCTTACCCGTCCGGCGACGGTTTGCATGTTGGACACGTGGAGGGGTATACCGCCTCCGACATTTACAGCCGATTTTTGCGGATGAACGGCCATAATGTACTCCATCCGATGGGCTGGGACGCTTTTGGTTTGCCGGCGGAAAATTATGCCATTAAAAAGAAAATCCACCCGAGCTTGGTAGTAAAAAACAATGTCAAGAATTTTACCCGCCAGTTAAATAGTCTGGGGTTTAGTTACGATTGGCAGAGAGAAATCAATACCACCGACCCACATTATTACAGATGGACGCAGTGGATTTTTCTCCAGCTTTTCAAAAGGGGGCTAGCCTACGAAGCGGAGATACCGGTCAATTGGTGCCCGTCGGATAAAACCGTGCTGGCCAATGAAGAAGTAACGGAAGGATGCTGCGAGCGGTGCGGGTCCAGAGTTGAGCGGCGCCAGTTAAAGCAATGGATTTTGAAAATTACCGCCTATGCCGATCGATTGCTCACGGATTTGGAGGAGTTGAATTGGCCGGAGAAAGTTAAAGAAATGCAGAAAAACTGGATCGGCCGTTCCGAAGGAGCGTTGATCAAATTTCATCTTGTTTGTGATCGAGTTTGTACCGAAGACGACGTCGAAGTTTTTACCACTCGCGCCGACACGCTGGCCGGCGCGACCTATCTAGTACTCGCTCCCGAGCACCCGTCAATCCAGAAGCTGGAATCTAGAATTCAGAATCTAGAATCAGTCAGGAAGTATATCGAACAAGCAAAAAACAAAAGCGAAAGAGAGCGGCAGGAAAATAAAGAAAAAACCGGGGTGGAGCTGAAAGGTATTCGGGCGGCCAATCCGATCAATGGAAAAGAAATTCCGGTTTGGATTTCCGACTATGTTCTGGTTCATTACGGTACCGGCGCGATCATGGCCGTGCCGCAGCACGACGAGCGCGATAAAGAATTTGCCACGAAATTTCATCTGCCGATTATTGATGAGCCGCTGATTCCAAAAGAGGAAGTGGTTGCCAAGGTTGGCGGTAAAAGAACAGTTAATTATAAATTGCGCGACTGGATCTTTTCCCGTCAGCGTTATTGGGGCGAGCCGATTCCGATTATCAAATGCGAACAATGCGGCAATCAGCCGGTGCCGGAAAAGGACTTGCCGGTTGAACTGCCTAAAGTTAAGAATTACGAACCGACTGGCAATGCCGAGTCGCCGTTAGCGGGGATTAAGAGTTGGGTTAATGTAAAATGCCCGAATTGCCAAGGACCAGCGAAGCGCGAGACTAATACTATGCCCCAATGGGCAGGATCCTGCTGGTATTATTTGCGCTATCTTGATCTCACAAATAAAAAAATACTCGTTGATCCAAAAAAAGAGAAGCACTGGATGCCGGTGGATCTTTACATCGGCGGCGTTGAACATGCGGTGCTTCATCTTTTATACGCTCGTTTTTGGCACAAAGTTTTATTTGATATCGGTGCGGCTTCCACGAAAGAACCTTTTACAAAGTTAGTGAATCAAGGATTGATTCTCGGGCCGGATGGCCAGAAGATGTCCAAATCGCGCGGCAATGTGGTTAATCCCGACGACATGGTTAAGGAATTCGGCGCCGATTCGCTCCGGCTGTACGAGATGTTTATGGGACCGTTAGAGGATGCCAAGCCGTGGGATCCCCGAGGGATTGTCGGCCTCTACCGTTTTTTGGCCAGGGCATATAATCTTTTTTCCGTAGTAGCGAAAGGAGCGAAGTCCAGCGAAGCCGCGATTAAATTACTTAACAAAACGATCAAGAAGGTTAGCGAAGATATTCAGAGTTTCCATTTCAATACGGCAATTTCCGCCATGATGATTTTATTAAATGAAATGGAAAAATCAGGCGTTGGGCCAGTAGAGCTGGCCGTGCTGGCTAGAATGCTCTCACCATTCGCGCCTCACCTCGCGCAGGAGTGCTGGTCGCTACTCGGTAAAAAGTCCTTGCTAGACTATGAGCAATGGCCGGCTTGGGACGAATCGTTAGTTGCCGAAGAAATTTTCGAACTGCTCATTCAAATCAACGGCAAGATGCGGCACAAAACGGTTGTGAAAAAGGGAATTGGCCAGAGAGAAGCAGAAGCGCAGGCGCTCCAGCATCCGGAAATCAAAAAGTGGCTAAAGGGCAAACAACCGCAGAAGGTTATCTTCGTTAAAGACCGCTTGATTAATTTTATAGTTTAGGGTATAGTATAGACAGATTTTTGAAATTGAGGTGCTTTGTGGGAGTTTGGTCGTTCAAGACATGTGGGTTTTGCCAAGGCACTGGGGTCAATGTGCCGAGGGCTAAATATGAACAGTGGCAGAGACTGTTTAAGAGCTTAATCACTAAGGCCGTGCAGAGAGGCGACTCCCGCCTGGTGTATGACCGGACCAGGAATCGCCTGGAAAAGATTTTGAAATCACGACCCCCATGCTCTTTTTGTAACGGTACAGGTGCATACAATAAAAAAGAAGCCGATGAAGAAATTTAGCCGCATTGCGCATAGTGCGGCTTTTTTAATTGCTGGCTCAAAATTTTCAATCCGTAGGAGTGGAAAATTTTGCAAGCAGCAATATAATCCCGTTAGATGCGGGGAAGGTAATATAATTAATTTAATTCGTTATTTGTTAACCAATATACCAATTTAGCCAAAACTTTGATTGGCCGCTATCTAACGGGATGCTCGTAATCTTATAAATTTCGCGCTTGCGTACGCAAGCTAAAATTTATAAGATTACGGCATGTGCGGCATCGCCGGATATATAGGAAAGAAAGAGGGTCTGCCGATTGTTTTCACTAATTTGCGGAAATTAGAATATCGGGGCTACGATTCAGCCGGCGTGGCCTTTTTCGATTTCCGCGGGAACGGCAAACTCATTAAAACTGTTGGCAAGCTGGACAACCTGGAAAAGCTTATAAAAAATAAAAAATCTTTACCACTGACGGCCGTTGTCGGCCACACTCGATGGGCTACCCACGGAGTGCCGAACAAAGCCAACGCGCATCCTCACGCGGACTGCGATGGCAAAATCTTTTTGGTTCATAACGGCATCATTGAAAATTATCAAGAACTAAAAGAAAGTTTAATTAAAAAAGGGCATAACTTTCGATCCCAAACTGATACAGAAGTCGCCGCTCATTTGGTAGAAGAATACGGCTTTGAACCGGCCCTGAAAAAGATAGTTGGCGCTTACGCTCTCGCGGTAATTTATAAAAATGATCCGGGCAAAATTTATGTTGCGAGACTAGGCAGTCCCTTGGTAGTCGGTGTTGGGCAAGATGAGTATTATGTAGCTTCCGACCCTACTGCCTTGGCTGGCTTAGTTAAAAAAGTAATTTATTTAAAAGATGGCCAACGAGGAGTTTTGTCGCTGAACAGCATGCTCATTGGTCCGGCGCGGCCGAAAATAGAACCGCTGGATATTGATCCGGAACAAGCCCAAAAAGGCGACTTTCCGCACTTTATGCTCAAGGAGATTTTTGAGGGGCCGGAAGTTTTGCTTTCCGCTTTACGAGGGCGTTTGATGCCTGACAAAGGAATAGTGAAATTGGGCGGATTGGAGGGCGTAGCTGATCAACTGCGAAAAGTAGACAAAATGGAAATTCTTGCTTGCGGCACTTCTTACTATTCCGGCCTGGTGGGCGAGTTATTATTTGAAGAATTTGCCAGGATTCCTACCGAAGTTTTACTTGCTTCCGAGTACCGATATCGCAAACTTCCAGTGAAAAAGGGAACTGGAGCGCTGTTCATTTCTCAATCCGGAGAAACTGCTGACACTTTGGCGGCGCTCCGCAAGGCTAATAACCACAAACTTTTAACATTGGGGATTGTAAACGCGGTTGGTTCCAGCATTGCTCGCGAAACGAAAGCGGGAGTTTATAATCATGCTGGTCCGGAAATTGGCGTTGCCTCCACCAAAGCCTTTCTCTCACAGCTTGGGGTCCTAACCCTGATGTCTCTTTACTTCAATCCCAGAAAAACTAAGAATCACAAAGAATTTTTGGAAGAGTTGGCGGCCATACCGTTAAAAATAAGGAGCATTTTGAAAGAAAGCAATCAGATAAAAACACTGGCAAAAAAATATTTGAAATACAATAATTTTCTGTATTTGGGACGTGGCTACAATTATCCGACAGCTTTGGAAGGAGCATTAAAGCTTAAAGAAATTTCTTATGTGCATGCCGAAGGTTACGCTGGCGGCGAGATGAAGCATGGACCGATAGCTCTTATAGATAAAAATTTCCCCACCATTGCCGTGGTAACTAAAAATCTGGTTTATGAAAAGATGATCTCCAATTTAGAGGAGATCAAAGCGCGTTCCGGGCCAATTTTGGCCATTGCCACAGCCGGAGATAAAAAGATCGCTAAATTAGCTGACGATGTTTTTTATGTTCCTAAGACGGCAGAACCCCTGGAGGCGATGCTGAATATCATACCTCTGCAGCTTTTCGCCTATTATTTTGGAACGCTCCGCGGGCACGACGTGGACAAGCCGAGAAATCTTGCTAAAAGTGTAACGGTAGAGTAAGGTGGCGCTTATGTCTTATTTCAGACTAATCCTGGCAATGGCTTTGATAGTGTTCGCGGTTTTTGCCTTACATAAATACACCCCGGATATGGTTCAGGGCGCACAGTTACTGTCGGCCGTGATATTTAACGTTATTTCCTCTCGGTAAGCCTCACTTTCACGTTCAGCATTTTTTTGCCGCGCAATAATTTGAAGTTCAGAATATCGCCCACCTCTTTTTCTTCTAAAATATCCTGGATAGTGTGCCTGTCGGTAATGGGCGTGCTGTCACATTCTAAAATAATATCCTTTTCTTTTAGGCCGGCTTTATGCGCGGGACTTCCTGGTATGACGCCCGGTGTATGTGGCTGTTGGCCGAAAACCATCGCGCCGTGGTCTGTCGACAGCTTCATTCTGGCTTTCATATTTTCATCAATCGTCAGGTAGCGCACGCCTAACAAAGGGCGTTTAATCCGGCCAAATTGTTTGAGATCGCCCAGATCCCTCTTGGCATAGTTAATCGGAATAGCAAAGCCTAGATTTTGCGCTCCGAAGACAATAGCCGCGTTAATGCCGATGGCTTTTCCGTCCAGCGTTACCAACGGACCGCCAGAGTTACCCGGATTAATAGCGGCATCCGTTTGAATCAATCCGCGAAGTTCCTGTGGCGCAACCATTGGCGCGGTGGCCGCTCGGATTGATCTGGAGAGTCCAGAAATAATACCCACGGACACGGTATTTTTGAAAATACCAAGCGCGTTGCCGATGGCCAGCACTTGCTCTCCTAGTTCCAAATGGCCGGACTCTCCAAGTTCCACAATCGGCAGATTTTTACCGCTGATTTTAAGGATAGCTACGTCGTCCACCGGATCGCGCGCTAATACCTCGGCCTTATATTTTTTGTCGTTATTAGCAATAACGGTGTATTCAGCGTTGGGATCAACTACCACGTGCTTATTGGTTAAGATAATGCCGTTGGGGTCAACGACGAATCCAGAGCCGCCGCCGATTTTTACCATTCCGTGCGCGTCTATTTCTTCTTCCGGAATATCCAGGTGCGGATGGCCGTACGGTAAAAATGGCAAAACCTCTGGTGGGATTTCTTTTTCAATCGCCTCTAGGCTTTTAGAAATAACGATTGATACTACGGCCGGCATCACTTTTTTAATAGTTTCTTTAATATTCATACTATCAATTATATCATAGACTGTTTTTTCAAATAAAAAGGCCTGATGCACATCTGGTCAAATCCGCCCGCTGCGGCAGACGGCTCGCAGCCCGCCCCTCGCTCATTTGCCTGCTGGCAAATTTCGCTGCGGTCTTCAAACCGCTCCTGGGCGTAATTTAATACGATCCCGCAAGCGGGATGAGATTTTTGTGCCCAGGAGAGGATTTGAACCTCCATGCCTTTCGGCGCTACCACCTCAAGGTAGTGCGTCTGCCAGTTTCGCCACCTGGGCTTACCAGCTAATGTACCAAGAAAAAACCGCCTTGTTAAGCGGCGGTTTTTTCTTCGCTGGCGGCTTGATTTGAGGCAACACCCAGCTTTTGCCGGGTTTCTTTTTTTGAAAGCTCGCGCACATAGTAAAGTTTAGCTCGGCGAACTTTTTTAGGAGAATTTAGGACATCCACCTTTTCAATTCGGGTAGAATGGACCGGATAAATCTTTTCCACTCCGACACCGGCAACTATGGCGCGCACGGTGAAAGTGGCACCTTTTTCAGAGCCGTGTTTGCGGGCGAGCACAAGACCTTCAAAGCGGCTCAAGCGCTCCTTTTCTCCTTCTTTAATTTTTTCCCAGACCCGGACGTTGGCGCCCGGCTTAATCTTCTCCAAAACTTGAGCGGGAATCATGTGAAATATATTAATCTTTTTCTCTGAAAAACGCAACTATCGGAGTATAATTACTTTATAATGCGTATTTTAGCTGACATCCGTTTATTGAGCCGCGGAGGCGTTTCCGGAATAGAAGAATACACACGGAATTTGTTGACGTCTTTATTGGCGCTGGACAAGGAAAATCGGTACACGCTATTTTATAACGGACTTAGGAAGCTTCCGCTGGCCAGTCAACTGCCGGCTGTTGGTTATCAGAATATCGCTGTTATAGACCGACGGATACCCAACAAAATTTTTGATTTCAGCGTAAAATTTTTGAATTTTCCCGCGGTCGACCGGTTTATGGAAGCTGACGTTGTTTTCAGCCCGCACTTCAATATTCTTAAGACCGCTAAGCCCCGCGTGATCACCTTTCACGACCTTTCCTTTTTGCATCATCCTTATTTTTTCTCGCGCCGGCAAAAATTTTGGCATTGGATGCAGGATGTCCGGCGACAGGCGGCTGAGGCGGCGAAAATTATCGCCGTATCTGAGTTTACGAAAAGCGATCTGGTGAATTTATTGGGTGTGCCGTCGGAAAAAGTTGAGGTTATTTACTCGGGTATTTCTCCGGAATTTAAACATCTGACGCGTCCCATGCTCCACGATGCGCGTCCCTATATCTTGTATTTAGGAACATTAGAACCGCGGAAAAACGTTGCCGCCATCATCAGGGCTTTCAATGTTATAAAAACTTATCCGGAGTTTAGCGATTGGCAATTAGTGCTGGCCGGGCGGCCGGGCTGGCTTTATGAGAACATTAACCGGGAAGTTAAGGCGTCGCCTTATGGCGCGGATATAGTATTCGCGGGATCGGTGAAAACCGAAGACCGGGTTTTGTTATATAATTTAGCTAAGGTTTTCGTTTACCCGTCTTTTTTTGAGGGTTTCGGATTTCCGCCGCTGGAAGCGCAGGCTTGCGGATGTCCCGTGGTGGCTTCTGACCGCACTTCACTTCCGGAAACGCTGGGGGAGAGCGCGCTTTTGGTAAATCCTTGGAAAATAGAGGAGTTGGCCGAAGCCATTCGAGAAGCGGCGCTAAATCAAAAGACCAGAGCGCACCTGATCGAAGCCGGCGCCAAAAACGTGGCGCGATTTAATTGGGCGAAGGCCGCCGGAGAAACCTTAAAAGTTTTACAAAAACTTGCCTAAAAAATTTTTAGACATAAAACATCCGCACTATAAAGCGCCGACGCCGCGGATGGTTAGAATTCCGCTGAATTTGCCGTATATTCCCATCGGCCAAACCAACGCCAATTTCAGGAGAAGAATCCATGCCCTACTGCCGCTGGCGGTTTTTTTGATTGTGCTGGGGATATTTGGTTTCAGCGCCTTACGTTTTAAAGAACGCGCCGCCGATTCGGCGCCGAAAATTTACGCCGACTTCAAGGCCGGAGCGCAAGCGCTTTTCGGTTTTAATCTTAGTCAAGCGGAATCTTATTTCAATTCAGCCAATCGCCAGTTGGGAGAGTTGAGCGCGCAATCTCCCATCAAGACAGTGCCGGCGATTCTGAACACGCTTTTTCAGTTCAGCCAAAAAGCGTCCGAGTTGAGTTCGGAATTGGCTGATTTGCAAAGTAATGGTTTGGCAATGATGCTTGGTAAAAAAGGCGCGTCTTTAATCCAAAAATTCCATAACGTCCAAAACCAGCTGACGGATATCGGGAATACAACCAAAGATTTGAAAGGGCAGGCGGGTAAATTTGGTTATAATTCAGGATCAGTATTTGGTGATTTAGACGTCAAATTGTCAGATGCGGACCAATTTTTAACCGCATTCTTAAATTGGCTGGAAACCCCTAAGAAACAGAGGTTACTGATACTCTTTCAGAATCCATCCGAAATGCGTCCGGGCGGAGGATTTATCGGCAGTTATGGTGTGGCCACCTTATTTCAAGGTAGCTTACTTGATGTTCAGACCCGAGATATTTACGACCCGGACGGGCAGTTGGGGATAAAGGTAATTCCACCTAAACCCCTCCAGGGCGTTACCGACAGGTGGGGCGCTCGCGACGCCAACTGGTTTTTCGATTTTCCGACTTCCGCCAGAAAAGTTTTGGAATTTTTAGAGGCTTCCAAAATTTACAGCGAGCAAGGAATTAAATTCAGCGGCGCGGTAGCGGTGAATGTTGAGCTGATTAAGGATATTCTGGACGTTATCGGGCCGGTAGAGCTTACAAACTATAAATTAACAATTACCAGCGCCAATTTTTTGTCGGAAGTTCAGCGAGAAGTTGAGGCTGGCGGCGATAAAACCAAAGGAGAGCCTAAGCGGATTTTGAAAGTGCTGACACCGGTAATTTTTGACCGGCTGGCCGGATTAAACGCGGAAAAACGGCAGGATTTGTTCTCGAAATTTTCTCAGCGCTTCGCCAGCAAAGATATTATGGCCTACTTTCAGGATAAAACCATCGAAGACTATCTGAAAAAACTTAATGCCGCTGGGGAAGTGGCGCGATTGCCGGAGAACTTTTTTGGAGATTATCTGGCGGTAGTGAATGCCAGTGTGGGCGGTGGAAAGAGCGATGCCTTCATCGATCAGAAAATCAATCTGATTAGCAGATTAGAAAGTGATGGCCGGATTCATAATCTACTCTCGATTACTCGGGCGCACAATGGCGACAAAGAAAAAGACTGGTGGTACCGCTCTACCAATCATGATTATATTCAAGTTTACGCCCCACCGGGCGCCAATTTATTGAAAATCAAGGGTGCGGACGCGAAAACTATCAAACCTTTAATTAGTTATGCCGGGAAAGGGTTCTCCATTGATCCGGATTTATCAGCTATTGAAAAATTCGCTTCCGCCTTTGGTAAAACCGTTTTTACAACTTGGCTGGACACCAAAGCCGGCGGGACGAAAGAGGTCTTTTTCGATTACTACAGCCCATACCAGTTTAATTTTCACCCGGGCCCCTACCAGTTTATTTTTGAAAAGCAGTCAGGAGCAAAGGGAGAGTTAAGTATTAATCTGGAAGCGCCCGCCGGTTTTAAATGGAAAGAAAGCCAATCGCCTAGCTTCACTTATTCAATACGGGATTTGCCAGGGCGACTAATACTTGATTTAAATCTCGAGGCAATTCCGCGGTGAATTTTTCATGTTTTCTGTTCGGCAGGTCGAGCTCCAGGGATTGGGCATGCAGAAATAATCTTTTGATGCCCGGAGGCAGTTCTCGTTGGCTGTATAGCCGGTCGCCGACGACCGGATGTTTAACCGATGCCAGATGAACGCGGATTTGGTGGGTACGGCCGGTGAGTGGTTCAACTTCAATCAAGCTGTATAGTCCCAGCTCTTTCTTTACCCGGTAAATAGTCTTAGCCTCTTTAACCATTTTTGTATTTTCGTCGATTTTTACCGTACGCTTCAGAGTGCCGCTCTTGATGCCTATCGGTTTTTCGATGATGCCGGAGCGCATTTCGAATTTTCCCCAGACCAGCGCGAGGTAATTTTTCTTGACGTGGCGATTTTGGAACTGTTTTTTTAGAAATTCAAAAGCCTTTTGAGTTTTGGCGACCACCATCGCGCCGGAAGTTTCTTTGTCGAGGCGATGGACAATGCCCGGGCGATTGGCCGGGTCATCGCCGACAGTTTTTATTTTTGGATATTTTTTGGTCAGCCAAGCTACCAGCGTGTCTTTAGAGGGGTACGCCTTAATCGGATGAACTAAAAGCCCGGCCGGTTTATTGATAACCAGGATGTCCTTATCTTCGTAAATTATTTTCGGCTGGGTCATTTAAATATTAATAAGGAAATCCCACACATTGATTATGTGTGGGATGTTGAGTTTACACAATCGCCGCGGCTTCGAGCAGGCTTTTCACCACGAAATCGGCATTCTGATTGGCCTCGGTGTTATCCCGGTTGTAGGGCCGGCGGATCAGAATCGTTTTACAGCCCGCCCGCTTACCAGCGAGCACATCATTTTCCGTGTCGCCGATCATAAAAGATTCAGCGAGATTGAGGTTGAGATTATCTTCAGCGTCTTTGAGCATTCCCGGCAAGGGTTTTTTGCGTGGACAGCCGTCTTTCTTGCCATGTCTGCAAATATATATCGCATCAGGTTTAACTTCTTTCATCGCGATGTCTTGGATTTCCTGCCAGCGTTCCTCGGTAATATTTCCATAAGTCACGTCGGGTTGGTTAGTAACTATAACAATCAGATAACCGAAATCGCGGAAAATTTTTAACGCTTCGCCCAAAGAAGGTTCAAAATTTATTTCATTTACATACCACGGCGACCAAGCCGTTGCATGATTTCTAATTTCTGGCCTAGATACGGCCCTAATCACGGTGCCGTCTCGATCCAGAAAAATTGCTCGGTTTGTCATAGAGCACCTCCGTCAAAGTTCTGTTGCTAGATTAACATAAAAGTTAAACATTTTGTAGTGCGCCCTGCGGGAAATCTCACTCGGCGCTTCGCGCCTCTTTAAAACCCAGCGGTTTTAATGTTTCCGCCACGGGAAAACTACCGTTTTCCCGACCCCTTTCCCGTTCGATCCCAGCAGGAAATACATAGAAATATAAAAGACCTTAACAAGGTCTTTTATATTTGTGCGCCCTGCTGGGATCGAACCAGCGGCCTTTTCAATGTCAATGAAACGCTCTACCACTGAGCTAAGGGCGCAATAGGCAAATAAGAAAGAACTGATAAAATTATACATAATTTTATGTCTACGGCAAATAAAAACCGCCCCGATGTACGTCGGAACGGTTACTTTTTTCTTGGCCAGAAAATCAAGATTGCAATTGCGCAGTCGAAAGCGAACACGCAAATTGGGTAGACAGCGATGGCGAATAACCATCTTTCCACCGCGAAGAGATTAGCGCCGCAGGAAAATAAGAAGAGCATCCAGGCCAGCCGGCTTTCTCCCGACGGATCCAGATAAACTTTTCTTATGGTCGGGATTGTGCCTAGCGCCATAATCAAGATATTGACCAACAGAGCGGCAAGGGAGTTAAGGGCAAGCCACAGGGCGACACTGATTGCAGCGCCAACCAGGCAGCCGATATCCAAAGGAGCCCAGGACTTCTCGCCGTATTTCACCGATAGCATAGCCACAGTTGACGCCCCAACCATAAAGGCAATCGGCACCCAAAGCGTACTTCTTGCTCCCGCGCCAAAGTAACTGCCAACCACCAGGATATCAATCGTCGCCCAGATAAGCCAGGTTGCTTTGCTTGGCCTGGTCTGTTTGCGCAGGATTGCGACAATGTACGGTATGTATCCGGCTATTGCTAACGCGCCAGCAATCTTACCGGCAAAATCAGTGAGCATGGCACCACCTTCTTTAAAGATCGTTAATTCAAAGAACAGCTGAACTATACAAAAAAATTACAAAAAGTCAAAAAATAAAAACCGCCAATCAAATTAGCGATTTTTATTTTTTGTGCCGAGGGCGGGAGTCGAACCCGCATGCCGTAAGGCGCACGATTTTGAGTCGTGTGCGTCTGCCAGTTCCGCCACCTCGGCTTTTTAAGATGAACTACTAATAATTTAAGCGATTTTATAGTAAAATGGAAGAGTTATGCCCGGTGCTACAACTTCGACACTATTCTTTTTTGAAGTTCGCGCGAGGCATGCTATTTTAATCAAAATCATGAAAAGTCGCTTATTCCGGCGAGTTGGCGCCAACTCGCAGTCGAAGTTGTAGCAACCGGGTATGCAGGAACACGATCTGCCTGTTCAAGGACCGGTATTCTTAATAGAAGTAGATAAGATATTGCCAAACCCGCAGCAACCGCGGCGGGATTTTGATGAAAATGCCTTGAAAGAGCTGGCGGCGTCCATCAGGGAATTCGGTATTCTCCAGCCGATTGTGGTTACCAAACTGGAAGAGATAAAAGAAGCCGGAACCGATGTTAAATATATTCTTGTTGCCGGTGAACGGCGGTGGCGGGCGGCTCAAATGGTAGGAATGGAACGCATTCCAGCGGTTATTAGAAGCGTGAATCTTGCCAAGGACCGTTTGGAGCTGGCGATTATTGAGAACGTTCAGCGGGAAAACTTAAACGCAATAGAAGCGGCGCGGGCCTACGCGAGACTTGCCGATGAATTTGGACTGACGCAGAGGGAAGTAGCCGCGCGTCTCGGTAAGAGTCGAGAAGTCATTGCTAACACCATCCGGCTTCTCAGTCTGCCAACAGCAATTCAGGATGCCATCGCGAAGAGCCAAATCAGTGAGAGCCAGGGGCGGCTTTTGTTGACCGTGCCTGATCTTGCTCAGCAACAGGCCTTATTTGAAGATCTTTTGCGCAGCACAATGAGCGTGCGTGAGTTACGAAGCCGTATCCAGTCCATCCAAAAACCGGCGCAGAGTCCATCTGCTATTCCTGTTATCAGCGTTGTTGATTCGGAAACGCTTTCTCTGCAGCGCGAGCTTGAAGGAGCGCTCGGCGCTCCCGTAAAAGTGGAGCATGCCGGTGAAACCGGAAAACTAATTATCACTTTTTATTCGCCGGAGGAGTTGAAGGGTATTGTCGACCGTCTGAAAGGCACTACACAAACCGATAGCTTGCCTCCCTTATCTCTTTAATTTTTTTTAACTTGGCCAGCAATTTTTCCGCCTTCTCTTTTGGCAATGCTCCGCAAGTTATTTTCACGGACGGCAACTTGGCATTAACGGTTTGAATATTCACGTGCGATCGGCTGATTACGCCAGTCAGCTCGCTCAATAGTCCGACACGGTCGCTGATGGTAAATTTAAATTCCAGCGTTCGCAGTTCTTTTTTATTAAACATCGACGGGCCGGAATGGCGAAGTGCCGCGCGAATGTGGTTACGGGCGTTACCGGTGTGGACGAAGTTGAGCCAAGCCTCCGATGGGCCTTTGTTTTTTTGGGTCATAATTTCTACCATGTCGCCGGATTTCAGGGGGTGTTCCAGCGCGGCGATTTTGCCGTTTACTTTGGCACCGGAGCAGTGGTTGCCAATGTCAGTATGTATCTGGTAGGCGAAATCCACCGGTGTGGCGCCGACGGGCAAATCAATGACCTCGCCTTGAGGGGTGAGCGTTAAAATGCGATCTTTGAAAAAATCTATTTTTAAAGACTGGACGAACTCTTCCGAGTTAGTGAAATTTTTTTGCCAATTGCGAAGCTGTTGTATCCAGCCCAGCTCTTTTCTGTCGGCGAAAGCGACATTCCGCTCCAGGTAATTTTTGGTATTTTTTATTTGCTGATAGGCGAAGTGGGCAGCAATGCC
Organism: bacterium; assembly: GCA_023244815.1. Taxonomy (GTDB): domain Bacteria; phylum Patescibacteriota; class Minisyncoccia; order UBA6257; family WO2-44-18; genus JAHFLQ01. The sequence continues at coordinate 70,144 of JAHFLQ010000001.1, forward strand.
GTTTTCCGCCTCGTCGTGCATTTGCTGGGTTTTGATTTGGATTTCGGTGATTTTATTTTCCGGCCCGAAAACAGTGGTATGGAGACTGCGGTAACCGTTGGGTTTTGGCAGAGCGATGTAATCTTTGAAGCGATGGGGTACGGGCGGCCAGATTTTGTGAATCGTGCCCAGCGCGGCATAACAATCCTCCAGCGATTTCACGATGACACGCATGGCAACCAGATCGTAGATGCTTTCAATGTTCATATCATAGCGCAGCAGTTTTTTGTACAAACTGGTGTAGCGCTTGGCGCGCGAATCAATTTTGGTCATCTCCACCCCATCTTTGCGGAGCTCTTCTTCGAGAATCGGCTGGACGCGCCTGGAGTAACGTTCGCGCTCTTCAAAGCGTTCTTTCACGTTTTCGATCAGCCATTTATGTTCCTGCGGGTAGAGGTAGGGGAAGGCTAAATCTTCTAATTCACCGCTTAATTTTTGCATTCCAAGGCGATAGGCGAGCGGGGCGTAGATTTCCATTGTTTCTAGCGCTACGCGTTTCTGTTTCGATGGGTGGAGCGCGTAGAGCGTTTTCATATTGTTAAGGCGATCGGCAAGTTTCACCAAAATGACGCGGATATCCTGGCTCAAATACAAAATAAACTTGCGCAGATTTTCCACCTTGGCTTCTATGCCGCGATATTTAACTTTTCCAATTTTGGTGACACCATCCACCAGAAACGACACTTCTTCGCCGAATTCGTTTCGTAAATCTTGAATCGTGAAGCTTGTATCCTCTACAGTGTCGTGCAGTAGAGCCGCGGCGATAGTCGGGTCGTCTAAACCCCATTCGACGATGGATTCGGCGGCCGCCAGAGGGTGATTGAAATACGGCTCGCCATTTTTCCTTTTCTGACCGGCGTGCGCCTTTTTAGCAAAATCATAAGCCCGCCTGACCAAATCGCTCTTGCGGACTATTTCATTCAAAGTTGCCATTTTCTTACTATTAACTTATTATATGGTCAGCTTTTTCACAAGGAGAGGCGATGAATTACTTTACCGACCGAATCCTCGATCGTTGGCGGGAAATGGTCCAGGACAATAGAAATGTCCACGTTTTCGTGGACGAACAGAAACTAGGCACAGTCGCCAGCGATTGGGCGAAGTTGAGCTTGGAGAAAGACGCACCACCGCCGAATTGGCGGACAAAGGGCGTCGAGCCGGAGAACAATATCGCTTTTGTCTCCCAACTGCTTTACAAATCCGCAATCGATTTCGCTTTCACGCTTTTTGATCCGCCCCACGACCAATACAAAGTGGAAGAATTTTCCGGTAGTTCGGCGATGGGCAGATGTTTTTACCGGTACTTTGGGGAAAATCCGGTGCCGGCCGAAACGTTTCTGCAAATGCGGAACGACTGGTGCGAGGGTGACCATAGGGCGGCCACGGAATTTTTTCAAGGCGACAATCTTCCGTCGTTGCTTGGCGAGCGAGTTTTACACCTCGCTGAAGTTGCCGAGGTGATGGAGAGGGACTTCAGAGACGACATTATGCGGTTTGTCCGATTTCCCTTTTCCGACTTATGCGCCGTAAGTTCTTATGAGACATTGCAGATTGGATTGGTAGAAGTGCTGCTCAAAATTTTCCCAACTGCCTTTGGTCAGGATCACCACAACCACCAATTATATTTCGCGAAGCGCCCGCAGCTGTTTGTTTTGATGTATCACGGCCGCGCGCTAGATTCCGGCGGTGAGCTACCGCTTTTAAGGGACCCGGAGCATATCGGGCCCGTCGTGGATTACCAAGTGCCGAACTGTCTGCGTTCCCTCAATGTTCTGTGCTATTCGGAAACGCTGGGCAAAACAATCAATGATTGCAAGATGATTGCCAGGCAGTCTCCCGAAGAGCTGGAAATCCGCATCGCCACGACCTACGCGGTAGCCGAGCTTCTTGAGAGAATCAACAAAATCCGGCGCGCCGTGGTAGCTGATTGCCGCCCTTGGACGATGCTCGAGCTCGATTTCAAACTCTGGTCGGAAGGCCGCGAGGCCTCCAAGGAAATCCCGCACCACCTTTGCATAACCACCGACTACTAGCGGCTGTTCTTCAAGTGGAGCGGCAAAAAGTAAAAAACCAAACCTCCGAATCCTAGGATTCGGAGGTTTTTATTTTTTCGGTTGATTTTTCTTCCTTTGGCGGAGGGTTGAGTGGATTAGTCCAGGAAGCGTAGTCGCATTTCGGGTAGCGGGAACAGCCCCAGAACATTTTTCCTCGGGCGCGTCCCTTAGACACCTTTCTCTCAATTACCTCGCCTTCTAAGCACTTCGGGCATTTCATCCCGATCATTTTCGGCGGTTCTTTAGCCAGGGCTTTGGTAGTTTTGCAGTCGGGAAATCCGGAGCAGGCGAGGAATTTTCCGAAACGACCGTATTTAACCATCATCGGTTTGCCGCACTTCTCGCACTTCTCATCTGTCATCTCTTCCTTAACCAATTCGCTTTTGTTTACTTCCAGATATTTTTCCTCCAGATTCTTCGCGAACGGAACGTAAAAATCGCCGATGACCTGTTGCCATTTTTCTTTGCCATGCGCGACGTTATCCAATTGTTCTTCCATTTTAGCGGTGAAATCAATGTCCACGATCTGCGGGAAATGCTCGGTGAGTACCTTATTGACCAATTCCCCGGTTTCGGTTGGTTTGAAATTGCCCTGTTCTTTTTGGACATAGTTGCGCGTCTGGATCACCGATAATGTTGGCGCGTAAGTGGACGGGCGACCGATCCCATGTTCTTCTAGCGCCTTGATCAGCGTGGCTTCCGAGTAGCGTGGCAGTGGTTCGGTGAAGTGTTGGAACGGAGTTATTTCTTTTGCGGATAACTTTTCTCCCTTTTCCAAATCCGGTAGGGTTTTTTCGGAAAATTTTTGTGGCCAGACTTTCAAATAGCCATCGAAAATAATCTGCTGGCCATTGGCGCGAAGTGTGTATTTGCCCTGGCCGGGCAGGCCGGCGGTGGCGTCGGCGGCGGTCAGAGAGATCTTTGCCTCCGGCATCTGTGAAGCGACGGCGCGTTGCCAGACCATTTTATAAAGTTTCTTTTCGCTGGCGTCGGTTAGGCCGATAGCGTCCGGAATTTCCGCGACATTGGTAGGGCGGATAGCTTCGTGCGCTTCTTGTACAAGCTTGGATTTGGATTTGAAAAAACGGGGAGCGGTAAGGGCGTATTCTTTACCAAGCTCTTTTTCCAGCCAGGTCTTCGCCACACCGACGAATTCGTTGGAAAGGTTTACCGAGTCAGTGCGCATGTAAGTGATGTGACCGTTTTCATAAAGGTGTTGGGCGATGACCATTGTTTTTTTAGCAGAATAACCGAGCCGGCGGGCAGCTTCCTGCTGCATCGTGCTGGTGGTGAATGGCGCTGGGGGATTTTTAGTCGCTTCCTTGCTATGAAGGCCGGTAATTTCAAAATTTGATTTTCGGAGATCGGCGACAATTTCCTCGGCCCGCTCTTTAGTTTTAATTTCAAATTTATCAATTGCCTTATCCTCAATCTTTGTTAGGTTAAACTCTATTGGAACGCCACTTTTTAGGAGCTGGGCGACAATCGTCCAGTATTCTTCCGGCTTGAAAGCGCGAATTTCGTTTTCCCGCTCGACGATAAGGCGGACGGCTACCGATTGCACGCGTCCCGCCGAAAGGCCACGCACTACTTTTTTCCAGAGAAATGGAGAAAGCTTGTAGCCGACCAGGCGATCTAAAATACGACGCGCTTGCTGGGCATCAATTAAATTGGAATCGAGCGCGCGCGGATGTTTGAGCGCGTTTTCAATCGCGCTTTTGGTGATTTCGTGGAAAACAATCCGGCGCGGTTTTTTGATGCCGAGCGTTTCTGCCAAGTGCCAGGCGATCGCCTCTCCTTCACGGTCTTCATCAGTAGCGAGAATAATTTCGCCGCTTTTTTTGGCGTCTTCTTTGAGCTGTTTAACAACTTTTTTGGCTTTGATCGGAACGATGTACTTGGGTTCGAAGTTTTTTTCCACATCGATGCCGAGCGTACTTTTCGGCAAATCTCGGATGTGCCCATAAGATGATTCCACCTTATAATCACTGCCGAGGAATTTGCTAATAGTCTTGGCTTTAGTTGGCGACTCTACTATTACTAAATTCATCCCGTTAGAAATTTATATTATAATTTATTGATTATTGTGTCCGCCGATTTTCCTTGAAAGAGTCTTGCCCGTAGAAATATTTTACTTTTAAAATTCCTAATGGGATTCATTTTTTATTTTTAACGCGCCAGAAAGTAGCGGCCGCTTTCTTCTTTAACGATACCCTGAATTAAAAGCAAAGTCAGGTTTCGATTGACGACAGAAATATCAATTTTCGTCAGATCGCGGATTTTGTCAACATCAACCGGTTCGCCCGAAGACCGCAAAACTGCGAGAACCGCCCGCTGGTCATCATTCAGCCCCGCCTCTTTCATATATAGCAAAGTCTGTTGGGTATGGGCGGGGGCGAGATTTAAATCGTCCAGGATTTCCGCGGCGTTGGTAACGAGCCGGGCACCGGCACGAAGTAGAGCATGTGCGCCTTTGTAATTGTCATGATTTACCGGCCCAGGCACTACAAATACCTCTCTGTTTTGTTCGAGAGCGTGAGCGGCGGTAGAAAGCGCTCCGGATTTTTCCGGGGCTTCCACTACCACAACGCCAACAGACAGGCCGCTAACGATACGGTTGCGTTCCAGGAAATGATTTTTGAGGCTAGGTTTGCCGGGCTCGTATTCGCTGATAATGCCGCCGCCCATTTCTAAAATTTGTTTAGCGAGGTTTTCGTTTTGGGCAGGATAGATTCTGTTTATGCCAACTGGTAAGACAGCGATGGTTTTACCTTTGCCGGCAAGTGCGCCTTCATGAGCCGCGGCGTCAATTCCCAACGCCAAGCCGCTAACAATTGCCGCTCCTGCTTCGGCTAATTCCCTGGCTAATTTTTTGGCAATAGCTAAGCCAGTCGCGGTAGCTTTGCGTGTGCCGACAATCGCGATATGTGGCTGATCGGAATCCGGCAGCACGCCTTTATAGTAAATCGTCCCCGGAGGAACGGGGATTTCTGTTAAAAGAATCGGGTAATTTTTGTCACTGAGCCGCAAAATCTTAAAATCGGCAGGCATGGGATTGTGATATAATAACAGTATAGTAATGATAAACAGTTTTAAAAAGCAACTTTTAACACAACTGGGCATCGCTCTTGGAGCAGTGACATTGATGATATTTGCCGCCCAGTTTATTGCCGGTGATCTAGGCGCGCACGCTAGAAAAATCCTCAATCAGAAAAGCGAACTTGCTTTTCGCACTCAGGCCACTGGTCAGCTGGCGACACTGAAAGCGGATTCCGACAAGGCCCAGCCGTTGTTTACAGCATTAAATGGAGCTTTGCCGCTAAAAGATGATCTGATCAACTTCGGGCAATCTTTAATCTTAGTTGCCAAGAATGAAAAAATCGATCTTGGTTTCAATTTTGGCGGTGAGACCGCGCCGAAAGGGGATATACCGGGATTTATCCGTTTCTCTATTACCGGTAGTGGTTCTTACGAAAACTTTCAGAAATTTTTAAAGGATCTGGAAAAAAGTCGGTATTTTGTAAAGCTCAACTCCATTGACCTCACTCGCCAGCCAGGCAATACTGCTTACAGCATTCTCGCGGACGGGCAGGTATTTTATCAATAATATGGCCAACAAGAATCTTTTATTTTATGTAATTGGCGGCCTGCTATCGTTACTTTTGATAATTTATGTAGTTTATTTACTAAATTTTTTGGTTAGCCAGATATCCGTGGTTTCGGGCGCCGGTCCGTTGAATGTGCCTAAAATTGAGACTTACAACTTTGAAAAGTTTAGTCAGTTAAAGGGTTCGCAATAGTTGATTTAGGTGACTAATTCGGTATACTAGCTATTATTGATTAGTCGGTTTTTGCGTGTGTAGTTCAGTGGGTCGAGGCCAGTAGGCCGAGACGGGTGGTCGATGTACCATATAATGGCCGCCCCGGGATGAACCTGTCCTGACCCAGCACTAAAATATGCGCATGTAGTTCAGTGGTAGAACGCTGTCCTGATAAGACAGAGGTCGTAGGTTCGATTCCTACCATGCGCACCGCTATATTAGAATCGAACGCCGGAGCGATTTTTCCAGCAGGAAAAATCGTGAGGCGGTGCCCAGACCTCGGCGAGCGACGGCGAGCCGAGAGTCGCGGGTGATTCCTTCCACACGCACCGTGATTTAACTGAAAATGGCTTCTTTTAGCCCTATTGACAAAATAGAATTAGCGTGCTAAAGTAGGCTCAAATAAAGGATCCCTTATGTGGGGGGTTTTTATTTCCTGCCACAGGCGGTAAACAAAAAAACATGAATATTTTTACTACCAAATTCGTCCATGGAGCCATCGCCATAGCTCTGCTTGCGAATGCTTCTACCGGCTCAATCCCAGTAATTTACGCCGAAAGCGATCTCGGCCCAGTTTTTGAAAATGTCATTCAAGACACTTCAATTACCGCCAAGACCCCTTTGGAAGAGGGTGTTAAGCGTATTGCCGCGAAAGTGACCGCCTATTCTTCTACTCCGGACCAGACCGACGATACGCCGTTTACTACAGCTTCCGGCGCTCATGTAGCGGACGGTATTGTAGCCGCTAACTTCTTGCCGCTTCATACCCACATCAAGATTCCGGAATTATTTGGCGAAAAGGTTTTCGTAGTTGAGGACCGGATGGCCAAGCGCTTCCAAGACCGAGTGGATATTTGGATGCCGGATCGTTCCAGTGCTCGTAAGTTCGGTTTGCATAAAGCCGAAATCGTAGTGCTTCAGTAACTACAAACCCCCGATATACATCGGGGGTTTGTTATACTTAAAAGCAATGATGGGGCATATATTAAAGATGCGGTTGGCAATTTTGCTTTTAAGCATTGGCCTTGCCGCCACATTTTTCTATGCCGCGATTTCTTCACTCCAGCGTCCAGACGACTGGGTCGGATTTCTCCCGGCATTTTTACGCAGCGATCCATTAGCTGGCACCTTGCTGACTATTTTTTCTATTTTTGAAATTGGCCTTGCGGTCTGGCTGGTTTCTGGAATTAAAACTACTTTTGCGGCGATGATTTCCGCGGCAGTGATGGTTGGAATAATTCTGGCGGACCCGGGCGCCTTAATTATTACTTTCCGCGATATCGGACTGGCTTTTGCCGCCGTCGCACTGGCTGTTTTAGCAAAGCATTAGCTGATAAACTGAAAATAGCTCAGCTGAAAGGAGACAGCCTGTGGACGAACGCGACTTTTTGGTACGCAACGGTTTTTGGGTTCTTCTTGTTGTCGGCATCATCCTTTTTGTACTCAGATTGAAGTACCACCTTCGCGGCAAATGTTCTGGTTGTTCGCACTGTCCCTGCCGGTGCCAAGAATGTCTAAAGAAAAAAGAAAATCCCCAGAAATAGGGGATTTTACTTTTTGGTTTTTAATGGTAATAATGTTTACGATGGCGCCGTAGCCAAGTGGTAAGGCAGGAGTCTGCAAAACTTCTATTCGGGAGTTCGATTCTCCCCGGCGCCTCAAAACCGAATATGCCTGGGTGGCGAAATTGGTATACGCAGCAGACTTAAGATCTGCCGCTCGCAAGAGCGTGCCGGTTCGAGTCCGGCCCCAGGCACCGAATTAAAAACCAACTCCTTTGGGTTGGTTTTTAATTTTCTTCGCCCTCTTCGACTTCCAGCAATGCTTTTTCTACCTGCGCGGCTTTTTCCGGACCAAGATCCAGGCGGAAAGCGATTTGGGGCGTAGGTTTAATATTCATTTTGCGGACCAGCTGATATTGCAAACTCTTGCGGGCCTTCTCCAGAATTTTCAGAACCTCTCCGGCTTTTTCTGCCGGGAGCACGCTGATTTTCACCATCGCCTGCGTCACGTCTTTGCTGATCTGGACATCGGTAATAGTTAAAAGGGCGCCCGGGGTTTCAATTTCCCGCAGAATTAATTGATTTAATTGATCGCGGAGCAGGGAGCTGACCCTGTCCGGCCTATGAAACTTCATTAGCGTTGAATTAGGATATCGCCAACTTTGATCTCGGTTTCCGTATCAAAAATCATCCCGCATTCACTGCCGACCGGCACGGACTTTATGTCTTTTTTGGATTGCTGAAGATTAACGATTTTTCCTTTGCCAACTACCGATGCTTTCCGTTCAATGTCCAGAGCGGCGTTGTTGGAAATAATTCCTTCCGTCACTTTGCCGCCGATAATCTGCTTGCCGGCTTTCTTGCCGAAAGTAGCGAGAATTTCCAGCTTGCCTCTGGCCATCGTTTTGCCGATGGAGAGCAGTGTCTCTTCCGCCACCTTTACAAGATCGTAGATAATTTCCGACTGCACAATTTTCACATTTTGCGCGCGAGCTAATGTTTCCGCCGCTTTAGTGGCCGAGACGCGGAAGCCAATAATCAGCGATTTAGTGGAAAGCGCCAGTTTGACATCGCCGTCGGTGATGTCGCCGACCGACTCTTCAATGATTTCCAATGTCTGTCCCTGTTTTGTTGGTATCGCTTTGATTACTTGTGTAAGCGCCTCCAACGATCCGCTGACATCCGCTTTTAAAATTAAATTAACATTGCTTTCCTTAGCTTCTTTGCTCATCACTGCCCGCATCGCTTTTTTAGGAATAGGCTTTATTTCTTCTGCCCCGCCAATGTGGAATGGGTCACCGGCTTTTGGCAGAGTTTCAAATCCTATGACGACGGCGGGTGAGGATGGGCTAAGCGAATCAACTTTTTTGCCGAGGAAATTTTCCAATATCCTTACCTTGCCCTGAGCGGTGGCGGTCGCGATTGTGTCGCCGGTTTTGAGTGTGCCGTCGGTGATGATCAGGGTGGCAATAACGCCGCGGCGGCTGTCCATCGTAGATTCAAGCACGATGCCGCTCGCGTGATGGTTTGGATCAAAATCCAGACGCTCCACATCGGCAGCGAGTAGGATTAAATCCAAAAGATCGTTAATGCCCTCACCGGTTTTTGCCGACAGCGCTTGATAGCTGACACTGCCGCCATAGCCCTCCAGAAGCACGCCTGTCTGCATCAATTCATTTTTGACTTTGGTAGTATCCGGAATGCGGTCAATCTTGTTGATGGCCACAATGAATGGCGTTTGTGATTCTTTGATAATTTTTAGAGCTTCTTTCGTCTGCGGCTGAACGCCATCGTCGGCGGCGACTACCAAAATGGCGATGTCGGCGATGTGGGCTCCCCGGGCTTTGATTTTAGAAAAGGCCTCATGGCCTGGTGTGTCAATAAAAGTAATATGTTGCGTTTGTCCTGAGCCAGTCGAAGAATGTTCTATTTCATAAGCGCCAACAGACTGGGTAATACCGCCGGCTTCTTTAGCGGCGACATTGGTTTTACGGATATAGTCGAGCAGGGTGGTTTTACCGTGATCGACGCTCCCCATTATTACTACGATCGGGGGTCTTTTCATGTGGTGTTATAATAGTAGCATGGCCAGTATTAAGCAACTTATCAAAGACTATCTTGATTATTTAGAGATCGAGAAAAACCGCTCGCCTAAGACACGTGAAAACTATGAACGCTACCTCCGTTCTTTTATAGACCACCAAAAGATAAAAGATAATAAAGATTTGACCTTGGATAAAATAAATAATTTTCGCATGGCCATTGCCCGTGAAAAGAATTTAAAAAAAATAACCCAAGCCTACTACGTGATCGCTATCCGCAACTTTTTGAAATACTTGATCAAGAAAGATTATCATGCGGTGGCACCGGATAAGGTGGAATTGCCGAAGATTCCGCAGCGGCAGATTGAAATTATAGATGTTGCTGATCTGGAGCGGCTGTTAGCCGCTCCCTCGGGATCAGAATTGCGCGGTCTCCGAGACAAGGCAATTTTGGAACTACTTTTTTCTACCGGCCTTCGTTTGTCGGAGTTGTGCGGCTTGAATCGCTACTTAAATTTCGAACGGGGAGAATTAACCGTGCGTGGGAAGGGCGAGAAATTGCGGTTGGTTTTCGTCTCCGATACCGCCAACAAAGCCCTAAAAGAATATTTAGATAAACGGCCTGACGCCCACGAACATCTTTTTGTCAGCCTGACAAAGAATGGCAAAGTGATCGGCAAGATCACGCCTCGTTCGGTCCAGCGGTTAGTCAGCTACTACGCGAGGAAGGCCGGCATCACCGAACGCATCACGCCGCATGGCCTCCGCCATCTTTTCGCCACCGACTTGCTCATGAACGGCGCGGACCTCCGCTCGGTGCAGGAATTACTCGGCCACGCCAATGTTTCCACGACGCAGGTTTATACTCACCTTACCAACAAGCATCTCAAAGAAGTCCACGAGGCCTTTCACGGCAAGCAAAGAGATTAAACAATATCGATTCTGCCGATTGAATGAAGGAGGCTCTGGCCGGTCATTGTTTTTGGTTTGGGGATGCCCATAATTTCTAAAATAGTCGGAGCGACATCGGCGAGTAGGCCGTTGGCTTCGCCGGACACCACCGGCACCTGCTCAGCCTTATATTGGTTGCCGATGATCAGGAGCATCACCGGATTGGTGGAGTGTTCGGTATCGATGCCGCCGGTTTGCTGATTAATCATTTCTTCGCAATTGCCGTGGTCGCCGGTGATTACCAGCACACCATCCTGTTCCAAAACTTTTTTCGCGATTTTAGCCAAACATTCGTCCATCACATCTATGGCTTTAGCCGTCGCTTCTAAATTTCCGGTGTGGCCAACCATATCGCCGTTGGCGAAATTTACGGCGAAGAAATCGTATTTGTTTTCATCTAATTTTTCCAGTACCGCATCGGTAATTTGTCGCGCGGACATCTCCGGTTTTTTGTCATAGCTGGAAATCTTAGGCGATGGAATGGTGGCGCGATCTTCACTGGGGAACGGCTCTTCGCGGCCGCCGTTTAAAAAGTAGGTAACGTGCGCGTATTTCTCACTTTCGGCAATGTGGAACTGCTTTTTGCCGGCGTCGGAAATCACTTTAGCAATGGGTTCGGTGATATATTGGGGCGGGAAAGCCACCTTGGCTTTTTGTCCTTCGGCATACTGCGTCATGGTTATCGTGAGCAGGCCGTCGATTTTGTCCAAAAGCTCGGTAAGCTGGCGGGCTCGATCCGGACGAATGTTCAAAAATATGGCGCAATCGGTTTTTTTCAACGCCGCCACCGGAGCGCCTTTAGTATCTGTAATGACTGTGGGCTCAATCATCTCGTCCTCAATTTCTTTCGCATAAGAATTTTTTAACACTTCTTCCGCGCTGGCCGCCATCGGTCCCTTGCCGTCCACCAACACGTCCAGAAACTTTTGGACGCGATCCCAGTTTTTGCTTCGGTCCATCGGCCAGTAGCGCCCGCTGACGCTCGCGATTTTACCGATGCGGTATTCTTTTATCGCGTCTTCGATTTGTTTGATAAACTGGGGCGCGGAACGATGAGGGGCATCTTCGCCATCGGTGAAGACGTGAATGAAAACACCGCCCTTATATTTTTTTAGCGAAAGCATCTTAAGCAGGCCGATCAGATGAGTGATGTGGGCGTGGATGCCGGAATTGGTAATCAGGCCCATCAGATGGACGTTCGGGCGCTGGATTGTCTCGTCCCACACGGGGATTTTAAAAAAGCTTCCATCTTGGATCGAAATACTGACGCGCGGATAATTTTGGTAAATCACTAGGCCGGCGCCGATATTAGTGTGGCCGACTTCGGAACTGCCAACCTCGCCCCAGGGCACTCCTACGTCGATGCCGGATGCTTTCAATTTCGTGCCGAGATAATTTTCGCTGAAAAATTTCAGATTGGGTTTTTTAGCAAGCGCGACGGCGTTGCCCTTCGGGTCATCCGAAAGTCCGGTTCCGTCCAGAATTGCCAGCACAACAGGCTTCGGCATATTGTTAATTATTATAAATCAGTAAAAGTTAATTAAAAAGAGAAACCCCTCTAGTGAGGGGTATTTTGATTGTTTTTGGCTTCAACGTGCTTTGGCTTCCAAGCTCCGTTAAGCGGCATAGCTGAAAAAAGTAGAAAAATGAAAATAACACCAAACCAATAAACCTTAAACGGTTTATTCTCAATTTTATGTAGCATAGCAGATCCTAGCATTGCGAATGTGGTTATAAATAGGCCAAAGGCCAAACTCTTAACAAGGGCAACAAAATACTTTCGGCCTCCAAGTGTATTCTTGAACTCAACGAGAAATCCGGCCAGAATCACGCTGGAATACATAAACCCCATCAGTCCGATCAGCAAGGTGTGCGTGCCGAGAGGAAGCTGTTTTGTTCCGACTTCAAAAAAATGAGTTGCCGTCGCAATCACTAATCCAATAAGCGCCGCAAGGACAACGATCATATGTCTGCCTCCAAAAAATATATCAACCAACTACAGCTATGGTAGCCAACACAGACTAGTTTATCAAGGTGTTGTTAGCCGTATTAATGTGCTCTCGGGAGGATTTGAACCTCCAATCCCTTGCGGGAACATGGTCCTAAGCCATGCGCGTCTGCCAGTTCCGCCACGAGAGCAAGCTTGCCCGGGTGCCAACGCGAAGCTTTGGCACCGGGGTTATCCAAAGGTTATTAACAAGTAATCAACAAAACGAGCTTACCAGTCAATACTCTGATGATAATATTATTGTTAGTGCTTTGAAAGGCGAGAAAGATGACTGGCAATGTTGTTGAGATCAGAGAAGGTCAGTTTGCGCGCGAGCAAAAAATTGCGGAAATTGTAAAAAGCCTTTGTCCCGGCCTATACCTGCATTCTCGTGCCGGCAGGGGAGTGATACGCGCCAGCGTGCCGCGGCTGCGCTTTGACAAGAGATCGGCGCTCAGATGGTTTTGGAGGATTTTCGGCAGCGCGGGTCACTTGGACAACAATGTTGTTATGACGATCACTGCCAAAGGACGGCAGAGCCTTAATCTTGCCGGCGATTGGCCAGAAGTAGAAATCCATCTTTACGATTTGGATTTTTTGAAAAAGGCGCAGCGGCTAGCTTTAGAGTATAAGTGGCAGTTTTCGCGCTCAGCTGTTTTGATCGTTGACTTGATTGCAAAACAATCTCGCTGGCGGCCGTTCTTCCGTTTTGCCGCGTTCACGCTCGCACTTGCAACCGTTGTCGTTGGACTGCGACTCCTTTCGCTCCATTTTATAAAAAGTTTTTTAAGCCTGCTTTTTTAAGCAGGCCCTTTTGTTGTCTTATAGGCTAATTCGCACGAATTAGCCTATAAGACCAGGTTGTTTAAAAAAGATGTTTGACTTTTTAAACAACTCGTGATAAGGTCTAGCTAGTTTTTCGGATTGAAAATTTAATTTTTCAAGGAGGATCTTGTGCGAAGATTCATTCGCCGGTTGTGTATCGGATTTCTGCAGTTGCTCGCCGCCGGGTTTTTACTCGGAGCGAGCGGCGCCGCGATCTACGAGAGCTATCGCCACGGTGGCACGCTGGCAATCATTGGAGCGGCAGTGATGGTATTTTTTCTGGTTTTTGTTCCGTCGGGACGGAAGATTCCGACTTTGAAAATCGGAATGGTGACGTTTCTTGGCATGAGAACGGGCCGGGTGCTCGAAGAAGGGTTCCACCTGATCATTCCCTGGTTCGAGGATGTGGCGCTGTTCGATAATAAGGTACGTACAGTTCAGGTGTCGGGGAAGTTTTTCTGCAAAGATAACCTCTCTGTGGTGCTCGGCGGCCTGGTAACCTGGAACAACGACAAAGAGCTTCTCCCGACTAGCTTTGTAATGAATCAGGAGAAGATTGACATCGAGCTGGCGAGCGTGGTTTTGAACCAACTCGCGATCATCGCCGGAGCAACCAATGCCGCCGACATCAAGGGTGCGCAGGAGGCTTTCGGCCATCTCGTCAATTGTTCACTGCGCATGGGAATACCGCCGCATATAGAGCAGGGGATTCTGCCGGCGCAGCGCCTGGAGTTTTACGGAAATCCGGATCTGCATAACCGACTGGAAAGTGAGCATCGATTGGACGAAGAACGGTCGGAAATCGAAAACCGTTGTGGCGTTAACGTAATTTCTTTCACGCCCGATCCGGTGCAATACATCGGCGATACTGGCGAGGCGATGGAAGAAGAGGGCCGCGCCGCCCTCCGTTCGCGGGCGAAGAAAGTGCTTGCGGCCACCAAGCGTGAGATCTCCCGCGATCTTAGGGGAGACGGCCTCACTCCGGATGGAGCCAATGCCTCCGCGGAACTGACGATGGGTCAGCAGGTGGAAAGGAAAGTTTACGACATTGGCGGTCTCGACAAATTTCGGCCGCTTTTGCCGCCCGAATCGTGCGACTACAGGAGGATAGAATGCCTGAATCGGAATTAGCAAAGGCAAACCCGTTGGTTTCCAAGAAAAACATTCTGATTGGGTTAGCAATCGGTTCGCTGTTGATGACCGTCGGGTTTCTCTCGAAGTCCGGTGTGTTTTCCAAAGCGAAGACAGCGATTGTCGGTTGGTGGACTGCCATGGGCAGAGAGACGTACCGAGCGGCAGATTTCGTCCCAGCGTCTACCACACCGGCGGTTAACGATAGTTTCGCGCGCCTCCGGCAATTTCCTTTGGATGAGCGTCCGCCGGCAGTCTTCAGGGGTCTCCAGAAAACTGTTACGGTAGAGCTCAAGGCCGACGAGTGGTCGCGGGAAATAACGGTTCCGGATCGCAAACTTTGGTGGCGGCTGGAAGTGGATCCGACTGACGGATACTATATGCTGTTCGCCGATAGCCAGATAGTGGAGCGTTTGCCAACGGATACCAGCGAGCGAGACTTGAGCAGTTACCGGTTGCCCTTCCGCCTTTTAGGGAAGAAGCCGAACCAGACGGCCAAAGTGGAGATTTTTACCAAGCCCCCTAAATAGGGGGCTTTTCTTTAGCTTGACAAAATAAGAGAGAACGTGCTACCATTGTGGCAGTAGTTTGTCTGTACTTTTAGAATTGAAAAACAGAAAGAAGGAGGTTCGAATGTTCAAGAAAGCGTTGTGGTCTCTGGTCATCGGCGCGGCAATTTTTGCTGGCGCCGTGTTCATCCCGTGGGGGACCATCGGTGACGTGATTGCAGGCTCTCTGCCCTGGGGGGCGGTCTTCGGTTGGACGTGGAAGACGTTCGCCGGATTGGTGGGTGCGCTGGCGTTGGTCATGGTCGCTACCAAAGTGATCCGGGAGCGGATAAACGTTTCTCGTTTGCCGGTGCTTCTCTGGATCACCGGCATCGTCGGAGCGTTGCTCTACTACTGGCCGACGCTGGGACGGCTCCAGCTTCCGGCGCTTTGCGGCGCGGCCGTTTTGATCGCTTTGTGTTTCGGGATCGTTCAGCCCTTCAACGGCGGTATCGTAACTTTTCTCGGTCGCCCGGTGCGATCTGTTGGCGCCGGCGCGGTCTTGCTGTTCCGGCCGTTCGGGATTCCCTTTGAGGCAATCTCGGATCTGGTGGATCTCAAGAACACGGCTCTCAACGACGTAAAGTTGAGGGCCGAGACAGGCGGCGAAGCGGAGTCCGGCGTGGATAAGGGCTACGTGGACCTTGAAGTTGCTTTTCAATACGCGCCGGACCCGTCTAATCTGATCGCTTACGTCAGTTTCCAGCAGGATAAGCTGGTGCAGACGCTCAAGGATCAGTTAGAGGCTCTGCTTAGCGCGGCAGTCGAGCGTCGTCCCAACGTGGACGCAGTCTACGAAGAGCTCGACGACATTTCCAGAGAAACCCTTCTGGCCTACGAGAAAGTCGCCAGCCGCTACGGAATCATTCCGAAAGTGGTGCTGATGGACGATCCGCAGTTGCCGGAAGAGACCATCAGGGCGAAAGTCGCGCGTGACAACCTGAAGGCCGATGCCCTCGCGAAAATCGAGGTGCAAAAGTCCGAAAACGCGCGGCGGCAGGCGGAGATGACGAAAGTGAGGCAGATGGCGGCGGGGTTAGTTAAAGAAGCCGCAGAGCGGGGCCATCAGATCACCTTCGAGCAGGCGCTCGAGCGGGTGCAGATCCAGCTTGGCGTCGTCAAGAAAACCATCAACGCGGTGGACATCGGTCCCGCGGCGGACAGCGCTCTTAAGCAAATTGTCCCGATGGTCGTCAACCGGTTCGGTTCCGAGCCGGTTACTGTGGAGAAGGGCTCGGCCTACACCAAGCCTCGTCCAGGTTTGGATGCGGGCAAGAACAAGAAGTAGATTCTGACAGAAAGGAGAATGGTGATGCAGATCATCAATACGACGCATGACGGCAAGTTCAGGCAGTTTGGCGCGAAGTTCGCGTTGGCGATACTTCTCCTCATCGCGGTCGTTTCTCTCATCTGTTTCTACGGTGAGAAAATCAAGTCGGCGGTGAGCGGCTATGTGAATAGCCATGGCAGTCGCTCCAGCTCGGAGGTGGATGGAAGCACCCGTATCACAGCTGGTCCTCCGGATCGATTGTTTCCGGAGAGTAGCAAGCCAGTTGTAAGGTTCATCGGATCTAGTCGGGCGGTTGTTGATTTGTACACCAATGAGTGGTCGCAGCAAATTATAACACCAACGCATCCGACCAAGATCGTTGACTACCGCGTTGATGTTGAGCCACCCACAGGGTTCCTAATCAAGTTCCAGGATGGCTACATCGATGAGGTGCGTGTGGATCAAAGCAGAGTGAATGACTGGAGTATGCGCAGGGGGATTTTCCGAATACTCGGAACGTCTTCTGGGCAGAAAGCTACAGTCACCATCTCATACAGATTTGCTCGTTAGTAACTCAAACTCCCCAAAGGGTAACCTTCTGGGGAGTTTTCTTTGATTAATCTCAAAACCTATTTAACCAAAGCGGTTGCCAAGGAAACGAGTATCTGGGAAGCTAATCCCACTGCAACCGCCACCACGGCGTAGATAATCATATTTTTCGCTGTCTTAACTTTTTCTTCATCGCCAGCGGCTGTCAGATAGTTGTAGGCGGCGATGATCACAAAGATAACGGCGAGCGCGATCAAGCCGGTAAGCATCCAGTTGATCACGGTTTGGAGTATTCCCAGAATTCTTTGCACCGGGTCTCCCTGCACCGGCGCCGGCTGGACATAATTTGGCAGTTGCGCAGACGCAAACCACGGCAAAGCCATTGCCGTTACCGAACTGCCGATTGTTAAAGCTTTTCTGAACATTTTTTATTTATTGGAATTAATCGACCTTGGTACATCTATTATTGTAGCACAGCAGATTAAACCCCGACTAATCTCTGGATAAGAGCGATAATTACCCGGAAGAGCAACATGATCGCGAGTCCGATGACGGTGTAGAAAATAGTTTTTTTACCTCTTGCTACCTTCTCTTCATTTCCGGCGGAGGTGAGAATTTGAAAAGCCCCGAAGATTACCATAATGGTGGCTATTGCCACCGAAATGGTCAAAAGAAACCCGACTATATTATCAAGAAGTTCGGTTATGTTTGAAACACAGAGTGGATTTGGGAGACTTAACGGATCCGTACCTTGTTTGCCGCATCCTCCTGAGGGAGGGTTAGAGCCAATACCCGTTTGAGCTAGGGCTATGTTAGTAATAGCAAACGAGAAAATAGTCAACAATATTTTTTTCATGTTTATTTAAATTGATATTGGGATTGGATAAAGAAGTTGAGCGCGGTAATTATCAGCCAGGCGCCGAGGGCGATGGCGATGCCGATGACCGCGGCGGTGATTACTTTTTTGCCCTGCTCAACCCTGCTCTCGTTGCCGGCTGAAGTCATTATAACAAACCCGCCCCAGACCACCATAATTACGCCGAGGGGAATGGCAATGTAAAACAGCATATTGATGATTTTTTTCACAAACGCGATGGCCGCGCTTAAGTCGCAGGCACCCGGTTTTCCGAGCGCGAGCGTTGGATCGCAGTTGGGTTTCAGATTAATGTCCGGTTGCGCCAAGGCGGCGCTAGAAAGTAGAAAGTAGAAAGTAGAAAGTAGAATGATCGGAAGCAGAATTTTTATTAAATTATTTTTCATGGTTTTATTCTAGATTCTATTTTCTAGCTTCTAAATTTTTATCTTGCCCGTCTTTGCATCAAATCCGTGACCTTGCTGGCAGCTTCGGAGAGGGCGCGGTTGGCAGGCAGGCGGTTGGCGATCACATTCGCGATCATACCGGAGAAAATACTGTCCACAGCGGCATTATCCACTTCCGGCCAGGAGCGAGCCGTCAAGGCTTGGTTGGCGAAGATGCCAAGGTCCGGTTGGGTGGCGGCATATTGGGAGATTAGGCTACGCAAAGCTGGCGGCCGTCCGGAAAGTTCAAGATATTTTTTCGAAGCGTCGGCGTTGGTAGTCATATATAAGATGAAATCCTGGGCGAGCGCCTGATTTTGGGTTTTGTTGGAAACGGCGAGTCCCCAGTAGTTAGCAAAGTTTACGTCCTGTTGGCGGCTCTCCGGCTGGAGCATTGGCGCCACGCGGAATTTCAGAAAAGGACTTTTCTCTTTCAAAAATCCAATTTGATGCGAGTAGTTAAACATTATCGCTGTCTCGCCGGCGGCGAAACTATCCAACGAATACGGGAGTGACTCATTCCAGGTGTAGAGAGGATCGCGGGAGTTTGCAAACGAAGTGTAGAAATTCAGCGCCCGCTCGCCCTGACTGGAATCAAACGTAGCGGCGGAGAAATCGCTGGCCACCATTTCCGTGCCTGACTGGAGCATTAAGAGATTCAAAATGTCGGTGGCGCGATTGATGCTTTTATTGGATCCGCCAAGCGCCGCCGCGGCCTTCGTGATGCGGCCGAATTTATCTACCTCGCGGATTTTTGGCACGATTTTGGCGAACTCCTCCCAGGTTTTCGGCGGAAGCGCGATCCCTTTGTTGTCGAAAATATCCTGATTGTAAAACATTGCCAGCGTGTCTATATAAAGCGGCAGAGCGTAGACTGCGTTATCCGGCGCGAAATCTTGCTGGGCGACGGTCGGGAAAAGGTTTTTGAAACTGGCGAGCGACATCGCGTCCGCGCTGATCGGGAAAATTTTGTTGACGTGTTTGGGCAGCCAGGTGTTGTGGAACATAAACATGTCCGGCGGGTTGGTGCCGGCGAGCGAATCTACCAGTTTTTGCTCGTAGGTATCGCTATCCACTTCTGTGTAAGTTATTTCTATTTTGGCTTTCGGATGAAGCGCTTTATAACTATCGATCAGCGGCTGCATCGTCGCCGAGTCGTCAAAGACGCCCCAAAAACTCAAATTCCCGGAAAGCTGAGTCCCCGATTTCTGCGTTCCAAAAATAAACAACGCCACAACGCCGGCAATTACCACCGCTGCCAATATCAAAATAATCAATCTATTGCTCACAGATTTATTTTAGCACATTCGAGAGGGCGAATTAGAGGCAGATTATTCCGGCAACTTTGTCGCCGGGGTTTAAGGTCATAATGCGGACGCCCTGGGTGGCGCGGCTGGCGATTCTAACAGTGGCAATTTTAGTTCGGATCACTTGTCCTTTGGCGGAAAGGGCAAGCAACTCTTCTTCGGCGTCCACGATATGTGCGGCGACGAGCTGGCCGGTTTTGGCGGTAATTTTCGCGGTCTTTACGCCGGAGCCGCCGCGTCCCTGCGTTTTATATTGCGTGATTGGCGTCTGCTTGCCATAGCCGTTGGCCATCACCACCAACAGGCGGGCGTTCTTCAAACCTTTGGGTACGAGATCCATCGAGCTGACCTGGTCGCCCCCCTTCAGGCGGATGGCGTGCACGCCGGCGGCCACGCGCCCCATGGTGCGGACGGCTTTCTCGCGGAAACGGATGGACTGGCCTTTGGCGGTCGTGACGATCACATCGTCATCTCCGGAGGAGAGGCGCACCCAGTTCAGCTGGTCGCCCTTCTTCAGGCCGATGGCGATGATGCCGGTGCGGCGGACGTTGCCGAATTCTTTGAGCGAAGTTTTCTTCACGAGGCCGTTTTTGGTCACCATCGTCAGGTTGCCGTCGCTCGCTTTTTCGTAGGTGATCATCGCGCTGATCTTTTCTTCCGTCGGGACTTCGAGGAAGTTGTGGATCGGTTTGCCCTTGGAGGTGCGGGTGCCGGCGGGAATTTCGTAAACTTTGGTCTGGAAGACGCGGCCGCGATCGGTGAAGAAGAGAACATTGTCGTGCGTGTTGGCCGCCATAAAGTTGATCAGGAAATCTTCTTCGTTGACGTCCGAGCCGATCAAACCTTTACCGCCGCGTCCCTGCGTTTTGAAAGAAGTCGGCGGGACGCGTTTGATGTAGCCGCCCTGCGAGAGGGTGATGATCGTCTCTTCCTGCGGAATCAGGTCTTCTTCTTTGAACTCGGAGAGTCCGCTTGCGACCACTTTCGTGCGCCGATCGCCCTTATATTTTTCTTTCAACTCGGAAATTTCGTTTTTGATAACCTGCAGGATTTTAGCCGGGCTCTTTAACAAAAGTGTCAGCTCGGCGATGATTTTTTGTTTTTCTTTCAGTTCATTTTCTATCTTTTCACGCTCCAAGTTGGCGAGTGTCTGAAGTTTCATTTCCAAAATAGCGTCGGTCTGGCGTTCGGAGAACTTGAAATTCTTCATCAAATTCACTTTGGCGTCGTCGCGATCCCTGGACTTCTTAATGGTAGAGATCACCTTATCTATAATAGAAAGCGCTTTGGAGAGACCCGTCAGGATATGCGCGCGTTCTTCGGCTTTCTTCAGATCAAACTGGGCGCGGCGGCGGACGACTTCATTTCGGTGCGCGAGAAACGCCGCCAGCACATCCTTGATGGACATTACTTCCGGCTGGAGGCCGCCGGCGAGCGCAAGCATGTTTAAGTTAAAATTCTTCTGGAGATCGGTGTATTGGTAGAGCTGGTTCAGTACTTTCTGCGGCGTGGCGTTGGATTTCATTTCAATGATAATACTGATACCTTCCTTGCCCGATTCGTCACGCACGTCGCGGATGCCTTCAATTTTTTTCTCGGTGACCAGTTCGGCAATTTTGATAATCAACTCGGATTTATTCACCTGATAGGGGATGGAGGAAATTTCAATGTAGTAATCGTGCTTGCTTTCGCCCTTCCCTTCCTTGATCTCGGCGGTGCCGCGAGTGGTAATCGTGCCGTGGCCGGAAACATAGGCTTCGGTAATCGCTTTTTTGTCATAAATAACGCCGCCAGTCGGGAAATCCGGACCTTTCACGAATTCCATCAGATCGTGCGTCGTGGCTTTCGGATTATCCGCCAAATGCAAAATCGCGTCGGAGACTTCGCCAAGATTATGCGGCGGGATGCTGGTGGCCATGCCGACGGCGATGCCCACCGCTCCGTTCAATAATAAATTAGGGAGTTTTGCGGGCAGGACTTTCGGTTCCTGGCGAGTGCCGTCATAGTTGGGATTCCAGTCCACCGTTTCTTTATCGATATCTTCGAGCATTTCCTCGGCGATACGCGAGAGGCGGGCTTCGGTGTAGCGGTAAGCGGCGGCAGAGTCGCCGTCGATCGAGCCGAAGTTTCCTTGTCCCTCCACCAGCGGATAGCGGAGCGAGAATTCCTGCGCCATGCGGACGAGGGCGTCGTAGACCGCCATATCTCCGTGCGGGTGGTATTTACCAAGCACATCGCCGATGACGGTGGCAGACTTCCGGAATTTGGCGCCGTGGGTCAGGCCGGCTTCCCACATTGTCCAGAGAATGCGGCGGTGCACCGGCTTCATACCGTCGCGCACATCCGGCAGGGCGCGGCTGACGATGACCGACATCGCATAATCCAAATAAGACTCCTGGAGCTCGGTGGAAATTTCTCGGTTCTCAACATTCACCCGTGGCGCGGCGGCCTTCGGCTCCTCTTCCTTTTTACCTTTTGGTTCTTTTTTCTTTGCCATTTACCCCGTTAGATAGTTATTTAATCGACTCTTGATGTATCGTTTGCCCCAAGCGGTTTTTAGATATTTCTCGCGATGTGTTGCGTCCTGCTGATTCGCGCACGCTTCGAAATAAACGAGCTTAACGGGCAAACGATTCTTCGTGGACACAACCATACCATTGTTATGCAAATTCAGAAGTTGTTTAAGATCGTGCGTGTAGCCGGTATAAAACTGGCGATCTTTCTTACTTTGTAGAATATATGTGTAATGCATAGTATCTAACGGGGTGAATCTAGTGAAGTTTCGTCGGTGAAATTGGTGCCAGTCCTTCCAGCACGAAATTCTGCTCTGAGTTTTCAATAACGATGTTATTTTGAGTGGAAATTTTCGCGTTAATTAACGCCGCCACCTTATCATAAATGATTTTCGCTCCAGCGCTGAAGATCGCGAAAAATCCTGTAGTATTATTTTCGGCATTTTCCACCGCCACGACGTCTGAAGGGGGAGTAACCGTCGCTACAGTCAGCTTCATATATGTAAGCCAGAGCGCGACTACAACGACCATCGAGAGCCCGCTCAAAACTACCAGCCAGACTTTTTTGGCGGACTCGTCGGAGTTTTGGATTTTGAGGACGAAGTTTTTTACCATTTTTAACATTTGGGCTCGGCAGACTTTATGAATTTTTGGTTAGGGCTTTAACACGACGACTTTCGTGCCCGGCACCAGCTCTTTTTTCTTGACCACCAATTTTTCTTCCGGCTCCGCCTTCTTCTCCACTTCTTCCAAAAATGCTTTCAGCTCCGCCGGCTTCA
The DNA here is from genome assembly GCA_023244815.1 of bacterium. GTDB lineage: Bacteria > Patescibacteriota > Minisyncoccia > UBA6257 > WO2-44-18 > JAHFLQ01. The sequence goes on from JAHFLQ010000001.1 coordinate 92,761, forward strand.
TGTATGAAGGGATGACGATTTTCGGCTGGATCTGCTTGATCACTTTCGCGCTCACGCCCGCCGGGACGAAAAGAATATCCACTTCGCCGAGTTTATCCAAAAGCCCCGGCTCCATTTCTTTCATCGGCTCGCCCATAAAAACCAGCCGCATCTCTTCCGTCTTTACCAGGTAGGTGGCGCTAGCATCTTTATTTCCCCAGCCGGCAATTTCCACTTCCAGCATTTCGTATTCGCCCGGTCCGTAAATATGCCCCGCTTCCGGCGGCCACATTTCTTTCGCGTCTTTGGAGCGCGCCTCGGTATGCAAAGTAACATCGCCCTTGAAACGCGGCAGGGGATCAGCGGCAATACTCACCTTACCGCTCTGAACCTTAAAACACCGCTCCCCGCAGTAGTTGATTACCATACAGGTATTAGTGTAGCGCTATTTTGACTAATTTTCAACGTCTTGCTACTATTAATGCCAATATTCTATGACCAGTGGAACGAACAGGGTTAATTCACAGCTCGGGAATCTTTTGAAGACCGGGGCCAATCTGGTTACGATTTTAAAACAAGGGGATTTAGTGGAGGCCAAATTATTGAAAAGAGCGCCGCGCGCGGTTTATTTTGATCTTGGCAATTTTGGCACCGGCATTGTTTACGGCTATGAGTTGATGAACGGACAGGACGCCATCAAGAATCTGGAAGTCGGTGGCGCGACTACCGCGAAAGTAGTGGATCCGGAAAACGCCGAAGGTTATGTGGAGCTCTCGCTTCGCGAAGTCGGCAAGCAAAAAGCCTGGCAGGAGGTCAAAGAATTGAAAGAAAAAGGCGAAGTGGTCAGCGTGAAAATCACCGGCGCGAACAGCGGCGGCCTGATGACCGACATCAACCAGCTGAAGGCTTTCCTGCCGGTGTCCCAGCTTTCCACTGATCACTTTCCGAAAGTGGAAGATGGCAACAAGGATAAAATTTCTGAAGAGTTGAAAAAGTTGATCGGCGCAGAGCTTAAAGTGAAAATCATTGACGTTAATCCCCGCAATTACAAATTAATTTTGTCCGAGCGGGAGAGTGTCAGCGAGAACGTCAAAGAGCTTTTGAATAAATATAAAGTTGGCGACCTGGTAGACGGCACGATTTCCGGCGTGGCCGATTTCGGCGCCTTCTTCCAGTTTGCCGACAACCCGGCGATCGAAGGCTTAATCCATATTTCCGAATTGAGCCATCGTCTGATTGAAAATCCGAAAGACGTGGTGAAAATTGGCGACGCGGTGAAGGCGAAAATCGTGGAAATCAAAGACGGCCGCGTGTCGCTTTCTATTAAAGTCCTCCAGCCGAATCCGTGGGACAAGGTGGAAGAGCGCTACAAGGCGGGCGAGACTTACAAAGGCACGGTGATTCGCTTTAATCCGTTCGGCGCCTTCATCGGTTTGGATTCGGAAATTCAGGGCCTCATTCACGTTTCCGAATTCGGCGGCATTGATGAAATGAAAAAGAAAATCGAGCAGGGCAAGTCCTATGATTTCGTCATTGATTCAATTAAGCCGGCGGAAAAGCGCATCATTCTCAAACTGAAAAAATAATGTTAAAATAGAAAAATGTTAACTTCTCGTAAAAAGAAATCAGTCATCAAAGAGCACGGCGAACACGAAACCGATACCGGTTCGGCCGCGGTGCAGATCGGTTTGCTTTCCAAGTCGATTGAGGAGCTGACCAGCCACCTCAAAAAACACCCGAAGGACAATCATTCCCGACGCGGACTGTTGCAGATGGTCGGCAAGCGCCGCCGCCTGCTGGTCTATTTGGAAAAGCACGACAACAAAGGCTATAACACGGTGGTGAAGAAGTTGGGACTCAAGAGCCGGTAATTATTTATTTTAAATGAAAAATAAGGAACAGCGTGTAGGGATTTTCATAGACGTACAAAATCTCTATCATTCAGCGAAAAATTTATATAAAGCCCGGGTCAATTTTAAAGAACTGGTAAAGTCTTTGACGGGCGGGCGGAAGCTGATCCGCGCCATTGCTTATGTGGTGAAGGCCGAAGGCGTTGCTACCGAAGGGGAGCCCGCGAGCCACGGTCCCGCCACAGGCGAAGCGGCTTTTTTTGACGCGCTGAAAAATGCGGGTATTGAGCTCCGGATGAAAGACATTCAGATTTATCCCGGCGGGGCGAAAAAGGCGGATTGGGACGTCGGCATGGCGGTGGATGCCATTCGGATGTCGAGTTTTCTTGACGTAGTGGTATTGGTAACCGGCGACGGCGATTTTTTGCCGCTAGTGGATTATTTAAAATGGGGAGCGGGTCGGGTGGTGGAAGTGGCCGCGTTCAGCCGCACTACGAAAACGGAAATGAAATCGCAGGGCGATGAATTTATCGCCATTGAAGAAATACCAAAAGCGTTGCTGCGCAAGTAATGAATTTAAATAGAAAACAATTTAAAACAGAAGTATTCGGCCGTCCGCTGACGCTGGAAGTTTCTGATCTCGCCGGCCAGGCGAACGCCGCCGTTATTGGCCGTTATGGCGAAACCGCCGTCTTAGTGACAGTCGTGATGGGCAATGAAGACCGCCCGATTGATTATTTTCCGCTGACCGTTGACTATGAAGAGCGTTTTTACGCCGCGGGTAAAATTTTGGGCAGCCGCTTCGTCCGCCGCGAAGGCCGTCCGTCCGAAAATGCGGTTCTTTCCGGCCGCTTGGTGGACCGTACTATCCGGCCGCTTTTTGATCATCGTTTGCGCCGCGACGCGCAGGTAGCGATCACTATTTTGGAACTGGACGGTGAGAACGATCCGGATTTTGTGAGTTTGATCACCGCTTCCACAGCGCTCGCTATCTCCGATATTCCGTGGAACGGTCCGGTGACGGGAGTTTCAATCTTGCATGATGGTCAGAAATTAACTTTCAATCCGACCATTCCGGAATTGGAAAAAGTTTGGCCGGCGGAAAAAGGATTTTTGAGTTTTGTCGCCGGCACCAAAGACCGTATCAACATGATCGAGCTGGAAGGCGTGGATGCCGACGAAACATCAGTAGTGGCCGCTTACGCCGAAGCCCAAAAAGAAATTTCCAAACTTTCCGAGTGGCAAAATAAAATTGTCAAAGAAATCGGAAAACCGAAAGCGTCTGTGCATCTGGCGGAGCCGGAAGCGTCGCTGGTGAAAATGGTTACTGAATTTTTGGCGGATAAATTAGAGCCGGCGGTTTACGTGAAACACAAACAGGAAATGGCTGCTAAAATGAGCGCGGTGCGCGAAGGGTTGAAGGGCCATTTAGCCGCAGCCGGCCTCGACGAAAAAGCTCTGGAGGCCGCCGACCGGCTTTTTGAAACTGCCGTTGACGAACTTGTCCACGAAAAGATTTTAAAAGAAGAAAAACGCCCTGATGGCCGCAGGCTTGACGAAGTGCGCGACCTTCACGCCGAAGTCGGTTTGTTAAAGCGTACCCACGGTTCCGCACTTTTCGTCCGCGGTAATACGCAAGCGCTTGCGGTCACTACCATCGCTCCGCCGGGTTCCGAACAGTTGATCGAGTCTATGGATTTTTCCGGCAAGAAGCGATTTATGCTGCATTATAATTTTCCGCCGTACTCAACTGGAGAAGTTGGGAGACTGGGCAATCCGGGCCGGCGCGAAATCGGCCACGGCGCGCTCGCCGAAAAAGCCGTTCGCAATTTAATTCCGAAGCAGGAAGAGTTTCCTTACACGATCCGCGTTGTATCGGAAATCTTGTCGTCCAACGGCTCGTCTTCGATGGCGACGGTGTGCGGCACCTGCCTTTCGCTGATGGATGCCGGCGTGCCGATTAAAAAAGCGGCCGCGGGTATCGCGATGGGCATGATGACCGGAAAAAATGGCGAGTATAAAGTGCTCACCGATATCCAGGGACCAGAAGATCATTACGGCGATATGGATTTCAAAGTGGCCGGCACGGCCGACGGCGTGCGGGCGATTCAGATGGACGTGAAAATTGACGGGCTGACTACCGACATGTTGCGCGATGGACTGGCGCAAGCTAAGAAAGCGCGTCTGGAAATTCTGAAAGTGATGCATAAGGCGCTTGCCGAACCGCGCAAAGACCTTTCGCAATACGCGCCGCGAGTGCTGGTGATGAAAGTTAATCCGGAAAAAATCGGAGAGATTATCGGCCCTGGCGGAAAAGTTATCAATGGAATTATCGAACGAACCGGCGCGCTGACTATTGATATTGAGCAGACCGGCGAAGTCTATATTGCGGGCGCCACCAAAGAGAAAGCCGAAGCCGCTTACCAAGAGGTGGAATCCATTGTTAAAGAATATAAAATAGGGGATATTGTGGAGGGCCCGATTGTGAAGATTTTGGAATTCGGAGCGATCGTCCAATTTGGCCCGAACCGCGACGGCATGATCCATGTCTCCGAGTTGAAACATGGATTCGTCAAAAAAGTGGAAGACGTAGTCAAAATGGGAGATTTTGTCCGCGCCAAAATTATTAAAGCCGACCCCGATGGGCGGATTGGACTGTCGCTGAAAGCTATGGCCGACCGCTAAGCTCCTCCAAGAGAATATTTCGGAGACGTGCTTTCTCCACCCGCCAAAAGTTATCCACAAAAGCCGCCAAAGCAAAAGGCGGCTTTTAAGTTATAATTAGGCAATGGACGACAACGAAATTAAAATTACTACCGGGGAAGGGGCGGGCCCTGCTCCGCTGACTCCAGTGGAAGTCCCGCCGGTTTCGGCTGAAACAGCAGCAGCGCCGGCCCAGCCGGAGTTTTTAGCGCCGGACAGCCTCGGCCCATCGCCGATACCTCCGGGAGTGGAGGGACAGGGAGATGGTGCGCTAAAGAAAATTTTAATGGTTTTGCTCGCGCTGATTTTTATCGGCGGCGTCGGCGCTCTCGGCTATTTTGTCGTTTTTCCGCTCGTTTTTCCCGCGAAGACCATCCCCGCTGTCCAGCCGCCGGTTAACCAACCGCCGCAAACGGCTTTGGCTCCTCACCAATCGTATCTGACTACGCCGCCGGCTTCGGTTTCCGATATTAAGCTTTCCGATTTCAAGTATCTGACCATCGCCACCGCGCTTCAAAACGAATCTTTTAATCAACTCGCCGACGGCCAGTTCAAAGAAATAAAATTTTCCGGCAACAAGGGGCAGGTGCCGTTTGTCGGCTATCTGGAAGGACTAAGCCCCGCCCTGACCGCGCTGGGCGCCGGCGCTTTGTTTGAGGATGATTTCACCGCTCTTCTATATTATGACGCCGCCGGAGTGTGGCCTATATACATAAGTAAGCTAAAATCTGGCGTTACTCCAGAATCGGTGACGACAGCATTTAAGCAGGCAGAAGGGGTGATGGATCTCGCTAATTTCTATATATCTTCACCAGGTGTTTTTAAAGGCTTTAAAGGCGGCAAGCTGAGCGCCTATTCCACCCGTTATAATGTAGGGAGCCAGTCCGGGGCTTCATTCAACTATGGAATGTTCGGTAATTACTTCATCATTAGCGCCAACTTCAACGGCCTGAAAGGGGTATTGCCGCTTCTCGGGCTCTAGGATAGAATTTCTGCATTATGTTAAATAAAAAAGAGTTAGAGGAACTCAAAGAAAAATTATTGGCCGCGCAAAAAGAAATCGCCAAGACGCTCGCCGCTATGCCGGAAGTGCCGGATTCGGGTAGTGACGTGGAGGGGGAGGAGGCGGAAGAAGAAGCCGACGAGGCCGAGGATTATTCCAATCAGCTGGCCGAGAAGCAGTCTCTGAAAGAGCGCCTGCTGGATATTAAGAACGCTTTGGATAAAATTCACAGTGGCACTTACGGAAAATGCGAAAACTGCGGCGAAGAAATAGAGACGGCAGTCTTGAAAGTTGACCCCGAATCGCGATTCTGCAAAAAAGACAAGAAATAGCGTTTGGCGGCGGACAGATTGCTTCTCCGGAAACAGAATAACTTTCCTCCAGCGGGAAAGTTTTCTTCACCCTCGGCGATTTGTCATTCGTAAGAAAACGAATGAACCAATCCAAATCGCCTGCGGGATGTTCCGGAGAAGCAATCTGTCCGCCGCCTCATTGAGTTGCGATGAAATAAAAAATCCGGAGTCAATTTCTCCGGATTTTACAGTTTTTAGTCTGCTCTTTCGATTCTATACGAGCCGCGGAAGTACGTGTTTTCAAGAATCCTAATTTTTGTCCCTTTTCTAAAAGGTATGTCGAACAATCTGCCTTCCATAATAAACGCGCTGCCATCCTCAAAATGTATGACGGTGGAGCTACTATCAAGAATCGAACCCGCCTTTAAATATTCTACCCTATCATAAACGCCTTCTGAGACTTGTTGGTACTCTGACTTTGATGCGTTAACAGAACCAGCCACCAAGATTAACAGAACTACAATTACCAGCACCAGCGCTAAGAACTTATACATGCGACCCTCCTATAAAAAGTTCTGTCGGTAATATAACAATCAATAATTATTTTGTCAAATTGATTTGCTAATTACATTGTCGTAGTATTCTCTTCAATGTCGAATGTATCTAAAGTTTACGCGGCGGAGTTGGATGGCATTGAGGCGAAACTCATTGAAGTGGAGACTGATATTAATGTTGGCCTGCACTCCTTCAATATAGTAGGGCTCGCTGACAAGGCGCTTTCGGAGGCCAAAGAGCGCGTCAACTCGGCACTGAAAAACATCGGTGTTAAAGCGCCAAGCAAAGAAAATCGCAGAATTGTCGTGAATCTCGCGCCGGCGGATATTAAGAAAGCCGGTTCGCAATACGATCTCGCGATCGCGCTCGGTTATCTAATGGCTAGCGGGCAGATCAAAGATTTTGACTCGGAAAAGAAAATTTTTGTCGGCGAGTTGTCGCTGGGCGGCCAGCTCCGCCCGGTCAATGGCGCGCTTTCTATCGCGCGGCTGGCGCGGCGTCTGGGATTTTCTGAAGTATTCTTGCCAAAAGACAATGCCGAGGAAGCGGCGATTATCCCTGACATAAATGTATACGGGGTGGACAATCTTCACGACCTCATTCTGCATCTGGAGGAGCGGGAACAACTGAAAATCCAGCCAGCGACAGCAATTGAATTCAAAAAAGCCGGCGACTTTCCGGATTTCTCCGAGATCAAAGGCCAGGAACATGCCAAACGGGCGTTAACTATCGCCGCGGCCGGCGGCCACAATATTATAATGATGGGCCCGCCGGGCACCGGAAAGACTATGCTCGCCCAGGCGCTCAATTCTATTTTGCCGGCGCCGAATCTGGACGAAGTGATCGAGATGACCCAGATCTACAGCGCGGCGGGAGTACTGGGCGATCAGCCATACATAAATTACCGGCCGTTCCGTTCGCCGCATCACAGCGCCTCACCAGTGGCGGTGGTGGGCGGCGGCTCTACGCCAAAGCCGGGAGAGATCAGTCTTGCGCACCGCGGCGTGTTGTTTCTGGACGAACTGCCGGAATTTCGGCGCGATCTTTTGGAATCTCTGCGCCAGCCGCTCGAGAGCGGGAAGGTGGTGGTGTCGCGGGCGAAGGGGAGTCTCCATCTGCCGGCGAAATTTATTTTAGTCGCCGCGATGAATCCCTGCCCGTGCGGTTATTACCGCGATCCGGAAAATCACTGCAAATGTGGGGCGCACGAAGTTTTCCGTTATGAAAAAAAAGTTTCGGGACCGCTACTGGATCGCATTGATCTCCAAATTGACGTGCCGCGCGTGAAGATAGAACAGCTACGCAATACGAAAAACGTCAGTGAAAGCGAGGGTGTAGTGAAAAAAGTTTTGGCGGCGCGCGCAATCCAAAAAGAGCGGTTTGGTAAACAAAAACTTATAACCAATTCCGAGATGTCGTCCAAACTCGCGGATAAACTAATAGATTTAGATAAAAGTGCCGAAGATTTCGCCAAAGAATTTTTTGATAAGTCTTTGCTATCGGCCCGCGGTTACTATCGTGTCTTGAAGGTGGCTCGCACCATTGCCGACTTGGAGGGAGCGGAAAAAGTTGCCGAAGGGCATCTCGCGGAAGCGTTTGGCTATCGGGTAAAAACCACCTCCGTTTAGGGGTATTTACTTTTAATGAGAGCGTAGTAAGGTAAAAGTAGTTTTTTGAATACTCGAAAAGAGTAAGGAGGCGTTGTGAGTCGTATCATTTTTGTTGCCATAGCGATCGCCATGGTTTTCGGCACATTGGTTTTCGCGGAGAACCAGGACGGTGCCGACGTTTACGAAATCGTTTACAAGGCGGCTGTGGATATTTACACCATCATCAAGACGGAAAACGGCAAGGAATTCAGGATGGGCGGCGCCGGCGCTTTCTTCGATGTTGACGGCCATGTTGTCACGGCGAATCACGTGGTAAAACTGGAAGAAGACAAAATCAAGCGCTTAGAATTTGGTCCGGACGGCTTTCGGGTGATAGAAGAAAAAGTCACCGATTACCGGTACGAAGTCATTTTCCCCAAGCTGAACCGAAAGTTTCTCGGGACGCTGATCGGCTGGAGCCAAGAAGCTGATCTCGCTACCTTGAAAGTGGACGGGATCGACAAAAGCGAGTACGTGCCGCTGAAAATTGGCGATTCGGACAAACTTAGGGTTAAAGAACCGGTTTTCGTGGTCGGGACGCCTCACGGAATTTCCGGTTCGTTTACCAAGGGTGTTATCAGTTGCCTCCACCGGCGTCACGGCCTCTTTGAAGTTGAGGACTACATCCAGACGGATGCCGCCATCAATCCGGGGAATTCCGGCGGACCAATGGTGAATAAAAATGGTGAACTTGTCGGCATCGTTAACACCAAGGATTTTAGAGCGGAAGGCATTGCTTATGCCATTCCGGTCAAGATCTTTAACGTGCCGATGTTTTTGAAAAGCGGCGAGGTGAAGCGGCTGGTGTTGGGCGTGGACGCGCTTATCGAAAATCCTCCGAAATGGGGGCCGAAGCAAGAACCGCGCGCAAAAGACATCGCTTATTTGCAAGAGTTGACTGCGATCGAGGGGCCCGACGATCTGAAGACACTCACCACTCTCTACCAGAACACTTGGGACAACTACGCGCTTATCAAAGATATCAAAAAGGATTCTCTCGCGGAGAAATCCAAAGCGTTTAAGAAGGGTGATGTGATTGTCAAAGCCGGCGGCTGTAACATCGCTGGAGGCATGGATCTCCGGATTGTTCTCTTGGGCTGGGATCCGGTCAAGCCATTGGAGCTTGAGGTGTTACGCGCGAGCGGAACTTCGGTGGCCAGGACGAAGGTGACGATTAGTTTCGGACCGGCGCCTGCCGTGCCAGCCGCGCCTGCGAATGGCAACGGCGCGAACACGGAAAAGCCGAAGGAATCGAATCCTGCGCCGCCGGCACCTCCGGCGAACCCGCACAAGGAAGATTCGAAACTCGAAAAGAAAAAGTGGTCGTAAAGACCGTAGCCCTCGAATAAACGGGGGCTTTTTTATTACCCACAAAGAGGCTCTTGACTTAATTTTAGCCGTGCTTATACTGATATGTACGAATGGTAAATTACAGACATAGCAAAAGCGGCTAACCCAACCGATTATTTTTGAACCGACATTCTGTTGCCGCTTGGAGAAGCGGTTTTTCATTTCTTTAGTGATTGATGTGACCGAATTTTGAAAAATGTATTTATTGTTAATCGAGCATTGTGTTGTATACGCATATACAACACAGGCAAGTAATAACAAAGATTACTCAATACCTAGGTGCTTTCTTTGCAGAAAGCGCAGAGTGCCGCAAGGCACTCAATTAAGGGCGCATGATGGATGCCTTGGCACAAAGTGGCGATGAAGGACGTGGCGTAGCTGCGATAAGTCTCGGGGAGGTGTGTAGCAACCTTTGATCCGGGAATGTCCGAATGGGGAAACCCCATGTCGTAAACCGACATGACTCGATTCTTTATGAATCGAGAGTACACCCACTGAAGTAAAACTTTTCAGTAAGTGGAGGAAAATAGAAAAATATTTATTACCTGAGTAGCGGCGAGCGAAACGGTAAGAGCCCAAACCCATAGCAATATGGGGGTTGTAAGGTAAAGACATTTTAGGGATATAAAACAGGGCGGCCGGCCTTACGGTCGACTATAGTGTCCTGTTTTATGTTCCTGATAAAGAGTTACAAATTTGCTGGTTAGCCGAAGCGGCTGGAAAGCCGCACCAAAGCGGGTGATAGTCCCGTAGGCAAAAATTAGCAAACTCTTGTTTTTATTCTTAAGTACCTCGAGGCAAATAAACCTTGAGGGAATCCGCCAGTACTATCTGGCAAGGCTAAATACACTTTGTGACCGATAGTGAACTAGTACCGCGAGGGAAAGGTGAAAAGCAGGCCGGGAGGCCGGTGAAATAGTACCTGAAATCATGTGCCTACAAGGACCTGAAGGGCGCAAGCCTGACAGGGTGCCTATTGAAGAATGAACCAACGAGTTTACGTTGCATCGCAAGTCTAAGTCCGGTAAATCGGACGGAGGCGTAGCGAAAGCGAGTGTTAACAGCGCGAAAAATAGGCCGCAAGGCCAAGCGGTCGACGTAAGACCCGAAGCCAAAGTGAGCTTACCCTGGCCAGGATGAACCCCGGGTAATACTGGGGGGAGGTCCGAACTGGTGGGTTGTGCAAAACCTTCGGATGAGCTGGGGTAAGAAGTGAAAAGCTAATCGAACTTGGTAATTGCTGGTTCTCTCCGAAATAGTTTTAGGACTAGCGTCTGGAGATCTGCGTATAGGGGTAGAGCTACTGGTTCGGGGTTACAGGGCGAAAGCTCGAACCTCGAGTCAAACTCCGAATACTATACGTATTGTCCAGATAGTCAGACTACGGGGGCAAAGCTCCGTGGTCGCGAGGGAAAAAGCCCAGATCGCAGTCTAAGGCCCCCAAATCTTCGCTAAGTGTTAAAGGTAGTTATCAACCATAGACAGATAGGAGGTTGGCTTAGAGGTAGCCATCCTTTAAAGAGTGTGTAACAACTCACTATTCGACGGTTGGTGGCGCCGAAAATGTACCGGGGCTAAGCGAAGTGCCGAAGACGCGGATGCATATCGCAAGATATGCGTGGTAGGAGAGCATTCGCAACGCAGCGAAGGAGGATCCGCGAGGACCTCTGGAGTGTTGTGAAGAGAGAATGTTGGTATGAGTAATCGTTTAATCTAATGAGAAATTAGATCCCCGAAAATCCAAGGTTTCCGTGGCAATGTCAATCAACCACGGGTTAGGCGATCCTAAGGCAATGGTGAGAACCGAAGCTGATGGGAAGCCGGTTAATATTCCGGCCCGCCTGATACATTCGATGGAGTGACGGAGAATATAAGATGTAGCGCCTTAATGGTTTGGCGTCGCTGACGAAAAGCATTGCTATCCAGGAAAATCCGGGTAGCTGTCTTCAATGACGGATTGCGCGTGTTGGCGTAAGGTCAGGTTTTACCTGGCTAATTACATCGAAGAGACTTCCGAGAAAAACTTCTAAGATTAGTGTATCAGGCATCGTACCGTAAACCGACACTGGTGGGTGAGGCGAGAAGCCTAAGGGGAACGAGTGACTTGCCGCTAAGGAACTCGGCAAAAAAGCGGCCGTAAGTTCGCAATAAGGCCTGCCCTTCGCAAGAAGGGCCGCAGCTAAAGTATCTCTGCCGACTGTTTATCAAAAACACAGCTCCCTGCTAACTCGCAAGAGGATGTATAGGGGGTGACACTTGACCGATGCGGGAAGGTTAACGGTGGGGGTTTTATTAGAAGCAATTTTAGTAAAACTCACTGCCCGAAGCCCCCGTCAATGTCAGCGATAACTATAATCGTTCTAAGGTGAATGAAATTGCCTTAGTAAAATTTGGCTATTTGCTGGAACGTCTGTGGATAAAATCCTTATAGAATTCGGCGATACTATGGTAAAATACGACCATAGAAATATGGCGAAGCATCATAGTGAAAATTCGACCGATGCAGATAATCAGCAGGAAAGACTGGGAATGGGTCATTGGATTTCCGGTTTCTCGGATGGTGAAGGTTGCTTCACCATTTCGGTAATCAGAAATTTAACGACACGATTCGGTAAGCAGATTTTTCCGGAGTTCGTGATCACGCAAGGCGCGAAAAGTTTATCCGCGCTGGAAAAGATAAAGAAATTCTTCGGGTGTGGGAGTATCGTTCTAAACAAACGATACGATAATCACAACGAACATCTTTATCGGTATTGCGTAAGATCAATTTCGGATTTGCAAACCAAAATCGTCCCTTTCTTCAATAATTTTCCGCTCCGGACATACAAACGCAACGACTTTCTTATTTTTAAGAAAGCCTTGGCTATGATGGTCAAGAAAAAACACTTGACCGAGTCAGGATGGGAAAAGATTCTTGCGCTAGCAAGCTCAATGAATCGGAGAAAGAAACGTTTCTAGAATCCTCAGAGACTATATGCCAAACTCCGTCAACAGACGGATGAAGATATAGTCCGAACTCTGTGGCGACACAGAGAGCGACGCAGAAATGCCGTCGCCGACAAGTAATGTCGTAACACAATTGAGCGCAATTCCTTTTCGGGTAAGTTCCGAAGCGCACGAATAGTGTAACGAGTGGAGAACTGTCTCAGCGGCAAGCTCGATGAAAATGCGATTCCCGTGAAGACGCGGGATACCCGTAGCAAGACGAAAAGACCCCGGGAGCTTTACTGTAGTTTGGTATTGGCTTTAGAAATTGGATGCGTAGCGTAGTGGTGAGCCTTTGAAACCGCGATTTCGGTTGCGGTGGAGGCGTCAATGAAACAGCCATCTTCCGATTTTTAAATTCTAACCTCGACGGCAAAAACGTCGCGGGACAGTGCCTGATGGGCAGTTTTAATGGGGCGTTATCCTCCTAAAGAGTAGCGGAGGAGTTTATTAAGGTTAGCTTAGCCCGGATGGAAATCGGGCTGGACGTGTAAACGCAAAAGCTAGCTTGACGGCAAGGCTGACAAGCCGCGCCGGTGCGAAAGCAGAAGTTAGTGACCCGACCATTCTTTATAGAAAGGTGGGAGACAACGGCTAAAAGTTACCCCGGGGATAACAGGCTGGTGTGGTCCGAGAGTTCCCATCGACGACCACGCTCGGCACCTCGATGTCGGCTCGCCCTAGCGCGGGGCTGGAGAAGGTCCCAAGCGTATGGCTGTTCGCCATTTAAAAGGGCACGTGAGCTGGGTTCAAACCGTCAACAA
>JAHFLQ010000001.1:105991-115929 GCA_023244815.1 bacterium
TTGATATTTGCGTGAGACAGGTTGGTCTCTATCTGTTACGGGCGTTAGTGTTTGAGGGCAGTCGTCCCTAGTACGAGAGGACCGGGATGAACGCACCTCTGGTGTACCAGCTTTACTACCAAGTGAAGCGCTGGGTAGCTATTGTGCGGACGGGATAAGCGCTGAAAGCATCTAAGCGCGAAGCCTCGCCCAAGATTAGACACTCTCCGCAAGGAGGCGGTTCGTGGAAGACTACCACGTTGATAGGCTCTAGATGTAAGGCTCGTAAGAGTTTCAGTCAAGGAGTACTAATAAACCGTACGCGCTTTCTGCACAGAGGGTGCCTGGGTATTGAGTAATCTTTGTTATTCGATTAACAATTTAATTCACAACAAAAATTCTTTAAAGAATTTTTGTTGTCGGTGTTTTACCTGGTTGTGCACAACCACTTCTTCCTCCACGCACAAAATTTCGTGTAGCGGCTTCCCGGTGATTTAATTTAGCGCGAACCACCCGATCCCATTCCGAACTCGGAAGTGAAATCGCTAAATGCTGATGATACTTAGACCTTCGGGTTTTGGGAAAGTAGGCTTTGCCGGGATACCAGTGCACGAAATTTGGCGCGGAGTCCCGTACTAAACTTTGTTTTAGTGCGTGGATAGGGTACGCCGGCATATAAAAGTTTTGTAAACCAAATGAAAAAGCCACACCTTCCGGTGTGGCTTTGGGTTTCATCGGTAATCTTCCTGGTACTGTTTGATCGCGGCCTCGATCCTCTTGATCTCCTCCTCGGCAGTTTTCACCCTCTCCTCATCGTCCAGGTAGTAGTAGAGGACAGGGCCTACTCCTTCGGTGTCGCGGCGGATCGTAGCGAGTCGGGTCTCTCGCTCCTCAAAACGCTTCCACCAGGTGGGATCATTGCGTCCCCGGTTGCGTTTCTCGAGCTGTTCGAGAATGATCTCCTGGGTTGCGATCTGGATTTTCAGGATGCGGATATCACCTACGAAGCGATCCCGCTTATGTCGCCAGGCGCTTTCGCGCATCTCTTCCCGCAGAGATTCCTGCTCCCTTCGTTCCCGCTCCGCGGCGCAGGCACGCATCCAGTAGATGGCCCCCCCGCCGGCAAGCATGGCGAAAACCAGAAATTTCATCCATCCCTTCATCGTCGTTTCTCCAATACAAAAAGCTGATGTGAATAGTAACAAAAACGCCTCATTGCGTCAATGGGAAGTAATAAAAAAACCACCAATAATTTCGGGACTTTGCTTTGGTGTTTTTTCAGGCACTTGACAGAATTACACTATTTAGACTATCATTTGAGCGAGGCTCTGTTCCTCTTTCTTAGATGTGGCCCCTCTTCGGAGGGGCATTTCTTTTTCAAATGGCGCTTGTGTTCTATAATAAGCGTATGCGATTCGTCAAGAAACTTATCTATGGAACCCTATATCTCGGTATTCTGGCGGCGATCGGCTATGGTCTTTATGCCGCCAACATTTTTGTCTCGCCGACCTGCTTTGATAATAGGCAAAATCAGCAAGAGGAAGAATTGGATTGCGGCGGCCCCAGCTGCATTGCTTGCGCTATCAAGCACCTCCAGCCGATCCGGGGAAGCGTGGAAATATTTCCAACCGGGGCGAATACCAACGCAGTTATATTTATGGCAAATCCCAACCTGAATTATGGCGCCTCCTCTTTCAACTATACTCTGAATTTTTACGGCGCTAACCGACAAAAAATTTTCTCGCTGACCAAGAATGCTTATATCTATGCCGCGCAGGCGCAAGCGGTACTGGTTGAGCCGAACCTATTTGTGAATTACGCGGAAATTTCCGGTGCGCCGGAGTTGATTATAGAAAATCCGGTTTGGAAAACGGACGCTGAATTCAAATCGCCAAAAATCCAATTCCGTCAGGTAAACACTGCGATTTCAGGCACGCAAGCAGCCATTACAGGCATACTCGCAAACCGCGAACCATTTGCCTTGGCGGAAGCTTCCATCGGCGCACTGGCTTCCAAAAAGACTTCCGGTGCCCGGCTGGGAGAGTCTAAAACTATTTTGCAAGATCTCCAGCCATTTGAAGAGCGAGCGTTTAAAATCACGGTACCGCTTAGCGCGGTTTTCAAACTTGGCGAGATTGAACCGGCATTATTTGCATCGGCTAGACGTTAACTTATGCTCACCTTTCTCCGAAGTCAGGACTGGCTTTTGAACGCCGCCGTATTGTTTCTGGCAGTTTGTAGTTTACTCATACTTTCCAGTATTAGTACAGAGCTTTTCATTCAGCAGGTAATTTGGTTTGGAGTAGGCGCGCTGATCGTGGCGGTCTTCACTCTTTGGGATTGGCGGCCGCTGGCCAATTATCGTTGGGCGATTTTTTTGATCTACCTTTTTTCCATACTGCTTTTGGCAGTTACTTATTTTGTGGCACCGACAATTCGCCACGCAAAAAGCTGGATTGTTATCGGGCCAGTGCAATTACAGACTTCAGAAATTGCTAAAGTGACGCTGATTATTCTGCTCGCTTATTTTTTCGCCAAACGTCATATCGGCATTGCCCGACTGGGAGTGCTCGCCAAGTCCTTTTTTTATTTTGCCGTGCCGGCGGCGCTGGTATTGATCCAGCCGGATTTGGGCTCCACCCTGATTATTTTTTTCATCTGGTTCGGATTTTTGCTGGTAAGCGGCATCCATTGGCGGCACCTGCTTATCGGCCTCGCCGCTTTACTGGTTTTACTGGTACTGGCCTGGAGTTTTTTCCTGAAGCCATACCAGAAAGAGAGAATCATCGGAACGATCAACCCCGCTTATGATCCGCTGGGCGTGAACTACAGCGTGATTCAATCCAAAATTGCCATCGGTTCGGCCGGATTTTTTGGCAAAGGCTATAAGCAGGGGACGCAGGTTCAGCTTGGCTTCCTTCCGGCGGCCGGAACCGACTTTATTTTTTCGTCTTTTATGGAAGAGTGGGGACTTTTTGGCGGGGCGTTGGTAGTCGGAGTTTTTATTTTTTTGCTGTTGCGAATCATTAAAATTGGCATAATTTGCCACGACAATTTTTCCAAATTGATCTGTCTGGGGACGGCGATTATGTTTTTGGCTCAGTTTATTATTAATATGGGTTCAGCATTGGGTTTGCTTCCGGTGATCGGCGTCACTTTCCCGTTTTTAAGCTATGGCGGTTCCAGCATCTTGACCAACGCCATGCTGATCGGGATAATCCAAAGCGCTGTTACCAGGTCTTCTTTTGTAAGGATCAGATAAAATGGACGAAATCGCTGACAAAATATTGAATTTTTTACGAAAGAAAAAAACTCTAGCTGTATCTTTATTAGTAACCGCGGTTTTTGTCTTGCCTTTTGTCGCTTATTTTCTTTCCGCGGTGGACGCGCGCGGCAGAACTCTCAACATCAATATCGAAAAAGGATATGGGGTGAAAGATATCGGCGCCTATCTTTATAACGCAAGCTTAATTAAATCGCCGACTGCCTTCGTGCTTTACGGTGCGATCACTGGTTCGGCGCATAAACTGAAACCCGGACCATACCACTTGAGCCAATCCATGAGCCTGCCAACGATTATCTCGACGTTGGTCAAAGGGCCGGAAGAGGATGTGGCGATTACCGCCACGGAGGGCGAGACGATGGCGGATATCGAAAAGAGCTTAGTGGACGCGGATGTAATAAAAAAATGGACATTGACCAAACGTCGAGGTAAATCGCTAGAAGGATTTTTATTTCCCGACACCTACCGTTTTTTCAAAGACGCGGATATTGATAATGTGATCAGTAAATTTGTTGGCAATTTTTATCAAAAAGCCATGCCGGTTTTGATCAAAGCGCCGAATGCCTACCAGGCGTTGATTGTCGCCTCCATTATAGAAAAAGAAGTGCCGTTCAGCGAAGATCGTCCGTTGGTTGCCGGTATTTTATACCGCCGACTCGCAATAGGCATGGCGCTTCAAGTAGATTCCGCGCCGGAGACTTACGACCATCCTGGTCTCCCAAAAACTCCGATCTCCAACCCTGGCCTTGATGCCATTCGTGCCGCGGTTTACCCGCAAAAGTCCGATTATCTTTATTACCTCTCCGACCCGCGCACCAAACGCACGATTTTTTCCAAAACCTTCGACGAGCACGTGGCCAACAAATTCAAGTATTTGAGATAAGCGATCCGGTTCAGTGGTTGCCCCTATGAGCTAAAGATAAAAATCAGCTTTCTTTTTCCGTCCATTAATCCAGCGCACCAATGTCCTTAGTATGAAAATTATTGCCGCAGCAAGGACAATAAAATCAATTAATCCTACGTAATAAATTCCAAGATAAACAATTGTGAAAAGAATAAGGAGGAGCATGGCATAATAGAGCAACTTTGCACCATCCTTGAAGACGTTCCAAAGATCAACGATAAGCCCTTTGTCCCTTTCCATTTCTTGATTTTACCACTATTTTACTTTTTTCAAGAACAGTACAAAATTAAGGAATGAGTAAAAATAATTTAGGTCTATTATATTTGTCTGTTGTGATCTTAGGCCTGATTATCTTGAATGAATTTTCGTATACATCTAAAACAAGTTTAGCCTGGGTCGTTATCTGGCTTTCTTTTGCGGTTGGTTTGCAAGGAATTTATTTAATTAAAAGAGATAAAGACAAGTAAAAACTTTGATTTCAGCGAGTTGGGTCGAAGAAATTGGCCGGCGGGCGGATTGCTTGTCCGGAACGTCCCGGAGGCGCGCCAGATCGGTTTGTTGATTATAATATTCCGCTAATCAACAATGGGGCGCCGAGGGTGAAGAAACTTTTGCTGCCGGAGCAAAAATATTCTGTTTCCGGAAAGCGGTCTGGCCTCCGGCACGGGAAATAAGCTCGGATAAGCTTAAAAACAGGGGATAACTGGGCTTGACACGGGTAGGCACTTGACAACCTAGAGGTAGTCCGTATATACTCTAGATAACTTAAAAACCTTTAACCAACCACTCATATCTGTGGAGTTTAGGTTTTTGTCGTTCTATAGAAATCGCGACATCTATAGAGCCTTTCTTTTTCCGGAATAACGAGAACTGGTGGTGGAGGAAAAAGAATAAATTATAAAAAACCAAATCATTTTAGCCAGAATGATTAATAAATTACCCACCAAAGTTTTTTCCACTCACCCCGGAGCGTTGGTTGACCAACCTAACTTAGTCGAAATCCAAACTCAGTCCTACAACTGGTTTTTAAAAACCGGCCTAAAAGAATTATTCGAGGAAACTTTCCCGATGAAGGATTATGCGGGCAAGGATATTGAACTGAAATTTTCCCAATACTATTTTGACGAACCGAAATATGATGAGGCCTACGCGAAGTACAAAGACCTCACTTTCGAAGCCCCGCTCCGCGTTAAATTAAAACTGATCAGCCACAAAACCAAAGACAGCAAAGAGCAGGAGGTGTATTTCGGCGATTTTCCCGTAATGACGCCCCGAGGCACTTTCATTATCAATGGCGTTGAGCGGGTAGTCGTCCCACAGCTGATCCGTTCTTCCGGCGCTTACTTTACTGCTACCCTTTACCGCGGTAAGAAATTTTTCGGAGCCAAAGTCATCCCGAACCGCGGCGCCTGGCTGGAGCTGGAGACTGATCCCGATGGCGTCATCAGCGTGAAAATCGATCGCAAGCGCAAAGCTCCGATTTCCAATCTACTGCGCATTTTCGGCATGGGCGAGAACGAGGAGATCGCCAAGGCTTTCGCCGACATGGACACCGGTGAGACGAAATATATCGCTGCTACTTTAAAAAAAGACGCCGCTAAAACCAAAGACGAATCCTATATTGAAATCTACAAGCGTATCCGCCCGGGCGATCTTGCTACAGTGGAAAACGCCTCTAGTTTAATTGATGCCATGTTCCAGCGTCTGGACCGCTACGACCTTTCTGCTGTCGGCCGTTATCAGTTCAATCAGCGTTTGAGCACGAAGGGAGATTCCCGTTTGCTGGAATTAAGCGATCTCGTCGCTATCGTTAAAGAGGTGATCCGGATGAACAACAATCAGAACGTGGAGCCTGACGATATTGATCACTTAGGCAACCGCCGTGTCCGCGCGGTCGGCGAGCTTTTGCAAAATAAATTCCGTCTGGGTCTCGCCCGCATGCGGCGCATTGTCCAAGACAGAATGTCCACTTTGGAGCCAGCGACCCTCACGCCGGTCCAGTTGATCAACGCGCGGCCACTGATGTCCGCCGTCAAAGAATTTTTCTCCTCCTCCCAGCTTTCGCAGTTTATGGATCAGGTAAATCCGCTCGCCGAGCTCGAGCACAAGCGTCGTGTTTCCGCTATGGGCCCCGGCGGTCTGACTCGCGAGCGCGCTGGTTTTGAAGTGCGCGACGTGCATCGTTCTCATTATGGCCGCATTTGCCCGATTGAAACTCCGGAAGGCGCCAACATCGGACTGGTAAACCATTTATCCAGCTACGCCCGCATCAACGAGTTGGGTTTCATTGAGACGCCATACGCGGTCGTGAAAAACGGAAAAATTACGAAAGAAATTCGGTGGATGAACGCGCTCGAAGAAGAGAAGCACAAAATTGCCCACGCGGGCGTTCCTTTTGATGAGAAGGGGAATTTGCAAGGTGAAATTATTGAAGCCCGCATCAACGGCGAGCCGGGTACCTGTTTGAAAAGCGAAGTTCAATTGATGGACGTAGCGCCGAATCAGGCAGTATCCGTAGCGACTTCGTTGATTCCGTTTTTGGAACACGATGACGCCAACCGCGCCCTAATGGGCTCAAACATGCAACGGCAAGCCGTGGTTTCTGTGAAATCTGATGCTCCGTATGTTGGCACTGGAATGGAGGACAAGGCTGCCTATGACTCCGGCCATCTAATTTTGGCTACTAAGGCCGGCACTATAGATGAAGTGGACTCTAAGCACATAGTTTTAAAAACCAAAGATGGCGATAAGATTAATTACCCGCTTAACAAATTCAAGCGATCTAACCAGTTTACCTGTATCTCTCAGCGACCATTGGTGAATAAAGGTGATGACGTTAAGAAGGGACAAGTGCTGGCCGATGGGCCGTCTACGGATAACGGTGTGCTGGCTCTCGGACAAAATCTAGTGGTTGCCTTCCTGTCTTTCGAGGGCTCCAACTTTGAAGACGCCATCGTGCTTTCTGAGCGTGTTGTGGAAAATGACTACTTTACCTCTATTCATATAGAAGACTACTATTGCGATGTTCGTGATACCAAGCTTGGTCCGGAAATTACCACGCCGGATATTCCAAATGTTTCCGAAGAAAAATTAAAGAATCTAGACGAAGAGGGCATTGTGCGCATCGGCGCCGAAGTAAAATCCGGCGATATTTTGGTGGGTAAAATTTCTCCCAAAGGCGAGAGCGAACTGACTTCGGAAGAGCGTTTGCTGCGCGCTATTTTCGGCGAGAAAGCCCGTGACGTGAAGGATACTTCCATTACCGTGCCGCACGGTAAAAATGGACGCGTCATTGGCATCAAGATTTTTTCCCGCGAACGCGGTGACAAACTCGAGCCGGGAATTATCAAGCGCATTCAGGTGGAAATTGCCCAACTTCGCAAAGTACGCGCCGGTGACAAGCTGGCTGGCCGCCACGGCAACAAAGGAGTTATTTCTCAAGTTCGCCCGGTTGAGGACATGCCTTATTTGGAAGACGGTACACCGGTGGACGTAGTGCTGAACCCGCTTGGCGTGGCTTCCCGTATGAATCTCGGCCAGATTTTGGAGGTGCACTTGGGCTGGGCGGCTAAAAAACTTGGCTACCGCGCGGTGACGCCGGTGCTTTCTGGCTGCACAGAAGAACAGATTAAAGAAGAACTCGCGAAAGCCGAATTGCCGACAACCGGCAAAGTTAAATTATTTGATGGCCGTACTGGCAAAACTTTTGCCCAGCATGTCACTGTGGGCGTGATGTATATGTTGAAGCTCAACCACTTGGTAGAGGACAAGATCCATATGCGCTCCATCGGTCCCTATTCTCTGATTACTCAGCAGCCACTGGGTGGTAAGGCGCAATTTGGCGGCCAGCGTTTCGGTGAAATGGAAGTCTGGGCCTTGGAAGGCTATGGTGCCGCACACACGCTTCAGGAAATGCTTACGGTGAAATCCGATGACGTGGTGGGGCGTTCTGCCGTTTACGAAGCGATTATCCGCGGTGGTGAAATCAAAGCCCCAAACATTCCGGCTTCTTTCAACGTGTTAGTCAGCGAGTTGAAAGCCCTCGGATTGAATGTGGATCTAGTGGAACCCGGAAGAAAAAAGGGCGGGAGAAAAATTGAAAAGTCTGAAGAATAAAATGGAATTTGAAGCTATCAAATTAAAACTCGCTTCCCCGGAAGACATCCTCCGCTGGTCTTTTGGCGAAGTAATCAAACCGGAAACTATTAATTACCGCACCCAGCGTCCGGAAAAAGACGGTCTTTTTTCCGAACGGATTTTCGGTCCGACCAAAGATTGGGAATGCTATTGCGGCAAGTATCGCCGGATTCGCTACAAAGGCGTGACTTGTGATAAATGCGGCGTGGAAGTCACCCGCGCCATTGTTCGCCGCGAACGGATGGCCCACATTAAATTGGCCGCCCCGGTCGCGCATATCTGGTTCTTCAAAAATGTTCCATCCAAGATCGGCGTACTTTTGAATGTGCCAGTGATGAAGTTGGAAAAAGTCATCTACTACGCTTCCTATATTATTACCGCAGTTCACGAGGATAACCGGAAGCGTATTTTAAGCGAACTAGAAAAGGAATTTGAAACCCGCAAAAAGACTGCCAGGAAAGAAGGCGTCAAGACCGACGAGCTCCGATCCGGACTTTCGGCCGCTAAAAAGGAGGTGGATTCTTTACGAGTAGGACAGATTTTGAGTGATGTCGAATATTTTAATTTATCCAAGCGCTTCGCTGACGTTTTTGAAGCTGGTAGTGGCGCGGAAGCTATCCAGAAAATTTTAGCTGGCGTGGATTTAAAGCAATTAGTGAAAGAATTGCAGAAAGAATCGGAAATTATCAAAGACCCGATGAAAGAACGTTTGCTGCTTCGCCGTTTGAAACTCGCGACTTCGTTATATAAAAATGACATCAAGCCGGAGTGGATGATTTTGACCGTTTTGCCGGTATTGCCGCCGGATTTGCGTCCGATGGTGGCTTTGGATGGCGGCCGTTATGCCACCTCTGATCTCAACGACCTGTATCGTCGCGTTATTAACCGCAATAATCGTTTGAAGAAACTAATGGAGCTGAAGGCCCCGGATGTGATCGTTACCAACGAGAAACGCATGCTTCAGGAATCAGTGGACGCTCTGGTGGATAACTCCGCCCGTTTCGGCGTGCAGCAGTTATCCAGCCAGCGCCGCCCGCTCCGTTCGCTCGCCGATATGTTGAAAGGAAAGCAGGGCCGTTTCCGCCAAAACTTACTTGGTAAGCGCGTGGATTATTCCGGCCGTTCGGTTATTGTAATCGGTCCGGATTTGAAACTTGGTCAGTGCGGGCTTCCGAAAAAAATGGCCTTGGAGCTCTTCAAGCCGTTCGTGATCAATAAAGTGATTGAGCGCGGCCTAGCTTACAATATTCGCAACGCTAACCGCTTGATCGAGCAAGCCCCGTCAGAAATTTGGGCGATTCTGGAAGAGGTGATTACTGATCGGAAGGTGCTCCTGAACCGGGCCCCAACCTTGCACCGCCTTGGTGTGCAGGCGTTTCAGCCGGTGCTTACCGAGGACCTTGCCATTCGTATTCCGCCAATGGTTTGCCCGGCGTTCAACGCGGACTTTGATGGCGACCAAATGGCCGTCCATTTACCACTTGGCCAGATGGCGCAGAAAGAAGCGAGCGAAATAATGTTTTCCAGCATCAACCTTTTGAAGCCGGCGACTGGCGATCCGATTACCGTTCCGACGCAGGATATCGTCTTGGGCTGTTATTATCTAACTGTTATTGACGAGCAGGGGCTTGGCGC
>JAHFLQ010000007.1 GCA_023244815.1 bacterium
CGGCAATTTAACCTCCTCTTTAGTCAATAAAACTTTTCGCGCGGCAGCCTTGGCGAGCTCCACAATAATATTCTCCCGTTCTTTCCTGTAGTTATTTATATCTATAAAAATATTTTCTTCAATTCCATGCTTTTTGGTAAGCAAATTAATCATCCGCTCAAGATCGGCAACGAGATAGGGGAGGTGCTTTTTAAACCAATCTCCCTCGTTGGCAAAAATAGTTATTTTTCGGTTTTCGGAATCAAAATCCACGCCTGGCTCATTTAGGCCCAGCATCTCCACCATTTTTTTTACTTGTTCCTTGAATTGATCGTTCATGGTCTAATTTACGATTGATCGCAATTTGTTGAATTATCGAAAAAGCGGAGGTGGTCAGCCAGTACAAACCGATAGCCGATGGGAGGTTGGACAATATTAGTATTGTCATTATCGGACCGATAAAAACCATGCTTTTCCCCATCCTAGCGGCCGGAGAATCCGGTGATTGCTTAGGCAAGCTTAAGCGGCCCTGGAAATACTGTAGGATCGCCGCTAAAACTACAATTAATATACTCCGAGCACCCAAATCAATCAAGCCCAGGAACGAATGGTTTATTTGGGACGGTGGGCTGATAAATGAATACAAGTTGGAAAAAGCTTCCGGAGTAATACCTTTGAGAAATACCTGGTAAAGAACAATCAGAATCGGCAATTGCACCAAAATCAACAAAAAACCGGAGAATGGATTAACTTTGTGTTGTTTGTAAAGTTCCATCATCGCCTGCGCCTGCCTTTCTTTATTTTCTTTGTGGGTGTGCTGGATTTTCTGGATTTCCGGCTGAAGTCTTTGCATCACCGTCTGGTTTTTAAAGCTGTGATAGAAAAGTGGGTAGAGAATAAAGCGAATAATCAAAGTCAGTAGGATAATTGCTAATCCCAAATCCTGAAACGCCACCGTCTTATATAGAAAGACGAGAGTGTTGAAAAGTGGCTGGCCAAGAATAGTGTTAAAAAATGTTCCCATTTATTAGTTGTTGGTTATTAGTAGTTTTTGTAACTCTTCGACAAACCTTTCCTTAGGCAAAACAAGTGCCGATGGCAAAACAGTTATCCAATAATCGGCCAATAGCGCTTTATTATAATGCTCTCTTATGAAATTGTATGCCAGCCGCTTCAAATAATTCCTTTCCGTCGCCTTCTTGGCTACTTTAGCGCTTACGGTAACTCCAAAACGGGAAAAGCTTTTCGTAGAAAAAATTTTAGCGAGAAAATATCGTGATTTAACAATTTTTGCGTGTTTCCCAACAAAGCTTTGTATCGGAAGCCTGTATTTCTTAGCAAGCATAACTAGTGGCTAAAGCACTAGACAGTTAAGCGATGACGGCCCTTACGGCGCCGGTTTTTGAGCGTACGTCGGCCTCCATGTGTCCTGCTGCGCTTTAAAAACCCGTGAGTTCTAGCTCTTTTCCGCTTTCTCGGCTGGTAGGTCTTGGACATAGCTCATTCAACTTACTATACGTTGCGCGAAAAAGTCAAATTTTGTTGTATAAAAATACTTATCCACATATAATTAACATATTATAAAAAACTTTTCGTTGACGGTCGTGAGAATAGTTTTAAACTACTAAGGTGGAATTAAAAGAACTCTGGCAAAGCGCGCTCGCAGAAATAGAATTACAAGTTTCCCGGCCAAATTTTATTACTTGGTTTAAGAGTAGCCATCTTCTCGACAAAAAGGACGGCGCCGCCTTGATCGCAGTACCAAATAACTTCGCCAAAGAATGGATTGAAAATAAATATTATAAAACCATTCTCGCCGCGATTAGAAATTTGGACGATACTACCAAAAAACTGGAGTTCATTGTGCACACTAACCCAGATACGGCTCCTAAAATAGCGGAACCTAAGTCCCGGAAGCTTCCGGAGCCTGACCAGCCGATTTTTTCAGAAATGAGAGTTGATCCGGAAACCAATCTTAACCCTCGCTACAGCTTGACCTCCTTTGTGGTCGGGTCGTCCAACGAAATGGCCTACGCCGCCGCGCAGGCGATCATTAAAGAAATCGGAAAAAAATATAATCCGCTCTTCATTCACGGAGGGGTCGGTGTCGGTAAGACCCACTTAATCCAAGCGATTGGCAACGAAATAAAAAATCTTTACCAAAACAAAGTCCGGGTTAGATATGTGCCTTCAGAAAAATTTACCAACGAGGTGATTTGGGCGATGCGAAATAAAAGAATGGAAACTATTAAAGAAAAATACCGCCTGATCGATGTTTTGATCATCGACGACATCCAATTTATCGGCGGCAAAACCAGAACCGAAGAAGAATTTTTCCACACCTTCAATGCCCTTTACGAAAACAACAAACAAATAATCATTTCTTCCGATCGGCCACCTAAGTTTATTCCGACCCTCGAAGAGCGTTTGCGCTCTCGTTTTGAAGGGGGAATGATTTGCGATATTGGGTATCCCGACTATGAGTTGCGGGTGGCAGTGTTAAAATCGAAGCTGGCTGATAAAAAAGTCAATCTGTCTCCCGAAGTTGTGGATTTAATCGCCAATCGGGTTAAAAAGAATCTTCGGGAATTAGAGGGGGTTTTAAACAGGATCATCTTCTATCAACAGACAAAAAACCAAGAAATTACGGCGAAACTTGCCGAACAAATAGTCGGAGAAAGCGCCCAGGAACCGATGCAGCAAAAAACCAGCCCAGTTCAAGTTATAAAAGCGGTGGTTGATTTTTATGAGGTTTCTTCCAATGATTTGGTCGGTCGCTGTCGGAAAAAAGAATTAGTCGAGCCCAGGCAGGTAGCAATGTATCTCTTGCGTGACTTACTAGATATGTCGTTTCCTTATATTGGGGAAAAGCTGGGGAAAAGAGACCACACCACCGCTATATACGCGTTTGAAAAAATCTCACAAGAAGTGAATAAAAATCCCGGACTGAATAATAAAATAATGTTGATTAAGGAGAAATTAACAAAAAGTTAACACCTTGCGAAAAAAATAATATGCTAAAAATTCAGATAAAATCAATCTTCCGGAGGTTATAAACAAATTAACAGTTACTATTGCTACCACTAATTATATAATTTATGAAACTAATAATACTAAGAAGTAATTTAAAAGATGGTCTTGCCGCTGTAGAAAGAGCGGTATCTGATAGCGGCAATCTCCAGATTTTAAAAAATGTTCTTTTTAGAACATTTAATAATAAAATAAAAATTTGTGCTACTAATCTTGATTTAGCAATTACTAAAATAACCTCCGCTAAAATAATCGAAGAAGGCGGAATCACCATTCCCTTCGGAACTTTTTATAATTTAGTGAATAATAGCGATAACGAAAGAATCCTCGTGGAAACCGATAAGAATAACCTGATATTTAAAACTGATAACTACAGCGCGAAAATCCAAGGGTTGGGGGTGGAAGAATTTCCAATAATTCCAAAAATTGAAAATGAAGAAAATTTTATCGAGTTGGATAGCGCTGTTTTAAAAGAAGCAATTTATAAAGTTTTAAATGCCGCTCATATTTCAGAAATCCGTCCGGAGATTAGCGGAGTGTTGATGGATTTTCAGATGACCATGATTAAATTTGTCGCTACCGACGCTTTTCGTCTGGCACATAAAACGCTTAATAATAATCAATTTAAAACCAATTTTAATTACGGATTCAAGGCGATTATTCCTCTGAGAACCATTAGTGAGGTGGTAAAGATATTTCCGGAAAATAAACAAATTAAGATCTGTGTCGATCAGAACCAAATTTTTTTCAAAAATGAGGATACAGAGGTGATTTCTAGATTGATTGATGGCGAATACCCGGACTACGAACAAATTATTCCTAAATCGATGGATAGTGAAATTGTGATCAATAAAGAGCAATTGGTAAACGCGGTAAAACTAGCGAGCAATTTTTCCGGCCAGACCAATGATATCAAGCTTAAAATAGATCCCGGTAAAAAAGTTTTGGAAATTTATTCTGCCAATCAGTATCTCGGCGAAAATAATTACCTGATCCCAATAAAATTAAAAGGCACAGAGTTCGAGGAAATTGCTTTCAATTGGCACTATTTTTTGGATGGATTGAAAGTTATCGACCATGAAAATTTAGTTTTTGGTGTTAATAAAAGCAATAAACCATCAATTATCCGGCCACCGGAAGATGGCTCGTATTTTTATATTTTAATGCCGATTAAGACAGTGTAGTATCTTGACGGCACTATCTATAAAGAATTATTTCCCGGCTGGTTTTACTGCCGGATTGATCAGTTACCACCAATTTAAGAATATTTTGAAGATCCGATCCGCCGAATTGGAAACTTCTGTTATATAAATAAGCAGTTCCGATTCCAGTTAATTGATCTACGAGGGTACTATTGAAATAAACCTCTAACTTTTTAACGCTAACTCCAGACTTTATATCGGCTGTTAAAATAACCGGACCGTTTATAAAACTGCCATTAACCGGAGAAAGGATATTTACAGAAAGGCCAGAAGACTCTCCGCCTTCCGCCTGCGCGTCATTGGGAACGGGTTTGTTATAGATCTGATCGAAGTTGGGAATATTTATTTTTGCCCAGCTTAATACTGGCTCTTCCCAATTATTGAATTGAGAATCATTTTCCGGATTTATTGGTGGAGGACCCAATGGGTCATTTTTATTAACGTAGTATAAAATATCATGCACTTGTGGATATTTTTGGCCACCAGACCAATAGTTAACGATATACTGGCCTTTCATGATCGGTTTATCAACAAAGATTTCTTCCGGTCTAGTAAAGGTGTCAGTTGGCCGGTCTTTTAAGGCTTCATTCATAAAAGCGCTCCAGATTGGAACGGCGGCTAAAATACTGCTGCCATGTTTTTGCATCGGCGTATTGTCGTTGTTTCCCGCCCAAACTCCAACTACCAAAGACTTTGTGTAACCCATTGCCCAGGCATCATGATAGTCGTTGGTGGTACCGGTTTTTAAAGCCACCTCCTGGTTTGGGAAGACGGTTAAGCCAAGGCTGTTTTGAAAGAGGGGTGCCCGGCCATTCGGATCGGACAAAATGTCATTGATCAATCTTGGATATTGAGAATCGATTACCTGGGCCGGTTGGTCGGAGTATTCTTCAAGGGTTCGGCCATTGCTATCAGTAATTTTTAAAATGAAAGATTGATTGTGTTTCAACCCATCTTGAGCAAAAACCGAATAGGCGCCAACCATGTCGGCTAATTTGACTTCACCGCCTCCTAATACCAAAGAAAGGCCATAGCGGCTTCTTTCGGTTAAAGTGGTTAACCCAAAGTCCTTCGCTGTCTTTAGGACGCTATCAATGCCGGCGAGATAAAGAGTTTTTGCCGCCGGAACGTTTACCGATTGAGCTAATGCGTTCTTCAAAGATATCGGTCCGCGGAATTTTTCATCAAAGTTTTTCGGATGGAAGCAGCCCTTGTCCGCTGGTTTGTTATTTGGATCGTCGTCCTTAGTGAAGTCAACCGTCAACGGGCAATCTGGGTTGTCCGCGGCGAATTCAGTGGGAACGTCAAACACGATCGTGTCCGGAGTAAACTCTTTTTTAAAAGCAGTCACATAGGCGAATGGCTTAATTGCCGAACCAGGCTGGCGCAGCCCCTGGGTGGCCACATTGAAGTTTCCTTCAAACTTACAACTCTCACCAACTTTACAGTTTTCCGGTTCGGCAGTGCCGAAGTAATCTTTTGAACCAACCAGCGCCAAAATTTGGCCAGTGTTCGCGTCCTGGGCGACTAGCGCCGCGTTGTGTCCATCATAGAGATTTTTATTGCGCTCGGCCCCCTCTGACACCGCCTTTTCCGCGGACTGCTGTAGATTCCAATCCAGAGTGGTGAGTACCTTCAATCCGGCGGTACGCACAAAATCTTCGCCGTATTTGTTATTAAGGTAATCCTGAATCGTTAAAGCGAAATGTGGCGCCTTAATGGAAGTGAAATGGGGGGCAAACTCTATTTTTTGATTTTGGGCGGCGATCTTTTGTTTTTCATCTATAAAGCCTAACTCGGACATTTTATCCAGAGTACGGTTTTTTCGCGCCATCAGTTCTTTTACGTGCAATCCCCACGGAGAATAATAGCTAGGCGCTCGCGGCAGGCTGGCGAGCAGGGCTGACTCTGCCAGGCTTAGATTCTTAGCGTCTCTGTCGAAGTAGGTCTGGGCAGCCGCCTGGATTCCATAGGCATTAGAACCATAAGGTATTTGATTCAGATAAAGATTTAAAATTTCATCTTTAGTGAATTGCTTTTCCAATTTTATTGCCAAAGCCAATTCTTTTATTTTTCTGGTAATCGTGCGGTCGTCGGTCAGGAAGGCCTTTTTGGCCAGTTGTTGAGTAATAGTAGAGCCGCCCTGGGTGATACTTCCATGCAGAAGATTTACTGCTAAAGCTCGGATTATTCCTTTCCAATCGACTGCTCCATGATTATAAAAATTTTCATCCTCAATGGAAATTGTCGCCTTTTTAACGGTGTCGGGGATTTGGTCAAATAGGATTACGGTGCGCTTTTCTTCGCCATGAATTTCATAAAGCAAAACCTGGCCAGTGCGGTCGTATATTTTTGTGGACTCCAAAACCTGGCGGCTGGTTAAGAAATCCCCGCTGGGAAGATCCTTGATCAGTAAAAATAAATAAAAAATGCCTATGAGAAACAGAGAGAGCGCGCCCAGGGCGATATATTTCAATTTCAGCCACTTTTTTAATTGTTTCATAACGGTGCTGAATACTACCACATTATACAACCAAAGCCCCCTCCAATATAGATTAGAGGGGGCTTTGGAAAGATTTGAAAGCCGCTAGTAATTAGTTTCCTCACTCGCCTCTTCTTCCTCCTCTTCGGCGAGCTCTTCCAGGCTTTCTTCGCCTTCTCCTTCTTCCATCTCTTCTTCTAGCTCTTTATTATCGTCGTCCATAATCATAAAAGTATAATTTACGACCTTTTGAGATTTTTTTAATTATTCCAATAGGCAATAGAGGGGATTATAGCTAGACAATTTTTCTTGTCAACAGCCTCCGTTGATTAGCAGCGGCGATGGCAATGGCCAAAGCATCGCTTGCGTCATCGTAACCAGGCAACTCTTCCAGCTTTAGTATCATTTTTACTATTTTAGCAACCCCCTTTTTATCGGCAAGTCCATAGCCGGCTACCTGGCTTTTTACCTCCGTCGGGCTGAATTCCATTAAGGGGATTTCTTTTTCCAGCAAAATAGACAGGAGCGCGCCTCGGGCTTGGGCGACGGCCATTGCCGTTTTTTGGTTTTTAGCAAAAAAGATTTTTTCAATCGCCGCGTAGTCCGGTTTCAGTTCGGCGATCAGTTTTTTAAATTGAGCCGTAGCGCCTCCGATTTTTCCCAGCAAGGTTTTTTCTTTAGCCTCGATCGTACCATAGCTAATCAAGCGCAAGCCGCCCTGGCCGATCAGGTCCTGGCCGGGCAGGCCATCAGTTTCAATTAAACCGAAACCGATTCTAGAAGTGCCGGGATCAATGCCGAGAATTTTCATTTATTGGGCATTAGTGATGACTCGTTGAACATCATTGTGTTCTTCAATTTTTTCAATCAACCCCTGAAGCTGTTTTTTACCGCTTTCTGAAACCGGCTGAGCAAACTTCATCTGCCAATTATTATTTACTTTTTCAAAAGACCATTGGACACTTCCTTGATTGGCCATTTTCGCGCCATTTTCATCAAGCAGATGGCGAATTTCGGAGATTGTTCGGTTGCTGTTATCTGTTATACCCTCGACAAGCATGCCCACTCCTTCTGGTCCGTAAGCCTCGATCAAAACATCTTCCAGATTTTTTGCTTCGGCCGCTTTATTGACGGCGCGTTCTATATTTTCCAGCGGCACCTTGGCTTCTTTGGCTCTTTCAATCGCCGCACGGAGCCGGGGATTATTGTCCGGGTTCGGGTTCTGTTTAGCGGCGACGGCAACTAACGCCAGCATTTTTGTATAGACAGCGCTTTTCTTCGCGTCTTGCGCGCCCTTGCGGTCTTTTATCTGGCTGTACTTGTTGTGGCCACTCATGCCACCAGTATACAGAATCTAGAATCTAGAATCTAGAAAATAAAATTCCCTCACTCTGACAGAGTGAGGGAATTCGCGCGAAATGCGCTTACTACCGGAAAACCGATCCCCAGCCTCCTGCGTTAACGATTCGGACTCCGTTCGCCGCGTTCTCCACCTTGAGCGGAATTGCCTGGCGGTAGTAGCCGTCGATGTAGAAGGTGTAGCTGTCTCCATCGACGAACTCCGAACCGTTCCAGGCCTTCACCATCAGCATGAACTGCCCGGACCGTCCGAACCAGTTGCTCGCGTAAAAGGTAGTACTGCCACCCGGCGGCAGTTGGTCGCTGACCCGGCCGTCGGTGAACTCGAAGGTCTGCGGGCGGCCATTGAGCGTGATCGTCAATACGTATTCCGTCGAGTTGAGGACCTCGATGGTCGCGTCCGCCGTGCCGAAGCCGCTCGACCCGGAGAAGTTGCCGCTGACCCCGACGCTCATCAGCCCACAGCCGGTGGTCATGACTACCAGAAACGCCATCAGCGCCAGAATTCCGAAAATCGCCAGGACATCGCGCAGGCCGAAGTCGCAGTTGCCACTCGCTTCCTTGTACCCCTTGATTGTCAGCATAGCCGTCTCCTTCAAAAAAGAGGTTGTTCAGTTGTAAAACTACTCCGAAAATATAGCACATTTAATCTTATATGTCAATAGCGTCCAGTTTTACACTTGCTTTAATAGGCGGCCTGGGCTACCCTGAAAGCAGTGATCCAAACACAAACCAAATTAGAAGATCAGTTAATAAAGATTCACCGCGAAGCGGAAGAAAAAGAGGCTCAAAGAAAAGCGGAAAAAGCGGGGTTAAGCTATTTGAACTTAACGACCGCACCTGTCCAAGTCGATGCTTTGAAGTTGGTTGGTGAAGAAGAGGCGCGCCGTCTATTGGCTGCGCCTTTTCAATTAAAGGACAAAAATCTTGCCCTGGCCGCGGCTGATCCGGCCAACGCCAAGATACAAACTCTGGTTAAAAAACTTACCGAGCAGGGCCTAAACGTAAAGTTGTTCGCGGCTTCCGCCGGGTCCTTAAATCACGTCTGGAGTTTTTATAAATACCTGCCACCGCCGTCGGAAGAAATTACTGGGAAAGTTTCCATTGAAGAAAAACGACTGACGGAGCTTTTCCAAAAACTTATCAATCTTGAAAAAGTTAAAAAAGAAATCCTCAGCTTCGATTTCAAAAAATCGCCAACCGGCCAGATTCTGGAAGTGGTACTCGCGGGCGCGCTGAATAACCGAGCTTCCGACATCCATTTTGAGGCGGAAGAAAAAGGCACTCGCCTCCGCTACCGCATTGATGGCGCTCTTCATGACGTGTTAACCAATCTGCCCAACGACATTTATAAATCAATTGTTTCGCGTACCAAGCTTCTTTCCAACCTCAAACTCAATGTTCAGGATGCGCCGCAAGATGGGCGTTTCACCATTCGTCTCGATAACAAAGACATTGAGCTCCGCGTCTCTACTATTCCATCGGAATTTGGTGAGACTATCGTAATGCGCGTGCTCGATCCGGCGGCGATTCGGATTACCTTGCCGCAACTTGGCCTCCGCCAAGACGATCTAGAAATTATTAAAAATCAACTGAATCAGCCCAACGGTATGGCATTGAATACCGGCCCGACCGGTTCCGGTAAGACCACCACTCTCTACGCTTTTTTGCTTAGCAAACTTTCGACGGAGATAAAAATAATTACTATTGAAGACCCGATTGAATATCATATTGAAGGACTGGAGCAGACGCAGGTGGACGCCGAGGCCGGTTATGATTTTGCCGGCGGGCTCCGTTCGATTATGCGCCAAGACCCGGATGTGATTCTTGTTGGTGAAGTGCGCGACAAAGAAACTGCCGATATCGCTATTCAAGCGGCGTTGACTGGCCATCTGGTGTTTTCCACCGTGCACGCCAATTCTGCCTCCGGCGCGATTCCGCGTTTGCTGGATTTGGGCGTGAAAGCGGCGAGCATCGGTCCGGCCTTGAATCTGATCATCGCCCAGCGATTGGTGCGCAAGCTGTGTGAGCACTGCAAGGTTGTCGAAAAACCGGCGCCCGAATTACAGAACAAGATTAAAAAATTCCTAACCAGTTTGCCCAAGCGGGTAGACCGGAAAGATTACGAAAATGTGCAATTATTCAAACCCAAAGGCTGCGCCAAGTGCGTGGGTTTGGGATATAAAGGTCGAATCGCGATATTTGAGTTACTGGAAGTAGACGACGAAATGGAAGCCCTGATCTCGCCAGAAGTAGGCGAGTCGGTGATTTTGAAACAGGCTTTTAAGAAGGGGATGGTGACGATGCAGCAGGACGGAGTTTTGAAAACCATTTCTGGCATTACCACGTTCGACGAAGTGGAAGAAGTGACAGGTCCTTTAAAATGGTAACGCCGCCTAAAGGCGGCGCCAGTTCAGTCCATTGATCAGTGGGCAAATCCAGAATAAATTCTGGAAGTTTATGAAGACTTTTTTAAATAAATTTAAAAAAGGTTAGAATTTCTCCGAGGAGCGATCCAGCCGAAGCCAGATCATCCGAAATATCTAAAAGAAATTCCCGCCCACTGATCAATGTACTTAACACGCACACCTTAGCATAAATAATATTTTTTGTCAAATCCATGGAAGATAAGCCTAAATTACCTCCGGAAGACCAAACAGTAGACTCGCTATTGCGGCCTTCGCATTGGGACGAATACATTGGTCAGGATAAGGTAAAAAAGAACCTACATATTATCTTAGAAGCAGCCAAGAAGCGTCAAGAGGCCTGCGATCACCTCCTTTTTTATGGCCAGGCGGGTCTTGGCAAAACAACTCTCGCGCATTTGGTGGCTAAAGAAATGGGGGCAAACATAAAAACCACTTCCGGGCCGGCGCTAGAGAAGATGGGAGATCTTGCGGCGGTGCTGACCAATCTCGAGAGGAGTGATGTGCTTTTTATTGATGAGGCGCACCGGCTGAATAAGACGATTGAGGAAGTGTTATATCCGGCGATGGAGTCGCGAAAACTGCATCTGATGGTCGGCAAGGGGCCGGCGGCGCGGATGCTGACAATTGATCTGCCGGCCTTTACCTTAATCGCCGCCACCACGCGCGCGAATCTTCTTTCCGGTCCGCTTCGTTCCCGCTTTGGCGCTTCTTTCAAGCTGGACTATTACGAAAACTCCGACATTGAAGCGATTATTAAGCGTTCGGCAAAAGTTTTGAATTTAAAAATTTCCCAGGACGCTATTAGGGTAATCGCCGGCGCGGCGCGTTTTACCCCACGGGTAGCCAACCGAATTTTGCGGCGCGTTCGCGACTACGCCGAGGTTAATTCCGCGGCGGTTATTGATGAAGAAGTGGCCAAGAAAACCTTGGAGATGCTGGAAGTGGACAAATTGGGCCTTGAACCGCATGATCGGCGGCTTCTCGAGGTGATTATCAAAAAGTTTCATGGCGGGCCGGTGGGCGCGGCGACACTGGCGGCCGCGCTCAACGACGATCGCGGCAATATTGAGGATATTTATGAGCCCTACCTGATGAGCATCGGCCTTCTCGCCCGTACTCCCGCCGGCCGCGTCGCTACCGAAGCGGCTTACGAGCATCTCGGCATTCCTGATCCCGGTGCGAAACTGATTTAGCAATAAAAATCCCCGATAAGGGGATGTTAGATTCGGCTTTGCTTTGCGTATCGGAGGAAAATCACTTTGAGGAGTGCTTGCTCGTAAATCTCTTTGGTGACTAGCTTGTCTTCGGTTTTTTCAGCCAGCTCTCCCGCAGTTTCCATTACCTCTCTTTCAAATTCATACATCCATTTTCTCTTGTAATCCATGACTTCATCGGCAATCCAGCATTTTGAGCCATCAGCCGCCGGCTGATCCCCCTTTTTCCTTTCAAGCAATATGAATAACAACCAGCCAGCAATTCCGATAAGCATACAGTATCCGAGCACGGCAATAAGGCCAGTATTTTCGCTCACAGCCACCTCCTTTATGAAATTACCAAAGTCCCGCATAATAATAACGCAGTAATCGCGAATAATGCAAATTGTTTAAAAATAATGCGAATAGTTACAAAAAGCGCAATACAGACTAAAAAAATTGCTGCCAAGATTGCGAAACAAATCATCCAATCTCGGCCGCATAAAAAGCACGCACGGGCAGTGGCGCTGGTGGGCGAACTCGGCGTCGGCAAAACCACCTTCACCCAAGGTTTCGCGAAGGCGCTCGGCATCCAGCACCGAATGGTCAGCCCGACGTTTTTGATTTTCAGAAATTATCCGCTGGGAAAGGGCGGCTTTGGGGAATTTTTTCACGTTGATGTTTACCGTATTCATGACGCCAAAGAGCTGGCGTCGCTCGGTTTCAAAAAAATTCTTGGCAATCCAGAAAATATAGTTCTCATCGAATGGGCCGACAAAATTCGGCGTATTTTGCCCAAAGACACTATTTGGATAGAATTGAGGCATGGCCGAAAAGAAACCGAGCGTACTATTGCTTATCGACGCTAACGCGCTGATCCACCGTTTTTTCCACGCTCTGCCGCCGTTTACCGCGCCGGATGGCACGCCCACCAACGCGCTCTACGGCATTTCCGGCGTGCTTATGAAGATTTTGAAAGAGCAGAATCCCGAATATATCGCGGCGGCTTTTGACCGGCCGGAAACAACTTTCCGCGAAGAAGAATATAAAGAATACAAAGCCCACCGGCCGCCGGCGCCCAATGAGATCATTTCCCAGATCATTGCCGCGCACGACGTCTTTGCCAAATTTGGAATAAAATCTTTTGAAATTCCCAAATTTGAAGCGGACGACATTATCGGCACACTGGTGGAAAAATTCAAAGCCGCCCCGAATTTGAAGATCGTCATTCTCTCCGGCGATTTGGACGTGCTCCAGCTGGTGGAGGGTGAGAAAGTCGTTGGCGAGATGATTCGCACCGGCATTACCGAAACGAAAATCTATGACGAGAAGGCGGTAGAAGAACGTTTTGCCTTGAAGCCCAAGCAGCTGCCGGATTATAAAGGTTTGGTCGGTGACGTTTCCGACAACATCCCAGGCGTAAAAGGCATTGGCCCGAAAACCGCCGCAACCTTGCTCAAAGAATTCGGAACGTTGGAAGAGGTTTTTGACAATCTAGTAATCATTGGCAATAAATCCGCCGTGCAAAAACTGGAAGGCAAAAAGGAGCAGGCGCTTTTTTCCAAGCGCCTTGCCACTATCCGCCGTGACGCTCCCGTGCCGGTAAAAGATTTATCCGAAATCAAAATGGCGCCGCTCAATAAACCGACGCTCAAAGAATTTTTCCAAAAACTCGGCTTCCGGACGCTGATAGAGCGGTTGGATAAGTAGGGGGGAGTTAAAAAATCAACAACTTTCGGTGCTATGACATGTCATAGCACCGAGCTCATCTATCTTTTGAACTTAGGCTTGACTTTGGATCGGTATTCGCGAAGATCCCAAGCATCCATTATGCCGATGCCTCGGCGCCGGTATTGTTTTTCTGGTTTTTGGGGCTGAGGCAGGCCACTCCAAACCTTTTTTTGACGTGTCGCTGATCGATAGCTTTTATAATCATTCATCTTGCCTACGGAACTTTTCTTTATGGCGCTGATGGTTTGTGGCGATAACCAAAGAATCTGGCCAATCTCTCGATAACTTTTACCCTCCTTAAGCAGGTCAATTGCCGACAGTCGATACACCACATTTTTCTTTTCTTGTCTACTCAAATAGCTGCCCAATATACTCTTAATTTCCTCTTTAGATTTTTCGGACAGACCGGATACGAAATTTTCCCAAATTAAGACTTCCCACTCCTTTTTGCTTTTTCTATTAGGGCTATTCATTGTGATAGATTATATTCTTGCGCTATGACATGTCATAGCGCAAGAAATGCAACAATAGACCAATAATAAACAAAGAAGCAGAAAAGCGCAAAAAGAATAGCAACCTGAGCAGAGAATAACAAGGTGCTATGACGTGTCATAGCGGTGGACAGAGCGGCTTGAATTTATGAGGAGTAGTCAGAAGCTATTGAACTATTACGGCGGGGTTGACAAATAGGTTTTATTTGCTATAATGTAGGCACGTACGTTGAATTGGCGAGCCGGGGTCTAGCCTGTCGCTAGATTTGGGCGAGCCGAAATTGTGGAGGATGACCCAGATGGGGAATCTGATCAAGGAGACGCCGTACTCCGAAATTACGGCGACGCTGGAAGTGCTGGATCGTCATGGGGTGAGCCGGGAGCATTTCGTCAATCTGCGGAAGGATGCCGAACTGGCAAAGAAGATCGCCGACCTGATCGTCGGCACCAAGCAGTTTGTCGACAACCTCTTCTCGGCAATCGTCGACTACTCCCGATCTCTGGAAGACATGATCACCGCCGGCCAGTACACCTGGGTGAACGACGACATCACCGAGAAGCACTTCCCGATCCCGAAGCCACCGGTCGGTCTCCCCACCAAGGCGGAGATCAAGCTGGAGCTCATCCACTTCAACAAAGTGATGACGAGCGACAAAGTGCTGGCCGAGCTCAAGAAGCAAGGTCTGCGCCCCGCCACCTTACCGGAACTTCTCGCTTTCGGGGAAAAGTATCCCGAGAAGCAGAGAGAGTTTACCATCGTCGCTCTCTGTTCTGTCTGGCGCAGCTTCGATGGCGGTCGGCGCGTCCCATGTCTGTGGGGCGGTTCCGACTGGCGGCGCCTCAGCTTGTCTTGGGGTGACGACGACTGGCACGACTACTACCGGTTCCTGGCGGTTCGCGAGTCCTAGACTGCTGGACCACTGGATCTTCGACCCCTTCGCGTAAGCGCGAAGGGGTCTTTTAATTTAATAAACGTGATTGTGCAAAAATGCTGATATACTGGATTTATGATTTCTAATGAAAAGAAAATAGAGCTGGCCCAGTGGCTGATTGATCCGGATAAAAAGCAGACCCTCCCGCACGATCTTGCGGCTCTTGAGGAAAAACTGGTGGCGAGCGGGGTTTCTAAAGTTTATAAAGATATTGAACTGCCACTGGTGGAGATTTTGGATTCTATGCACGAAACTGGCATCAAGGTGGACTTGGATTATCTCACCAAACTTTCCAGAGAGATGGAAAAAGAGATAGGCGAGCTCGTCAAGAAAATATACAAACAGGCCGGCGGCGAATTCAATCTCAACTCTCCCAAACAGCTCTCCGAAGTTTTATTCGATCGGTTAAAAATCTCCAGCGAAGGGATCCGCTCTACCAAGACCGGCCTCCGATCCACCGATATTGAAACGCTGGAGCTGCTGAAGAGCCACCACCCGATTATTGAACCGATCTTGCGATATCGGGAAATTTTCAAAATAAAATCAACTTATATAGAGCCGCTCCGCGAGCTGGCCGACAAAAAAAGCCGAGTCCACACTTCTTTTATCCAGACCGGCACGGCTACCGGCCGTTTGAGCTCCCAAAATCCGAATATGCAAAATATTCCGATCATGGGTGAGCTTGGCAAAAAAGTGCGGAGGGCGTTTGTGGCGGATAAGGGATACAACCTCGCCTCCTTTGATTACTCGCAAATAGAATTGCGCGTGCTCGCGACCGTCAGCAAAGATTCCATTATGATCAAAGCGTTTAACAACGATCTCGACATCCACAAACTCACCGCATCCAAGGTTTACAAAGTGCCGTTGGAAAAAGTGACGCCCGAAATGCGCTCGGCGGCGAAAACACTCAACTTCGGCATAAGTTACGGGATGGGACCGCAGGCGTTTTCCAAAACCAGCGGCATATCACTAGGTGAGGCGAAAAAATTTATCCAAGAATACTTTGCCGATTTCGCGGCGGTGAAAAAGTGGCAGCAGGAAACCATTGAAAAAGCGCGCGCCTTCGGTTATGTGGAGAATTTGAACGGCCGCCGGCGCTGGCTGCCCAATATCAACTGGCCGAACCGCCGCTTTGCCGCCGAAGCCGAGCGAATCGCCATCAATATGCCGATTCAGGGCCTCGCCGCCGATATTATCAAACTCGCCATGATTTGGGTCGCCGATCTATTGAAGAAAAAAGGTTGGTGGGAAAAGAGGGCGAGGATGCTGCTGACGATCCACGACGAATTGTTGTTCGAAATTGATGATGATATTCTAAAGGAAGCGATGCCGTTGATAAAGAAAGAAATGGAAAGCGCTTATAAACTTTCTGTTCCGCTTAAGGTGGACAGCGCGGCGGGAAAAACCTGGGAAGATGTTTAAATTTCTAAAAAAACTTTTTAAACCGGAACACGCAGCCGGTTTCGACGTCCAAGAGGTGGCGACCTTTGTCCACCAATTCCGCGCGCCACTGACCGCGGTGAAGTGGGTTTTTGAATCGCTTCAAAATTCCAAAATTGGCGGCGACGATCAGGGTATGGTGAAGACCGGCCTCCAGACCACCGAGCATATGTCGCAGATGGTGGATGATGTCCTGAACTTGGCGCAATTGGAGTCCGGCGGTTTTGACTACCACTTTGAAAAAGTTAATCTGGTTACCTACCTCGAAATCACCATCAATGACTCTTTGCCGGTGGCCAAGGCTTATGGAGTAGAGTTGCTCTTCGATCATC
Source organism: bacterium (assembly GCA_023244815.1). Taxonomy (GTDB): domain Bacteria; phylum Patescibacteriota; class Minisyncoccia; order UBA6257; family WO2-44-18; genus JAHFLQ01. The sequence continues at coordinate 16,601 of JAHFLQ010000007.1, forward strand.
CGGAGGAAATTGAAATCAACGTGAACGCCGATCCATTGAAGCTCGGTTTGGTGGCCACCAATCTGATGGACAACGCGATTAAGTATAACCGGGCCGGTGGAAGCGTGACGGTCAAAGTGGAAAAGACCGAAGGTAAAGAGGAGGTGCGAGTGAGCGTCAAAGACACCGGTATTGGCATTCCGCCGGAAGCGGTCAATAATCTTTTCAAAAAGTTTTTCCGTGCCGACAACGCCAAGCAATCTAAAGTGAAGGGCACCGGCTTCGGATTATATATAGTAAAAGAAATCGTGGAAAAACTGGGAGGCAAAATTTGGGTAGAATCCGCGTTAAATAAAGGCACTACTTTTTACTTTACGCTTCCGACAGTCAAGTAGAGCAATGCCGGAACTTCCAGAGGTACAGACAGTCGTTGACGATCTCAACCGCAAAGTTGTCGGACGAAAAATTACCGGCGTTTGGTTTGATTGGCCGAAGATGATCAAGGATCCTTATGACCAGAGCCGGTACAAAATCGCGCACAAGCACGTTGAAGCTTTCAAGAAAGCACTAAAAGGCAAAAAAATTTTGCGAGCCCGCCGCCGCGCGAAGAACATTCTCATTTATCTAACCGGCGATTTGCTTTTGTTAATTCACCAGAAAATGACCGGCCATATGCTGGTTGGGAAGTGGAGAATTGACGGTAAAAAAGTAATTCCTATAGAACCAAAACCCGTCGTCGAAGATCCCTACAATAAATACATCCACCTGATTTTTTATTTGGATAACGGCAAGATGCTCGCGCTTTCCGATTTACGGAAATTCGCGAAAGCCATCCTCGGCTCAACTAAAGAAATAGAGAATCTGCCGGAGTTAATAAATCTCGGGCCGGAACCCTTGGATCAGAGTTTCACAGTTGATGAGTTGATGAGTTTAATGAGGAGCGAACAGCGAAAAATCAAACAGGTTTTGATGGATCCGGAAGTAATCGCCGGTATTGGCAACATCTATTCCGACGATATTTTATGGACAGCAAAAATCCATCCGTTTCGACGGGCGAACAGTTTAACAGTTAATGAATTGAAGAGTTTATACAAATCGATGCGGAAAGTGCTAATCAGGGCTGTGAAAATGCGCGGCACTTCCACCAGCGACTTCCGCGACACCGGAGGATTGGAAGGGGGCTATACTGATTACCGATTGGTTTATCAGAGAGAGGGGGAGCCCTGTCCGCGCGACGGCACAAAGATTAAGCGCGTTAAAATGGGAGGGAGGTCGGCGCATTTTTGTCCTAAGTGCCAACAGTTATAATAAAAGAATGATCATCTACCTCTACGGGCCGGATGCGTACCAACGGCAGGAAAAGCTCCATTGGTACGCCGAAAAATTTAAGGAGAAGCATTCGGCGCTGACGATTGAACATTTCGATTTAACCGAAACCAACGGCATCCATAAGCTTAAGGATTTCGCCACGGCGCAATCACTTTTCGATAATTTTAAATTTGGCGTGTTGAATAATATCGCGGAAGCGGAACCGAAAGACATTGACGGTATACTGCGATTGTCGCTAGATTCCAAAAACCTTACTCTGATTGTTTCTGTAGATAAGGAGTTACCGAAAACTTATAAAATATTCGGAGAAAAAGAAGTGATCCGCCACGAATTTGAAAACCCCAAACCCGCGGCGCTGGCCGCTCTTATCCGTTCTGAGGCCGCGAAAAGAAGTTTGCAGCTGTTGCCGGCGGCGTTGGACACACTGCTCAAAACTTACGGAGGTGACACTTGGGGCTTAATAACGGAATTAGATAAGTTGGCACTCGGCGGCTCGCCGGAGCCGTTTATTGGAGAGCAAAATTTCTTCGCGCTTGCCAACGCGCTTCAAAGCGATGGCCCGGCTTCCTATAAATTGCCGGCGCTGGAAAGATTGTTGATGAATAACGAACCGGCGATGATCTTTAATTTTCTCGCGAGCCGCGCCGATTCCGATCTGAAAACAAAAATGGCCGACGCTGACGTGGCCATTAAGTCCGGCAAACTGGAATACGAAGAAGCGCTACTAAGCCTAGCGTTATAGGTTATCTTTTCGCGAGAAGTCGCGATAGGCGGGACTTTAGGCGCGAAGCGGTGTTTTTCTTTATAATGCCGGTCTTAGCGGATTTGTCCAAAGATTGGAAAACTTTCGATAAAGCTTCGGCGGTGGGAGATTTTTTGTAGGTTTTCAGGGCCTCTTTTAAGGATTTTTTTTGGGAAACATTTTTAGCGCGATGCCGGATGTTTTGGCGGAGCGCTTTTTTAGCTGATCGGGTAATTGGCATATCTGGCAATACTAAACCAAAAAAATAAAATAAACAAGTAGGCATATCTTCTAAAAGAGGCGGACAGATTGCTTCTCCGGAATATCTCGGAGGCGATTTGGCTTGGTCCGTTCGTTATCTCGAACGGCAAATCGCCGAGAGCTAAGGCGGGCCTATTCGCCGGAAATTGGCCACGCTGGTTCCGGAAAGCAGTCTGGCCGACGAATTTTTGCCTACTTAAAAACAAAAAGCTTGTAGCCGAAATAGTTCAATAAGACGGTGGTCGGGACGGCTGCCAGTTTAGCTATATTTTCCCAGAGTTGTGGCGAAATTCCACTGGGCGCGCCGATTATAGTGGTTATAAAATAGACAATCGCGCTACCGACCGCTACTCCCCCGATAGTTGTTGCAAGAAACCGGAAGTATTGCGAAATTCCCAGCTGCGAGCCATTTTTTTTGAAAGCCCAAAGATTGTTCCAAAAGTAAGAGTTGGTCACTGCCACCAAAAAAGAGATTACGTTAAAAACTACCAGCAAGCCGCCGGCAAATACCTGAAAAACCAGACTCAACAAGTTGAAAATACCGATATCGGTAAAGGAATTCATCGCTCCGGTAGCGGCATATTTGGCGAATTGGAAGATCGATGGATGCTTTGCGCCAATCAGGCCGGCAATCCAAATAGAGAAGTTTGCAAACAGCGGAACCCCGATCATTAAAGCGACCAGATTGACAAAGCTCAACCGCCAAAAATCCGGATGGATGTTTTCGAGAATGGGTACGGCGAATGCCGCGAAAATCAGGCCGATGATTGAAACAAGCAGATAGTCTTTTTTGGAAGCGAGATTTTGCATTGTTTGATTATACCGCGAATAACGGCCACTTGACAAAAAATATGTTTATGATTACAATGTCCAAGTACGTTTAAGGATCTCTAGGTTTATCCGCCTATGGCGGGAAAGGAGAGCGGCTTATGGGCGCGTCCAGGAGAGACAAACAGAAGCAGCAGCAGAACCAGCAGAAGGGAAAAGGAGGTCGGCGGAACCCCGGCACGAAATTTTTCGGCGAGGGGGCGACCAATCGTCGGATGTTGAAGAAGCTCGCGAACGTGCTCAAGTCCAACGGGCCGAAGGCGGCCAAGGAGTGGGCGCAGAAGCGGGGCGCGACGCTACACCTCCGGGAGCTCGCCGAATATGGCGTGAACGGCAGGTGCGGCGATTCGCGTATCGCCCGGATGGCAAACGAGGCCCTCAAGGCCTAGAAAAATCGGCGGGTCACCGCCGTGGTCGGAAGACTCCCTACGCGGAATGCTGGGGAGTTTTTTTTATCCATAACAATTATTAAGCGATCGCTTAATAATTGTTATACGAGGTTAGAAGTGTGCACCAACTTGCCGTCATGAATCGGTTTGTTGTGAGCGGTCGGCACAACGCCGATTTTTTTGTTGAATTTTTCTTGGATTTTGCGGCGGCGCAAAGTTTCCGAAATAGTTTTCTTAATAGAATCGGTAATGAGGTCAGCGTATAAAATAACTTCGCCATTAATCGAGCGGGCGGCGCGCCCGGCCATTTGAATAAGGCCGCGGTAATTACGCAAAAATCCCTCCCGATCGGCATCCAGAATCGCCACTAGGCTCACTTCCGGCAAATCCAAGCCTTCGCGCAAAAGATTAATACCGACCACCACGTCAATATCGCCCCTGCGGAGCGCCGATAAGATTTCCGGCCGTTGCAGGGTTTTAATTTCCGAGTGCAGGTATTTAGCTTTGATTTTGTTTTCCAAAAGATATTCCGTCAGATCTTCCGCGGATCGCTTGGTGAGGGTGAGCGCCAGTACGCGCTCGTTTCTCGCAATGCGCTTTCGGATCTCCTCTAGCAAATGCTTAACTTGCTCTTTGGCCGGCTGGATCTGAATTTGCGGATCCAAAATTCCGGTTGGGCGCACCAGCTGTTCGGCGATCTGCTGGGAATTAGCCATTTCGTAAGGACCGGGCGTCGCGGAAACATAAATTTTTTGCCCGACGCGCGAAAGAAATTCTTCAAAACGCAGGGGGCGGTTATCCAAAGCTGAAGGCAGACGCCAGCCATAATCAACCAGCGTTGTTTTTCGCTGACGATCGCCCCGTTCCATCGCCTGAATTTGCGGGACGGCGATATGCGATTCATCAAGAAAGAGCAAAAAAGGTTTCGGAAAATAATCCAGCAGTGTCATTGGCGGCTCGCCCGGTTCGCGAAAGCTCAAATGGCGGGAATAGTTTTCAATGCCGTTCACATAGCCTTTCTTGGAAAGCATCTCCAGGTCAAACCGCGTTTTTCTTTCCAGCCGGTCCGCTTCTTCGAATTTGTTGGCGGACTGCAATTGTTCCACGCGCTCATCCAGCTCGGCTCTGATGTTTTTCAGTGCCAGTTTCAACTTATCCTTCGGCGTTACCCAGAATTTTGCGGGAAAGACGCGCAGCGAATCCAAATCTTCCGCCTCTTTGGTCTTCGGATTAAAGTTTTTGATAAATTTGATCTTTTTTCCGGAGAATTCCACGTGAATAATTTCATCGGTGACCAGATGGATTTCCAGCGCGGTTTTCAAAAGCTGGTATTGGCCGAGCATTGGCTTTCGGCTTACTCGTTCGTATTGGAGAAAAGCCAAAGAGCGCTCCAGGTCCTTAGCGGAAGCCGGCTGGCCAGTTTTCAAATCAAGCCGTGCCCGCTGGTATTCATTAGGGTCGCCGATTCCGTAAATGCAGGAAACCGAAGCCACTACCAATGTGTCTTTGCGGCTGATGACGCTCTGGATCGCCGCGTGTCGCAGCTTGTCGATCTCCGCGTTAATCTGCGCGTCTTTTTGGATGTAGGTTCTGGTTTGCGGGATATACGCTTCCGGCTGGTAGTAGTCGTAATAGGAGACAAAATAGTGGACGGCGTTATTTGGGAAAAATTGTTTAAATTCCTGATAGAGCTGAGCGGCGAGAATTTTGTTGGGCGAGATTACCAGAGTCGGCAGACCGACTTTCTCGATTACTGAAGCCATGGTAAAAGTTTTGCCGGATCCGGTGACGCCCAAAAGCGCCTGGTCTTTATGGCCGGCCCCGATTCCATTCACCAGTTTTTCAATTGCTTGCGGCTGGTCGCCTTTAGGGCTGAAGTTAGATATAAGTTTAAAGCTCATAGTATACTTATTATAAGAAGATGATTTATAGCCTCTCGGGCAAACTAGTTGGCAGGAAAGAAAACTTCGTCATTCTTGAGGCGGGCGGGATTGGTTTTAAGGTCTTTCTTTCCGCGAGAAGCGCCCAAAGTTTACCACAAAATGGATCCAATATAAAAGTTTACTGCTCGCTATACAATAGAGAAAACCAGCCATTCGAGCTTTTTGGTTTTTTAAACGAAACGGAGCTTTATCTTTTTGAAAAGTTGAATACCGTGAGTGGGATTGGTCCAAAAACGGCGATGTCGGTAATGAGCGTGGCGCCGATCGATCAACTAGCCGCGGCGATCAACGGAGGAAAAGCCGAACTACTTACCAAAGCCTCTGGTATCGGCAAGAAAACGGCCGAGCGTATTATGGTGGATCTTCGAGGCAAGCTTGACGTTGGTACCGCGGCGCAATCCGCGCAATCTTTGAATCTGATGGAGTCGGACGTGGAGCTTGAAGAAACATTGATCAGTCTGGGCTATACCCGTCAGCAGGCGAAAGCGGCCACCGCCAAGATCGATCCGAAAATTACCGGGTTCAAAGAGCGTCTCAAGGAAGCACTGAAAAAGTGATGATAAATAAATTAAAAAACATTTATCACCTTCTGTTGGCGTGGGTAGCAAGTGTTTTTTATCGGTTTCCGTCGCGGAAAATTTTTGTGATCGGTGTTACCGGCACAAAGGGTAAGTCTACTACTGTTGAGTTGATCAACGCGATTCTTGAGGCGGCCAGCAAGAAAACCGCGCTCGTTTCCTCGATCCGTTTCAAAATTGATAAAGAAGTCCAAAAGAATGCTACCGGGATGACTATGCCGGGAAGGTTTTTTCTTCAGCGATTTCTGCGCCGTGCGGTCAGCGCGGGTTGTGAGTATGTGATTATGGAAGTGACCTCGCAAGGCATCCTTCAGCATCGCCACAAATTTATTGATTGGGACGCGGCGCTGATAACTAATTTACGACCGGAACACATTGAAGCGCACGGGACATTTGAGAGCTATCGTCACTCCAAGATTAGCTTTTTTGAATACGTGGCGGAGTTTTCCCATAAACCCAAGAAAACCTTCTTTATAAACGAAGGCGACCAGTCGCATCAGTATTTCGCTGCCGCCGCCAACGGTTCGGGAGAAGTTGTTTATTTCAGTCGCGAAAGCTTTATAGAAAAAGAATTGAATGGCGGGCGGGAGTCTATCGGCGACTGGCTGGTTAGTAATTTCAACTTGGAAAACGCCGCTGCCGCCAACGCGGTGGCGCAAGCGCTTGGAATCGGCTGGCCGATGATTAAAAAAGTTTTTAAATCTTTTAAAGGCGTGCCCGGCCGGATGGAATACATACAGAAAGAGCCGTTTGCGGTGGTGATTGATTACGCCCATACTCCCGACAGTTTAGCGAAAATTTACGGCGCCGTGCTTGACGGCAAGAAGCTTGCCAGAAAGAAAAAAATAGTCTGCGTGCTCGGCGCGGCTGGGGGTGGCCGGGACAGATGGAAGCGTCCGGTGATGGGCAGGATTGCCGGCGAGTTTTGCCGAGAGATTATTCTTACCAATGAAGATCCCTACGACGAGAATCCGGCCGAGATCATTGCCAAGATAAGATCCGGCATTTCCAACGCCAAGTTCCCGCACGCCAATCTCTATGAAATAATTGACCGCCGCGAAGCGATTAAAAAAGCGATTTCACTCGCCACTAAAGGTGACGTGGTGGTAATCACCGGCAAGGGAAGCGAGGACTGGATTCACGTCGCTGGCGGCAAGCGTATTCCCTGGAGCGAACGTGAAGTAGTAAAAGAATTGCTGGATTCCTAGTATCACTTCGTGGCAGGCGGCAAGTTCCCCGGGAACCGGGCGTCGGTTTTCTCCTGCGGAAAACCGCGCCACTTAGCTCTCGCCGATTTTCCGTTCGTTAAGGAGAATTATAACGAACGGACCGATCAAAATCGGCTCCGAGATATTCCCTACGGGAACTTGCCGCCTGCCACGCTCGCTTGACAAATAAGATTATATCAGTTATATTGTTGACAGCTGTTTGTCAGTTTTTCTAACTCTTTTCTCCGCTAAACCCGGAGAGAAAGGCAGGTGGTTATGGTCGCCAAAACCGACCAGAAGGCCAGGCTGTTCGATCTTTGGGGAAGTGTCGTGGAGTTGGTCCGCGGCGACAAGCGCGACGCGGAGTCAGTGGCCAAAGTCCTGCAAGTCATCAAAGACGAGCAGGATTTCGAGCGGCAACTGTTCCCGACGCTGGCTGTTTCGGCCGATACCAAGCCCCCCCTCAAGACCTGGCAGAAGTTCTACCAGGAGGTCTGGGGAATCAAGAAGGACTTCTCCAACCTTGCCATTCTCGCCCAGCCGCCCAGCTTCAACCGGCTTCTGGTGATGTTGGAGGGGATGACGGCCAAGAAGATCGTCGAAAAGATGCGCGAGCAGATGAGTGTTTGCGTCTACGATGAGGCCGAGCTTGACAGAGTGGTCTCCGATCGTGAACCCGTCAAGGACTACGCCATCTGGCTTCGTGATCGGGTGGAAGCCGACGAAGAGCTGGCCAACAAGTCCGCCGACGATCTCAAGAAGAAGAGAATCAACTGCATCACCCTCCCAGAGCGCCTGCTGCTCGGGCTCTTCCTTTACTGGAAGGACAAGCAGCATCTCGATCACAACAACCGGACGCTCTGTGCCGGTTCGCGCGGCTCGGGCGGGTACGTCCCGAACGTCTTCTGGCTTGCGCTCGACGGCCGGGTGTTCGTCGACTGGCTCTGCGCCGGCTATCGGTTCTCCATCTTGCGTTCCCGTCAGGCAGTTTCGTAACACTAATGTTCCCCTGTAATCCCGCCCCGCTTCGAAAGAAGCGGGGCTTTTCTTTTCCGTCATTGCGAGCGAACACAGCGAGCGCGGCAATCCTAACTTAAAGATTGCTTCGCTTCGCTCGCAATGACACAAGCCGCAATGTTAATATAGAATTAATGAAAATTACTTTCTACGGCGCGGCGGGGCAGGTGACCGGATCAAATTTTTTACTGGAAACAAACGGGCAAAAAATTCTAATTGATTGCGGACTTTACCAGGGCGGCAGTTTTGTGGAGCGCCAAAACTTCCAGCCATTTCCGTATAATCCCAAAGAAATAAACGCGGCGCTGGTGACTCATCCCCACATTGACCACGTTGGTCGTTTGCCGAAGCTTTATAAAGACGGTTTCCGCGGGAAAGTTTATTCTACTTTTCCGGCGCGTGACTTTGCCCAGATTCTTCTGCTCGATTCAGAACACATCTTGATTCAGGAGGCGGAGAAGTTTAAGCAACCGTATCTTTACGGGGTACGCGAGGTGGAAGAATTGATGGCCCATTGGGAAGGCGTGGAATATCACGCACCAGTAAAATTACCCGGCTTGACTGTCACTTTTTACAACGCCGGCCACATCCTAGGTTCCAGTTTTATTTTGGTAGAAGCGGAAGGAAAGAAAATTATCTTTTCCGGTGATCTGGGTAACTCGCCAGCGCCGATTATCGGCAAACGTGAAGATTTTCCGGCTGGCGTTGATTATTGTTTGATGGAATCTACCTACGGCGATCGTTTGCACGCTCCCGATGAAATGAGAAAAGAGGTGCTGGAAGATATGATTGAAGATACGGTTCAAAAAGGCGGCGTGCTAATGATCCCGGCTTTCGCGATGGAGCGTACGCAAGAATTGCTGTTTGAAATGAACGATCTCATCGAGCACGGCCGCATTCCTCGCGTCCCGGTGTTTATCGACAGTCCGCTCGCCATCAAGCTTACCGAAGTTTACAAAAAATACACCCAGTACTTCGATGAGACAACTAAGCAATTAATTAAAAATGGCGAGTCAATTTTCAACTTTCCCGGCCTGAAAATGACGCTGACTACCGAGCAATCCAAATCTATCAATGACGTTCCGCCGCCGAAGGTCATTATTGCTGGTTCCGGTATGTCCAACGCGGGCAGGATTTTACATCATGAACGGCGCTATCTTTCCGACCCAAACAGCACGTTACTGATTGTTGGCTACCAAGTTCGGGGATCGCTCGGCCGCCAGTTGTTGGATGGCGCCAAAAATGTGAAAATGTTCGGAGAAGAAATTCCTGTGCATTGTCGTATCAAATGGGCAAGCAGTTACTCGGCCCATGCCGACCAATCGCAACTTTTAGAATGGCTTACCCCCGCCCGGGAATCCCTGAAGGGTGTTTATCTCATTCATGGAGAAAAAGACGGCGCTGAGGTGCTGGCGCAAAAAATTCGCGACGAATTGGCTGTCCGGACCGAAGTGTCGACACAAGGGCAAATCGTGGAAATTTGATATAATCTGTATATGCCAAATAAGCGAAGTGTTCTTTCTCAACGTCAGCACCTGAAATACAAAATCTGTATTTCCGGAGCGGCGGAAACCGGCCATTGTGCCATTGACGCGCTGGAAAAATCCGAGCAGTTGGGGCGGGCGATTGCCGAAGCAGGGATGGTGCTGGTGACCGGAGCGACAACCGGCATTCCTTATTGGGCCTGCAAGGGCGCCAAAGAAGCGGGTGGCTTAGTGATTGGTCTTTCACCGGCCGCTTCCGAATCATCGCACATTAAAAGCTATCGCCTACCAACCGACTATCAAGATTTGATCATTTATACCGGCTTTGACTATGCCGGCCGCAACCTGATGCTCACGCGTTCGGCCGATGCCATTATTACCATCTGCGGCCGCATGGGCACTTTGAACGAATTTACCATAGCTTTTGAGGATCAGAAGCCGATCGGGGTGCTCTCTGGCACCGGTGGTATGGCAGACGAACTTCCGGAAATTATTGAAAAATCTCACCGCGGTCCGGGCAAGGTAATTTTTGACTCCGACCCTAAACGTCTTTTGGAAAAGGTGGTAGTATTAATTGAGAAGGACAAAGCTAAGAATGGCAACGGTTATAATAAATAATTTATAAAAATAAAAATATGGTTAAAAAAACGACAAAGAAGGTAGTCGTCAAAGAGGAAAAGCCGGCTGGTGTAGTTACTCATTACTATGGCGGATTGGAGGTCGGGATTATAAAGTTTAACAAGCCGGTAAAAGTCGGCGCGGAAATAAAATTTAAGGGTGCCACCACCGATTTTTCTCAGAAAATTAAGTCTATGCAATACGATCGCCAGGAAATCGATAGCGCGAAAAAGGGGCAGGAGGTTGGCATTAAAGTAGACGATAAAGTCCGGGAAGGAGACGAGGTTTTTCTAGTAGAATAATGGATTTTTTGTCTCCGCAGGTTTTGGAAATTTTCGGTCAGCTGGCTCTGGCGACCGTGCTTGGGACGCTGATTGGCCTTGAGCGGGAGCTGGCTCGTAAAACTGCCGGTATGAGAACTTTCGCGCTGGTGGCTTTAGGTTCCGCTCTTTTTACCATAATTTCTCTGGCGGCATTTGAGGGGTTTCGCGGTACCAGCTTTGACCCGTCCAGAATTGCTTCTCAAATCGTCGTCGGCATCGGTTTCATCGGCGGCGGTTCGATTATTTTCAGCCAGTCACGCGTCAAAGGATTAACCACGGCGGCCGGGCTTTGGGTTTCGGCGGCTATTGGCATGGCAGTCGCCTATAAGTTTTACGCCATCGCTGTTTTCACCACTCTCTTAACCATTTTTGTGCTGGTTTTTATGTGGTTTATCGAACATAAACTCATCAAGCGGTTGGGCAGTCTTACCGCTCAAGATGATGACAGCGAAGACCGCTAAGGATTTTTTGCTTTCTGTAGGGCTACTTGCCGGGACTATTATTGGCGCCGGAATTTTCTCTTTGCCGTATATTTTTAAATCTGCCGGTCTTGTGACCGGATTTTTTTATTTGGCACTGGCTACCGCGGCATACATCATTATTCATTGGATGTACGCGGAAATTATTCAAAAAACTTCCGGCGAACACCGTTTTGTCGGTTATGCAAAAACCTATCTTGGCGTCGGCGGTTATTGGCTTGCCATACTAATAACGGTAATTGAAACAATTTTGATTTTGACGATTTACCTGGTTTTGTCGCAAAGTTTTGGCAATTTGATTACCGCTTACGGAGCGGGCGTGGAAAAGATGATTATTTTTTGGGCAATCGGTTCGATGGCGATGTTTTTAAGTTTACGCCGGATGGCCTGGGTTGAATTTCTGATAACTGCTGGGATGGCGGTGATTATCGGTATAATTTTTATCTTTAGTTTAAATGATGTCCGGCCCCTGTCAGTAGCTGGTTTGGTTAGTGTTGACTGGCGAATGTGGTTTTTGCCGCTAGCACCCGTGCTTTTTTCTTTATCCGGGCGTCAAGCGATTCCGGCATTGGTCAAAATCAGAGGTAATGTAAAAAAATCTATTTTTACCGGTGTGGCGCTAGCCGCAGTCGTCTATGCTCTTTTTGTCCTAAGTGTTCTTATGCTGTCGCCGACGGTGAGCCAGGATGCGGTAACTGGCTTGCGCGGCGCGGTACCTGCCTGGACCTTGATCACTATAGGAATTTTCGGCGTGCTGTCGCTTTTAAGTTCTTACATAACTGTCGGTTTTGATGTTTATAAAAGCCTTGGCCTTGATTTGCGCATGCCGTTTTGGCTGAATTTTCTAATTGTAGTTTTTGGGCCGATCGCACTCTATTTTGCCGGTTTTAACAGCTTTATTGGTCTAGTGAGCTTTGTTGGCGGAATTTTTCTGGCGCTGGAGGGAATTTTCATAATCGTGATGTGGCTAAAAGCCACTAAGCGGAGCTTAACTGCGCCAACAATCATTCTTTTGGTGATTTTTGCTGTCGCTTTGCTTTATGAACTGCTAAAATAAAAATATGCCGCAGATGTTCGGAAGGAAGCACGAAGTGAGTCCCCAGCGATCTCGTCATGAAGGTCAGGAATTTTCGAGCCACAAAGGAATCGTAGTTTGCAACGATTGCGGCGCCGCTTATTTCAAGAAGCGCTGGGTTCATGGACTCGAGGAAGTGAAAAATAAAGATAATAAAGATGAGCCGGTAAGCTTCAGTATCTGTCCGGCCTGCGCGATGATTAAAAACAAGCAATACGAAGGGCGGATTACCATAAAAAATCTACCAGAAAAACACGCGAAAGACTTAGAGGATATTGTCCGAGGATTTTCCAAGCGAGCTTTTGAGCGAGACGCCATGCACCGGCTGATCGAAGTGAAAAAAGAAGGCGTGAATTGGGTGATTACCACCACGGAAAACGAAATGGCGAACAAATTAGCCCATCACATCAAAGAATCTTTGCGCGCAGTAAAATCTCGCACGCATTTCGCTCCCGAACCGAGCGATGTGGCGGAAATCATAATCGAATTTGAGTAGCATGAAGCAGAGCTTCGTTAAAATTGTTTTTTACTGTTTTATATTTTCTCTTCCGCTGGGATTGCGCCACCTAATTTCCGAAAGTGCCTCTGTCTATTTAAGCGATATTTTCCTTATTTTGTTTTTAATTTATTTTTCCGCGCGGTTTGGCTGGGCATTCGGCCAGCGATTGAAATTTCTTGCAGTTTTTATTTTGCTTTCGGCCGCGTCTATTTTATTTTCCGTTTCACCGGCGCTCGCGCTTTATTCTTTCGCCCGTCTGCTTTTGCTTGTCTGGCTCTGCCTTACCACAGCCAGGGCTTTAAAAAATAGCGCTATTAAAATTGGAGAAATTTTCGGCGCGATCGCCGTAACATCAGTTTTTCAAGCATTGCTGGCGACCGGGCAGTTTTTGAAGCAAGCCAGTTTTGGTTTGAAGTGGCTGGGCGAGCCAGTAATCAGTCAAACAATGTCCGGAGTGGCCAAGACAGTTGTGAACGGTGGCCAGCTGATCCGCGCTTATGGAACTTTTCCGCACCCGAACGTTTTATCGGGTTTTCTTTTGCTCGGCCTGGCCGCGCTTTATTATTTTTGGTTGCGGCGTCCATCGGAGTACAAATGGTTTTCTTCCTGGCGGAATCTATTCAGTGACTTGGCAATCGGGCTCGGGATTTTTGCTGTTTTATCCGGCCTGCTCTTCGCTTTTTCCCGGGCCGCCTGGGCGTTGGCCGCGGTGCTAACCTTGACGGCGATTATTTACGGAATTTTTTCCAAAAACTATTTCCGACAAGGAATCCGGCTAGCCGCCCTTTCGTTGGCGTTGCTGTCGGTATTTTATTTAAATTTTTATTCATATATACACAGTCGGGCGCGAATTTCGGCTGATGAACCTGCCGTTACTTTACGCGTCACTTACAATCAAATGGGCTTGTACATTATTAAAAATAATCCGCTGGGTGTGGGGATTGGCAATCAAGTTCTTTATTCCGCGGCGAGCGGTGTTTATGAGAAATTTGGTCTTGCCGAAAGCTGGCAGAAACAGCCGATTCACAACATTTATTTGTTAATTGGCTCGGAGATCGGACTGCTCGGTTTGTTAACCTGGCTACTGTTTTTGGCGAAAAGCTTATTTGCTTCCAGAAACTTTTTTGCGATCGCGATGCTGTCCGCGCTTTTGATCTATGGGCTAGTCGATCACTTTTTGTGGACACTCCAGCAGGGACAATTGATGTTGTGGTTGGTTATCGGTATAGTAATCGGTGTTTCCGGCGAAG
>JAHFLQ010000008.1 GCA_023244815.1 bacterium
GCATGCAGCAGTTCAAGAAGTATTTTACGGGCGAACTGGATCCGATGAGGGATTTTGGCGCGAAAAGCACGGCGTCTGTCCAGAAGTGTTTCCGCACCTCCGACATTGAAGAGGTCGGCGACCGTACCCACCTGACTTTCTTTGAAATGCTCGGCAATTTTTCTTTTGCCTCGCCCGCAACGCCTGAGCGTAGCGATGGCGAGCGGGGCGGCTATTGGAAGCAGGAAGCGATCCACTGGGCCTATGAATACATCACGGAAATCTTAGGGATCAGCCCCGAGCGGCTGACGGTTACGGTGTTTGCCGGAGAAGAGGATATTCCCTATGACCGGGAATCTTTCGACATTTGGCATAAAGATATCGGCCTCGCGGCGGACAAAATTGCCAAACGCGGTCGCGCCGAAAATTTTTGGGGGCCGACCGGCAACGAAGGTCCCTGTGGCCCGACAACCGAAATCTACGCGGACGGGGTGGAAATATGGAATCTGGTTTTTAACGAATATTATTGCAAACCGGATAAAACTTTAGAAAAGCTTAAAACTCCCGGAGTGGACACTGGTATGGGCTTGGAACGTTTGGTGGCTATGCTTCAGGGCGTTGAGGATGTTTTCCAAACCGACCTATTTGAAGGGTTAATTAAAAAAATCAACGAAACCGCGCCGACGCTGAAAGACAGGGAAGTGCGTGTTTTTGCCGATCATTTGCGCGCTTCAATCTTTTTGATTGCCGATGGCGTGCGTCCGTCCAACAAAGAGGCTGGGTATATTTTACGCCGCCTGCTCCGCCGCATTCTCGCCTACCAGACAATTTACGACGTCCACGGCGATCTGTTCGCGTTGGCGCATGAAGCGACGGCGGAAAAATTTGGCAAGATTTATCCGGAAGTAAAAGATCCGCGCATTTTGGAGGTAATGGAAGCCGAACGAGATAAGTTTGAAACTGCGATTGCTACCGGCCTCAAAGAAATTAAAAAGCATAAGACCATTGACGCTAAAGAGGCTTTTTATCTATATGAATCGTTTGGTTTGCCGTTTGAGCTGATCCGCGAGCTCGCGCCGGAAGCTTCCAAAGATTTGAACCGGAAGGAATTTGATGAGGAATTTAAAAAGCATCAGGAAATCTCCCGTGCCGGGGCGGAGAAAAAATTTGGCGGTCACGGCTTGCTTTTAGACACGGGCGAATTGAAAGCGAAAGACGAAGTGGAGTTGAAAAAAGTGACGCGGCTCCACACCGCCACGCATCTGATGCAGGCCGCGCTCCGCAAAGTGCTGGGCAACGAAGTACAGCAGAGGGGATCGGACATCACCGCCGAGCGGACGCGTTTTGATTTTGCTTTTCCGCGCAAATTAACCGCAGAAGAAATCAAAAAAGTTGAGGTCCTTGTAAATGAAGTAATTCAAAAAGATTTGCCGGTGCAATTCGTTGAGTTGCCGAAAGCCGAAGCGGAAAAAACCGGCGCGCTTTATTTCTTCAAGCAGAAGTATCCCGGGCGCGTGAAGGTTTACTATGCCGGGCATTCGCTTGAGGAGGCATTCAGTAAAGAGTTCTGCGGCGGCCCGCATGTAACTAATACGCTCACCATTGGCAAGTTTAAAATTGTTAAAGAAGAAGCCGTCGGTTCCGGCGTGCGCCGAATCAGAGCTACCGTGGATTAAAAATAAGCCTATTGACAGAAGACTTCCCTTGTACTACCATGGCGAACAGTTCGTTTAGAGTTCATTTTATTAGGAGGATCTGTGCAATGGCCGACACGCTAGGATTGATTGTAGGGTTAGTGGCGGTTTCCATTTTCGTGTTAACGATAGTTTATAAATTGGTAGCTTTTGCTTGCGATATCTATAGAGATGCTACTGAACGCCGAGCGAGACGCAGGGAATCCGAAAAACTGCGCCAGCGCGTCTGGTACGGTGAGGAGGTGAAATGACGAGGTACTTACAAGAGCTCCGGGGTGATATTAGTAAGGACGACGTCAGATGCTATATGTCTTGGTCATTGTTTTGCTGCTTACCTCTGTCAGTGACAGTCATTTCCTTTTTCTCTAGCGGCTTTGATGGAACCACCATATTCTGGCTAATAACAACCGGGGTTCTGTTCTTGCCAGCAATATTCATGTTTATTGGTCAAGCGATCTCTGTGTGGAAAATTCTCAAGCAGGAGCCGGAATCCGACAAACTGCGCCAGCAGACCTGGTACGGTGAGGAGGTGGATTAGAGAGAGGGGTGCGGTAGTTGGTGTCGGTATCTAAGTGGATCGGTTGAGAAAGGAGAAAATATGCCCGCATTGCTTTTGACCGCTTTGATCTGGCTTGGAGGCGGCTATTTTTGCGGAGAATTCATTATCCGCTGGAATCAGCATCATCTTTGCGGGGATTCGATAAGGCTCAAGAAACTACTGTTGGCAGAGCGTCTGAACGCCGGCCTAAGCCTCGACCGAGGCACTAAGGTTTCAACGTGGAGAGTGATTCTCACTCTCATGGGGCCGATTACGATTCCCAAGGCCGCCCTTCTTCAAATTTTTGGCGGACCGACCTAACGGAATAATTATAATAGGAGGATTGATGAGCTTTGTGAGCCTGGGATTTGTAGGCAGTTTTGCGTTTTGTGCTTATGTCTGTGCAGCGATTCTTGTCCTTTCTGGTGCCTTTTTATTTGTTGGTTGTCCGCTGTTCTTTCTGGTAGCTGGTGTTTACCATCTCATTAAAGACAAGAAAGACAAGATTGAAGCCCGAGCGAGCCAAAAGAAACAACAAGAGGCATCCGAAAAACTGCGCCAGCAGACCTGGTACGGTGAGGAGGTGAAATGACGAGGTACCGAATAAAGTTCTTTACTTCTATGAGTGATGGAGAAAAAGCTTTCTGCGTGTTGTTTGGATTTTTTTTCACCATGTTTCTGTTAGAAGCAAGCCTTTTCTTGATAGCAGGTAAACGTGATGGATTCATATACTTCCTACTATTAGCCGGCATTTTTCTCTCACTCGCAATGCCCGTTTTGATTCGGCATGCGATCCGTATGCCGAAAATTCTCAAGCCGAAGTCCGACGCACTGCGGGAATCCGAAAAACTGCGCCAGCGCGCCTGGTACGGTGAGGAGGTGAACAAATGAATCCTCAAAACATGTTGATTTTCGGCGCAGTTCTTCTGCTTACGCTAGGGCTTTTCTTTTACTTGATGTGCGCAGCGGGAAAGAGATCAGAACAAAAGGAATCCCAATACAAAAAGCTTCTCTTGGAACAACAACAGCAACAACAGCAAGATCAGTTAAAAAGACAAAAAGCTTGGTACGGAGAGGAGTTGCGTTAGGAGAGGGTGTGTGGCAGTCTGTGTCGGTGTTTTGAGTGGATCGGTTGAGAAAGGAGAAAATATGACGACCGAGCCCACAGGAATCCTGACGGAAGCACTTCAGTTCGTTGACAAGTCGGAGTCAGAGCCGATGGACGCGGCGACGATTGATCTCGAGATCGAGAAGCGCAACAGGGTCCTTAGGACCTTGCTGCCTATCGAAAATGGCGCGCGCCATGAGATCAACCAGGAGATCGCCGAGCTGAATACGCAGAAGAGGATCACCTTGGCTATCAACGGACCGTACCGGAAGTTCCATTTGGCCGAACCGCTCAAATGGCGCCGGGCGGATGGAATGCCCAAGCTCGCGGTGTTCAGTCTCGCAGATCCGGTGATGGCGTTTGAAGCAGAGTATATAGGCGGAAACTGGTCGCAAGACCACTCTACTGTCAAGCCGAATCTGCCCACGGTGATGCTCCGCTGTTTCAACGACGTGCGCGAGAAGCTCTATCGGGAGTCGCGCGAGCGCTATCGGCAAACCAGCTCTTCAACCCGGATAGGCAAAATCACGGCCTCGGCAAAGTTCACCGGCCTGATTCCGCCCGAGGCCAAGAAGGAGATCGAGGCGGCGAAGCAGTGCTTTGGCAACAACATTTTTCTCGTCGCGGAAGCGCCCCAGTGGAAGATCAGCGAAGAGGTCCGGGAGGTGCCGATCGAGAGGAAGGATCCGCTCGTGGTCGGCGTGGTGGAAGACCAGATCTTCTACATCACGAAGTTCGACCCGACGAACCTGGAAAATCTCCTCCAGAGCGAGTTTCTCGAGTAAGCAACCGACCCCCTAACAATGTTAGGGGGTCTTTTTTATGCCACCCAAGAAGGAATACGATGGGTGTCCACAGGGAATATCTTGGAGTCCCCACCCGCCACCAGAGAGCTCCAGCAACATTTGAGCAAACCGTCTCGCAGGCCGAGCGGGCAGGGTGGTCTGATGTATATCAGACCAAGCGAGGCCGAGAGCGAGCGCAATTTTCTCGCTGGGAAAATTGATAGCGTGTTTGCGAGAATGTTGCTGGAGCGAACCCAAAGTTATCCACATCCTTTGTGTTATAATATAGTTAGTGGTATGGAAGACGATAAATAAACTTCTATCGGTCATTACGCCTTTGATAAGAGGCAAAGACGATAGGTTTTTGGTCGTCGAAATTTTCGAAAACCTCAATCGAGCGGCCTACATTCGAGCCAATTTTGAAAACAAATCCCTTAAAGTCATAAAAATCCGAAGCCATCCCGATCTCAAAAAACTACTCAAAAAATTTGGGCGGCTTGCCAAATATAAAATAATTCTCGGTCTTGACTCGCACCTCGCCTCCACCATCTATTCCTCGGTGCTTCTGCCCCGCGATCAGTACAAAGAACTGATTGACGAACCGGAGCTGGACAATTTAATTTCACAGGCGATCTGGAAATTTTTTGATCGTTCCCGAAACAAGGTGGCCGGGAAAATTGGCGTAGCCGATATGGATATTTTGCTGACCGATGTGCGCATCCGGGGCATCAAACTTGACGGCCATAAAGTGGTGAATCCGCTGGGGTTCAAAGCTAAGACTGTGGAAGTCCAGTTCAGCCAGACTTTTCTTGCGCGAGGCCTGATTGATTCGCTGAAAGATTTGCTGCCGCTGAATCAGGCGTTGTTAATCAGTGAGAACGGTACGGCCTGGTCGAGTGTGATTGCCAAAGCCGACCTCGAACAGAAAAATTTTTTGCTGGCAAACGTATTTTCTTCCAAAACCCAGTTATTTTTCTCCGACGGCAGCCAAAATGCCTATTTCGACCACTTCAATTGGGGAGAAAAGAACCTGCATCAATCACTAGCCGAGAATTTAGCAATTGACCATGACATCGCTTCCCAAATTATCGAGAAATACGCAAAAGCCGATGCCTCAGAAACTTTCCGCCGCCGATTGGAGCATATGATTTTGAGGGAAATGAGGACGCTGGCGCGCGCTTTGGATTTAGCAGCGAAAAAAGCCGATACCCGCGTTGTCTATATCAACCCATTTTTCAATCTACCTAACGCTTTTTCGCTTGGTTTCAAGAACCAATTTGAGCGAAACATCGAACTTCAGCCTCTCACCCTTGACTTAATTAGCCAAAAATTTGGATTTGATATAAAATTTAAAAATAACAGCGACTCGGAGAAAGCTTTCAGCTTAATCGCCACTCTGGTCGAGTGGTATTTGTCGCCGCAAGATGACAAAATGAGCCAGCTCGCAAAGCGAAGGGTAAGGTGGCTCTCGCCTGTTTAGTAGAAAATCCATTTTATAGATCATGAAACTCCCTATCCACAAAATTCAAAAGATCAGCATCAACAAAAGCGACGAGGTGGCTTTGGTGGTGGAAAAGATTATTGACGCTGATGCTAAAGAGGTAGTCTTGAGCATCCCGCGCTTTTCCCAGCTCGCAGATTCACTTGCCAATTTTCATTTGATTAAAAGAGAGGCGGCCCTGTTGCGAAAAAAGGTGCTTATTGAGTCGGTAGATGACAAAGTGATCGAACTTTCTGGCGTGGCCGGCCTTGATTCTTGGAATCCGATCCTGTCGAGAAGCCGTCGCCAGTTTTCAGATATTGTCTCGTCCCGGCAAACTAAGGAAGACTTTGAAGAAGCGGACATAAAAAAGAAAAAACTGGTGGAGTCCATAGCGCATAAAACTCCGATTGTCACCCGACAGGCCATGCGCCGAATTCGAAAATTCAGGCCAAAGCGCTTAGTTTTGGCGGCCAGCGGAGCGGTGATGCTAGCCCTGGTTTTATTTTTGGCAGGTTCGGTTTTGCCGAGAGCAGATATTAAAATTACCGCCGCCAAAAGCGATTGGAACTACAACGATTCTGTGAGAGCGGAAAAGTTGGCGGCGGTAGATCCCAATTCTGCCACTATTCCAGCCCAGGTTTTTACCGCCAAACAGAGCCTTCAGCTTTCTTTTCCGGCCAGCGGCAAAAAAACGATTCAGCAAAAAGCTGGCGGCAAGGTAATTGTTTATAATGCCTACAGCTCCGACCCTCAGCCATTGGTAGCGACTACTCGCTTTGTCGCTCCGGACGGAAAGATTTTCCGCCTGGCAAAAAGCATTACCGTGCCCGGCGCGAAAGTGATCGAAGGTAAAATCATCCCATCTACGCTCGAGGCCGAGGTGATAGCCGATCAACCTGGAGCCGATTACAACATCGGATCGGCGCCGCACTTCAGTGTTCCCGGATTTAAAGGTACGCCCAAGTACGAAGCCTTTTATGCCGAGTCGAAAGAAGCGATGGCTGGCGGTTATATCGGCGAAGTGGCTTTTCCAACGGACGCTGATTTAAAGAAAGCCAAAGATGAAATTTTTAAGAAAACAGAAACTGCCGCGCGCGAAAAAATTGTCTCGCAGGTGCCGCAGAATT
The DNA here is from genome assembly GCA_023244815.1 of bacterium. Lineage (GTDB taxonomy): Bacteria > Patescibacteriota > Minisyncoccia > UBA6257 > WO2-44-18 > JAHFLQ01. The sequence continues at coordinate 6,715 of JAHFLQ010000008.1, forward strand.
TTAAAGTAATTGAAGGCGCTTCCAGCTTTGTTTTGCTGAAACAAAACGTGATTGCTGAGCCGAACAGCAGCGGCACTTTCGCGATTGCCGCCGACGCCCAAATCAGCGAGATTGCTTTTATGGAATCAGATTTGCTGAAAATGTTGACGGAAAAAATAAAAAAGGAAAAGGGGCAGGACTACGAAATAAAAACTTATAACTTTTCTTATGGCAACGCCCGCAGTGACTTTACGGCCGGCCGCATGAGCTTTCCGGCTACTTTCAAAGCGGTGATTGCCAAGCATATAGACACAGACGTTCTCCGCCGGGAAATTAAAGGGAAATCAGAGAGTAATTTGCGCCTGCTTATTTATAGCTTGCCGGACCTCCAATCGGCGGCGGTTTCTCTTTGGCCATTTTGGGTTAAATCCGTGCCTCAAAATGAGGCGAAAATTTCCATAACCGTTGATTAATTGACTAAGTTTTGACTGTTTGCTATACTGCTAACTACTTGTAATGAATGATAAGAACGTAAAGCGCCTAGAGGGACGCGTTGAGGAGGCATTACCAGGAGCGACTTTCAGGGTCAGTCTTGAAGGAGGGAAGATGATTCTTGGTCACCTGGCTGGGAAAATGCGGATCCATTACATAAAAATTTTACCGGGAGACCGAGTAATTGTAGAGATGACTCCCTATGATGACGCTCGCGGCCGAATTGTTAGAAGGCTTTAGTAACCTTTAGTAACTATGAAAGTACGATCATCCGTAAAAGTCATTTGTATTAATTGTAAAACCGTCCGCCGCAAGGGACGGGTTTATGTAGTGTGCAAAAATCCTAAACACAAGCAGCGACAGGGGTAACGCGAAGCGCTAAATTTTTCACAATGAGAATTTCTGGCATAAATATTCCGGACAATAAGCGGATCGAAATCGCGCTCACTTATTTGTATGGCATTGGCCGGACGCTCTCCCAGAAAATTCTGACCGGTACCGGTATTGATTGGAACAAGCGAGCCAAAGATCTCACCCCCGATGAAGTTAATAAAATTTCCAGTTTTATGGAAAAAAATTATAAAGTGGAAGGCGAATTGCGGCAGATCATCAAACAAAACATTAACTTACTTAAAGATTTGCAATCTTATCGGGGCATGCGGCACTCCCGCCGTTTGCCGGTCCGTGGCCAGCGCACTAAAACCAATTCTCGCACTGTCCGCGGCAATGTCCGTAAGACTGCCGGCAGCGGTAAGAGAAAGACCGAACTCAAATAAACCAATGGCCAAAAAAATTGTTACAAAAACTGCCGAGAAAGAAACCAAGGCAACTCCAAAAGCGGAAGCCGCTGTCGCGACCAAGGCTCCCGCCGAGGCGGCCAAGCCGGAAAAGGTTATTTCCAAAAAACTGGAAAATGGCCGCGTTTACATTAACGCTTCTTACAACAACACGCTGGTTTCTGTCACTGACGACAAGGGCAATTTGCTTGCTTGGAGCTCGGCTGGCTCGCTGGGGTTTTCCGGTCCGAAGAAGGCGACTCCTTTCGCCGCTTCCAAAATAATCGCCGCGATTGCCGAGAAACTGAAGAAGTCTGGGCTGGTCAATGTGGCGGTCATCGTCAGCGGTGTCGGCGGCGGCCGCGATTCGGCAATCCGCTCGCTCGCGAATCACGGTTTCAATATTATTTCCATTAAAGACGCCACTCCGATTCCGCACAATGGTCCGCGCCCCGCGAAGGTGCGACGAGTGTAACGCGAAGCGCATGTTTTAATATTTAAATATTTCAAAATGTTTGATACACGAGAAAAAAAGGAACGATCGGTCGGCACCAAGCTTTTCTTAAAGCCGTACCGTTGTAATTCGCCGAAGTGCGTTACCACCCGCCGGCCGCTGCGGCCGGGGATGCACGGCAAATCTTACAAATCACTTTCCGAATTCGGCCAGCAGCTAAAGGAGAAGCAGAAGATTCGTTTTACCTACGGCATCCGGGAAGCCCAGATGAAGCGTTTGGTGAAAGAGGCAATTAAAAATCCGGGCGTGACTAGCGAAATGATTATGCAGATGCTGGAGCGACGGTTGGACAATGTGGTTTATCGCATGGGCTTCGCTCCATCCCGCTCGGTCGCCCGACAGATAGTCAATCATGGCCACATCCTCTTGAACGGCAGGCGAACCAACATCCCTTCCTGCCAGGTACGGGTTAATGACGTGGTGTCGGTTCGCCCCCAATCCAGAGAGTACCAGCTGTTTAAGGAATTGCCGGAAAAACTGAAGAAATATGAGCCGCCGGTTTGGGCGGCATTGGATCCGGATAAACTGGAGGGAAAGATGACCGCTTTGCCGAAAGAGTCCGATACCTCGTTTGACGTTAATATGATCGTCGACTACTATAGCAAATAAAGTAAAAAACAATGGAATATCAATATTTAAGCGAGACAGTCAACGTAAAAAAGGTTTCAGAAAATGAGAAAGAGGGTGTTTTTGAAGTTGAGGGCTTATACGCTGGCTACGGCCTGACTATCGGCAACGCGCTTCGCCGCGTGCTTTTGTCGTCTCTGCCGGGCGCCGCTATTACCCAAGTTAAGATTAAGGGCGTCAACCACGAGTTTTCCACTATTGAGGGTGTTAAAGAAGATGTGGTAGAGATCGGCTTGAATCTCAAAAAAGTCCGCTTCCGAATTCATACCGATGAGCCTCAGGTTCTAAATTTAAAGGTTAAAGGCGAAAAAGTGGTGATGGCGGAAGACATAGAAACCAACTCTAATGTTGAGTTGATTACCAAAGATATTCATATCGCTACCCTGACTGCTAAAGGTGCTGAGCTGGACATGGAACTTACTGTGGAAAAAGGCCTGGGCTACTCTCCGGTGGAAGCAAGGAAGAGCGACAAATTACCGATCGGCGTGATCGCTCTAGACGCCCTATTTTCTCCGGTAGTAAAGGTGAATTTTACCGTGGAAAACATGCGGGTTGGCGAACGAGCCGACTACAACAAACTGCGCCTGGTGATTGAGACTGATGGCAGTCTCACCCCCTCAGCCGCTTTGCGGAAAGCCAGCAATATTTTGCAGGATCACTTTGTGAAGATTTCCGGTGTGGAGGTGAAGGAAGCGGAGGCTGTTCCAGTTGCCGAAGAGAGCGAAGAAAAGAAACCGAAAAAGAGGGCGGCCAAGAAAAAGAAAGAGGAATAGGCGATTATGAATAGAAAGTTTCATCGGATGCGCGGTCAGCGCCGGGCGTTTTTGAAAGGGCTGGCCAATAACTTAATAATGCGGGAGAAGATCGAGACAACCATTCCCCGCGCCAAAGAAATCCGCCCGATTGTCGAGCGGATGATTACTATCGCCAAGAAACAGCAGCTGGCCGCTTTCCGATCTCTGCTTTCCAAGCTTCCGAAACAGGCCGCCGAGAAACTTTACTTTGATATAGCGCTCCGCTATAAAGCACGGACCGGCGGCTATCTCCGCATCACCAAAGAGTCGAAGGCTAGAAAAAGAGACGGCGCCGTGTTATCAATAATCGAGTTTGTGAAGTAGAGAGACTCCAATGGAATACGTCATTGACGCTAAAAATCAAAAATTGGGACGGCTGGCTTCGCACATTGCCCAGCTTCTCCAGGGTAAACAGCATGCCGATTATTTGCCGCACAATCCGGGCAAGGATCGGGTGGTTGTTAAAAATGTTTCCCAGATAGCAGTAACGGGCAGGAAAGCGGAGCAGAAAATCTACTACCGCCACACCGGTTATATGGGCCACCTCCGCGAGCGGGTGTATAAGGAATATTTCGCTATGGCTCCGGAAAAGGTGCTGATACTCGCGGTAAAGCGGATGCTACCGCAGAATTTTTTGAAACAGAACCGGCTGAATCGTTTAGTGATTGAAAAATAATATGGTGACAAAAAAGACAATCGAAAAGGTTCCCAAAGCGAAGCCCACTGCTTATTTTCAAGCTAAAGGCGGCCGTAAAACCGCGAACGCTACCGCTCGGGTGATGACTGGCAAAACCGGTGTAATGGTGAATGACAAGAGCCATAAAGAATATTTTAAAACAATTCGCAATCAGATCACGGCGGCCGCGCCGTTGGAAGTTTTGAAAATCGCCGATAAAATCGGTGCCACAGTAAAAGTTTTCGGCGGGGGAATCAACGCCCAGGCGGACGCGGTCCGGAATGCCATTGCCCGCGCTTTGGTGAAGCTGGACGAGGGCTACAGAGCCGCTTTGCGCCGCGAAGGTTTTATGACCCGCGATGCCAGAATGGTAGAGCGCAAGAAGTACGGCCTGAACAAAGCCAGGAGAGCGCCCCAGTGGGCAAAAAGATAGGTCGCCTACCCTCCTTCTCCTCGCCAGTACGCTACGGTTCAGACAAATAATCCCTCTCTCACTTCGGGTAACCCTCCGGAATTACGCTTCGCTCCAGTTCCGGCCTCCCTCTCGTTCGAGAGGGTTATTTGTAGCTGTGACCTCCGCTAAATACTGTCTGCGGGAAGTAGGGTAGACTCCGGCGGCGGGTGGTGGGGAGATTCGGAGAAGCGATTTGCGCGTCGCCACGCCACGAGGTGCTTAAATCCATGATTTACTATAATATCTATATAAGTTGGAGCGAATTATCAAACTATGAAATTTATAATCAACGGCGGCAAGCAACTGAACGGAGAGATCAAGCTGGCTGGCGCGAAAAATGCCGCCACTAAAATGTTAGTTGCTTCGATTTTGACCGCGGAGCCCTGTGTACTGGAAAATTTTCCGGAAATTGGCGACGCGCAAATTACCCAGGAACTCTGCCGTTCTATAGGCAGTGAAATTACCGTCGCAGACGGAGTTTTGACAATCCGCACGCCGGAGATTAAAACTTCCAAAGTGGTGTCGCTTTCGCGCCGCAACCGCATTCCGATTCTGGCGCTCGGTCCATTGCTCGCTCGTGTCGGCGAGGCAGAGGTGCCGATTTTGGGCGGAGACAAGATTGGGCCTAGGCCGGTGGACATCCATATAGATGCGCTGACAGCGATGGGGGCGAAGATTGAGATATTGCCGGATCGCTATGTAGCCTCCGCGCCCAACGGGCTTCATGGCACAAAAATTGAATTGCGGTATCCGAGCGTCGGCGCCACGGAAAATACGATTCTCGCGGCGGTGCTGGCCGCTGGCCGCACGGTAATTCACAATGCCGCTATCGAGCCGGAAATTACCGATCTCATTGAAATGCTGCAGAAAATGGGGGCGATTATTGAACTGGGAGCGAATCGCGTGATTTATATAGATGGCGTGAAAAAGCTCCATGGCGCGACGCATCGTATTATGCCTGACCGCAATGAGGCTGTCTCTTTCGCCTGTTTGGCAGTGGCCACCGGCGGAAAAATTTTAGTCAAAGAAGCGCGCCAGGAGGATCTGATTACCTTTTTAAATACTTTGCGGCGCGTTGGCGGAGAGTATGAAGTAATCAAAGGCGGGATTTTGTTTTTTAAACCAAACAGCGAACCGCTAAAGCCGGCCGTTATCGAAACCGACACCCATCCGGGCTTTATGACGGATTGGCAGCAGCCGCTGGCGGTGCTGCTTACTCAGGCCAATGGCGCTTCCACTATCCACGAGACGGTTTATGAAGACCGGTTTGGCTATGCCCAAGACTTGAATTTAATGGGCGCGGATATTAAAGTGGAGACGCGGTGTTTGGGAGAGCTGCCGTGCCGCTTTAAAAATAGAGGTTTTAACCACAGCGCCTTTGTTGCCGGGCCGAAAGAGTTGCGGCCGGCGCAACTAGTGGTGCGTGACCTGCGGTCCGGTATCGCCCATATCATTGTTGCCCTGATTGCCAAAGGCGAATCAGTGATAGAAGGAGTGGAAGAAATCGACCGAGGCTACGAGAGAATAGACGAACGGCTACGACAACTAGGGGCGGATATTCGACGAATGTAACGAGGAGCGCCCCGTCTGCTAGGTTTAAATAAAATTTTCGCATGTTTACCAGAAAAATAGGAATTGATCTCGGTACAGCCAACACAATTGTTTTTGTTCCGAGCAAGGGATTTATAATCAACGAACCGACGATCGTGGCTTTGAGCTTGCCCGACAACACAGTGTTGGCCGTTGGCCGAGAAGCTAAAGACATGATTGGCCGTACTCCAGACAGCATCTCCGCCTACCGGCCCCTTAAGGACGGGGTTATCGCCGACTATTATATTACCAAGGCAATGTTGAAGTATTTCATTGCCAAAGCCACCGGCTCAATGAATATGTTCAGTCCAGAGGTAGTAATTTCCGTGCCGGCTGGCATTACATCCACGGAGAAGCGCGCGGTGATGAATGCCGCTAAGGAAGCTGGCGCCAAAGAGGCCTACATCGTCAAAGAACCGATCCTGGCCGCACTGGGCGCTGGCGTGCCGATTAACCAGTATTCCGGAAACATGATTATCAACATCGGCGGCGGCACCTCTGAAGTGGCCGTGGTTGCGCTGGGCGGTATTGTTGCCTGGAGCAGTTTGCGCGTGGCGGGCAACAAATTCGATCAGGCGATCATGGATTATGTGAAAAAGAAGTACTCGTTGTTTATCGGTGAGCAAACCGCCGAAACGGTAAAAATAGAAATTGGCTCCGCTCTGCCGATGAAAGAAAAGCTGGAGTTCCAATTGCGTGGCCGCGACCTCGTTTCCGGTTTGCCGCGCGACCTAGTTTTAACCTCTAACGAAATCGCTGAAGCTCTCAATCCTTACCTTTTAGACATCGCCGCTTCCGTGCAGAGCGTTTTTAACAATACTCCGCCGGAGTTAGTGGCGGATATTATGGGAAAGGGAATCGTCATTTCTGGAGGTGGCGGCAATCTCCGCCACATTGATGAGTTCTTCAAGCGAATGACGGGTGTACAGTGTTTTGTCGCCGAGGAGCCGCTCTTCTGCGTTGCCAAAGGCACCGGATTGATTTTGAACCATTTGGATGTCTACAAGAGGACTTTGTTGAATAAGAGATAGGTGGATGAAGGTGGAACGGCTTGCTTCTGTAGGAACCGGGTGTCGGTTTTTTCCTGCGAAAAACCGCACCACTTATCAGTTCGTCAGATTGTCTGGCGGATTGACCAGTTAGGGGGTTTTGAGGCAAAATATTTCGCTATCGGTCACCGGTTAGGGGGTTTTATTTGCAGACAATAGGAAGGAAATAAATGAGGATGCCGGCAAAGATGACTAATAACACCAAACCAAAAGCTTTTTCCATATCTATATGTTAACAAGGGCGGCTTCAAGCTGCAATTTTTTATTTAGGTTAAACTGTTTCATTAGCGCCCAGCGGGCCAACAAATTTTTAATCGTATTTTGATTTTTAATCTTGTCGCGCCGCAACTCGGTAATCAAATCGGCGATGAAATCCTCCAGCGGCCCTTCGTCTCCGGACTCCTTAACTTCATCCAGCAGGTCGCCCAGCACAGCTTTCCTTTTGGCGGCCGGGGCTTTCAGAAACTCCTGTCCGAGATGCGAGATGCGAGATGCGAGATGCGAGTCTTTGGAAAAGAATATTTTTTGGAACCTGGAAGTCACTGCCGGCAGAAGCACGTCCGGGTCTTTGACCAAAAGCATAATGAGGGCGTGCGCCGGCGGTTCCTCGGAGATTTTCAAAATCGCGTTTTGCGCCGGCACAGTCAGGTCATCAGCGTTATTGACAATCAACGTCCTCTTAGAAGAAACCGCCGGTTTTTGCCATAAGAACCGGCTGGCAGATCGGACCAGATCAATCCCGCCTTCTTGCCGAGCGTCCAGAATTTGCGCATCCAATAAAATGCGCCCGTTAATTTCCCACTTTTTATTTTCAAAATAATTGGCCAATTTTTTGGCGAAAGTTATTTTTTCCTCCGCCGATTCATGGCCGAAAAAAATATAGCTGTGGGCGATGGCATCGCCCATTTTTTTAAATCGTTTTTCCAATTCGGCAACAGTTGCCATAACCTCAGTTTACCTATAAAATCAGCGGTATGGAAGATTTTGCCAAGTCACTGGAGACCGTTGCTAGGCCAGCCATAGATAATCTCAAGGCCGAACTTTCTGGCGTCAGGACCAATCGGCCGAGTTCTAAGTTGGTGGAGGATGTGAAGGTGGAATATATGGAGAAACAGTTCGCCATTAAGCAACTTGGCTCAATCAGCATCGTCCCGCCGCGGGAAATCGATATCAACGTTTGGGACAAAGAAGCCGTGAATGCCTGTGTCAAAGCGATCGAAACTTCTGGAATGGGATTGACCGCTAATACCCAGGGCAATCTGATTCGCATCAATTTACCAACGCTTACCGACGAGCGCCGCCAAGAATTAATTAAACTGGTGAAGAATATGATTGAGCAGGTGAAAATAAAAATCCGGGCGCTCCGCGACGATGCCAACAAAAAAGCAGAAGGAGCCTTCAAAGCGAAGGCGATTAGCGAAGACCAAAAATTTAAAAACAAAGAACAGATTCAGAAAGTAGTGGATAAATTAAACGCTGACGTGGAAATACTGCTTGCCCATAAAGTTAAAGAGATTAACGACTGATGTCTATTATTTTAGTAATCGTCGGTATTTCGATACTGATTTTTGTTCACGAACTCGGACATTTTTTAGTAGCGAAAAAGATGGGCCTGCTGGTAGAAGAATTCGGTTTCGGATTCCCGCCGCGCCTTTGGTCGAAAAAGATTGGTGAGACCACCTACAGTTTAAACTGGCTGCCCTTTGGCGGTTTCGTGAAAATTTATGGCGAGGATCCGGCTGGTGGCGGGAAATTTGAAGCCCCCAACATTCAGGCTCCGAAAGAAAGAAGTTTTTCTTTCCAGCCGGTCTGGAAACGGGCATTGATCGTCGTGGCGGGCGTGGCAATGAATTTTTTGCTCGGCTGGCTGTTGATGTCCCTGATTTTTATGATTGGCACGCCGAAGGCTCTGTTAATTTCCGAAGTTTTGCCGGCTAGCCCGGCGGAGTCTGTCGGTTTGCTGGCCCGCGACCAAATTAGGGGATTTGACGGCGCGAAACAATTTATTGATTTCGTTAATAAAAATCGCGGCAAAGAAATTACTCTTAACGTGCGGCGCGACAGTCAGGATTTGGTTTTTAGAGCAGTGCCAAGGATAAAAGAACCGGCGGCGCTGGGGATCGGGCTGGTAGAAGCGGGGATTGAGCGCCATTCTTTTTTCTCCAGTTTCTGGGAGGGCCTGAAAGCTTCCGCGACTATTGTGGCATCTATTTTGGCGGCTTTCTGGACTTTATTGGCCGGGCTATTGAGCCGCGGGCAGTTGGCCGCCGACATTGTCGGGCCAATTGGAATTTTTGGCGTGGCAAACCAGGCCGGGTCGTTGGGGCTACTTTACGTAGTCCAGCTGATCGCGATGATTTCCCTAAACCTGACGGTTTTAAATATCCTGCCGTTTCCGGCGCTGGATGGCGGGCGATTGTTATTTGTAATTATCGAAAAAATCAAAGGATCGCCGTTGGACGCCAAATTCGAGCGGCTGGCTAACGCTGCCGGCTTTGCCCTACTTTTGTTGTTAATGTTTGCGATTACGGTTCGTGACCTAGTGCGGCTATTCTAAATCCATTGGCGGGCGATCGGGGGGTTATGGAACCTGTTGCCAAATCGTCTAAAAATTGATACAATACGCCTGCACATTTACAGGAGAAAAGCCGTGTTGAAATGGATTCTGCTAGCCGCATTGTTTCCCCAAGACAACCCGGAAAAGATCTTTGTTCGGATTCCCGAGTTTTACTTTGTAAACAATGTGTTGAATTTCAATACTCCGCACGTTGTGGAGCATGTTGTCGTGATTGCTGAGCCTCAAGATGATAAACGGGAGTATTTTATCCAGAAAACGGATAAACTTGGACGTCCGCTCGGCGACGCCGAGCGGATGAGTTCGGAAGACTTTTACTATATGGCTCACTGCATCTTGCGCTACGGCGTCCGAGATTCTGCCGATGTGTCTTTTCCCAAGCTTAACGAAGGCTTCCGGGATTTCATAAAGTTTTTGCTGGATAAAAAATTTCTCGCACCGCAGCAGCTTCCAGCTCTTGCCAAACACTATCACGACTCCAACTGGCTGGAGAGTTTATACTGGCTTGACGAAGTTGAGCCCGGACTTATGCTGGCTGCCGACAACGGCCCGGTCCACTCTAATGCCAATACCGGCAATTTGATTTATTTTACGGTGCTTTTAGGCATCAAACAGGCCAATGGCGATCTCGAGCAGCTGACTGAAGTTCAGAAAAATCTCGATACGAGCGTGATTGAGAAGGATCAGGCTGCCGGCGTCTCAACCAGCTTTTTCGCGACTTTCGCTCGCAGTTACGCGGAACTTTCCAGAAAAGGCCTGGATATTCCGGAAGAAATTCGCCCCTTGATCCTGAAGCAGTATCTGAAAAGTGATCCGTCATTGGAAGCCGGTATTGTCGCCACCTTCCAATCTTTGCAACTGCCACTGCCTTCGGCTAAGGCTGTTGAGGGTATTCTTAAATCATTGCTGGATGCGATACCCAAGCCCAGGGTTTCTTTAGTCGGCGAATTCCGTTTTTTCAAACTGGAATTTCCGAAAGAACACGCCAAGGCTTATCGGGACGCCCTGCTTGAAGAAAGGGCAGTTTTCGAAGACATCGAATGCCTGCTTCCGGTGATCGGCGAAGAAGACATACCCGCGGAAACCTGGAAACAGTATGGAGATTCTGTCTACCAATGGCATTTTTCCAAGGACGCCAGAATTTTCCATATAGATAGCGGCGATTATTACCACTCCGCCGTGGAAGCTTACCGGCGCGTCAGTCGGATGATTGGCAAACTGGGCGATGATCCGAAGTCCAAAGAGCGAAAGTACAGACTTGCCATTGATCCGAAACATCTTAAACGCCTTTGCGATTGTTGCGACGACCTGTCAGTACGCATGCGCGATTTGCTTTTTGCCTGCGAACTTGCCCAGCTCAATCCGAAAGACGACTTTGTTTTAAACAAGCTGGAGAAGCGGATCGAGCTTTACGAAAGTAAACCGATGGGCGCTTACCACCATGATGGCCGGATCCTATCCCGGCATCTCAACGAACACGGCCAGCAAAGAGTTCCATTCCGAGAAGCAGTTGAGTTAGCCGATTTTCTCAGAGATGGTGTTCGGATCAGGGAACTTTCCCGGAGAATCGCCGATTGGGCTTATAGCCAGCTGGAAGCCGGCGAACCGGTTTACGAAAATCTAGAAGCAATCTCGGATCTCTATGAAGAGCTGAAGTTTACCGAAGGAGCGCGTTCGCTGGGCTTGCATCTTTTCGACAGCGGTTTCGTACTTCCGGTCCGCCGGCTGTTACAGATCGGCGGTATCTATCAGGAAGCCTCTGAAAAGTACTATGGCAAGTATTCGGAAGAGCAGCTTAAAAAGATCCAGGACGATTTCAATTCCCGAGTCAGAAGGAAATAAAAACTCCCCGTTTTACGCGGGGAGGTTTATTTCACTGCAGTAGCTGTTTAGCCCGTTCAATATTGGCCAGTTCGGCCCGCAGGTTAGCGGTAACACCCATCAATCTTTCGCGGCTTATGATGGATTTTGCTAGCCGCTTTCTAATTTTCTTCTCCTGGTGAAGATCGAGATGGCCGAAAGCGATCTGTCTTAACAGGGCCAGATCATCCTGGGCGCTTTCCAGGTCGTGCGTAAGCGTCGCCGCCAGATTCTCGTGCCCTTCGATGGCGCTCGGGAATTTGTGGGACAAGAGATTTTTCCGGTCTGCTTGCGCGCAACCAAGAGCAGATTTGATTTCTTTTATCCGTTTTTCAACCTCATCTATTTTAGCCAGTACTTTCTTTTTTGCTACTGATCGCATGAGTCACCTCATCGCAGCTCCACACTTCTTTGTAAAACTCCTGTCCTCAATTATAATTAGAATTAACAAATGAAGCAATCCAAGTTATTTACCAAAACCGCCAAAACTTTTCCATCCGAAGAAGAAGCGGTCAACGCTAAACTACTGATCAAGGGCGGCTATATCCGAAAAATGTCCGCCGGCATTTATTCTTACTTGCCGCTGGCGCGCCGGGCGTTGGACAAGATCAATGCCATCATCCGCGAGGAAATGAACGCGATCGGAGCGCAGGAAGTGTCTCTGCCGGCGCTGGTGGCGAAAGAATACTGGGATAGATCCCGCCGCTGGCACACGGACGTGGCCTACGAATTCAAGTCGCCGTTCGGCGAAGAGTTCGCGCTCGGTTGGACGCACGAAGAGGTAGTCACGGCGATCGCCACGAATTTCATCAGTTCCTACAAAGACCTGCCGACCGCCGCCTATCAGATCCAGACTAAGTTTCGCGCCGAACCGCGGGCCAAAAGCGGCCTACTCCGCGGCCGGGAGTTTTTAATGAAAGATCTGTACAGTTTTCACGCGAGCAAGGAAGATCTGGACCGTTACTACCAGAAAGTGATTGGCACTTACAAAAAAATCCTCAAGCGGCTGTCGCTCGACGCCAAACTGGTTGAGGCCGCTGGCGGAGCGTTTACCGAGGACTACACCCATGAGTTTCAGGTGTTAACGCCGGTAGGCGAGGACGTGATCGTTTATTGCACCGCCTGCGACTACGCCCAAAATAAAGAAATCGCTCTCGTGCGCGGCGGGCACCGCTGTCCCAAGTGCGGCGCCGAAGTCAAAGAAGAGAATGGCATAGAGGTGGCTAATGTGTTTCGTCTCGGCACACGCTATTCCGAGCCGTTCGATCTGAAATTCACCAATGCGAAAGGTGATCAACAGCCGGTGATCATGGGGTCGTACGGCATCGGGCCGACGCGCGTGCTAGGTACCCTGGTGGAAGTTTTTCACGACGACCGTGGCATTATCTGGCCGGAAGCGGTAGCGCCGTTCAAGATTCATTTACTGGAGCTGAAAAGCGAGGAAGTTTCGGTGCGAAAGAACGCGGAGAAAGTTTACAAGCAATTCGAAAAGGCGGGTGTGGAAGTTTTGTATGACGACCGGGATATTTCCGCCGGTGAAAAGTTCGCCGATGCAGATTTGCTTGGCATCCCTTGGCGCGCCGTAGTTAGCGAAAAGACCGGCGCCCAAATAGAGCTTAAAGCCCGTAATTCCAAAAATACCAAACTTGTCTCGCCAGAGGAGTTGCTCAAAAAACTTCAGTAACAATTCCCGCTGGAGCAAAAGTATTCTGTTTCTGGAAAGTAAGCTGGCTGACGCCGAGCGTCCTAGTTGCCAAATTATTTTGGTCATCTATAATGAAAGCAATTATATGCGTAGCCCACTCGCTATCTTTTCAAAAAATGTCGGCATTGATTTGGGAACGGCGAACTCGCTTGTCTACCTTGCGGGCCGGGGCATTGTCATTAACGAACCGTCTATTGCGGCGATCAACGCGAAGACCAACCAAGTGTTGGCTATTGGCGAGGAGGCTAAGAAAATGATCGGTCGTACCCCCCAGCATATCAACGTCGTCCGCCCGCTGGTCAATGGCGTTATTTCCGACTTTGAAATGGCGCAGGAGATGCTCCGCCATTTTTTGCGGAAACTTGGCGGCACCAAAATTTTTTATAATTTTCAGAAAGCGGTCATCGGCGTGCCGAGTAACCTGACGGAAGTGGAAAGAAAATCCGTGGAAGACGCGATTGTCGGCGCCGGTGTTTCCAAGGCGTATATTATTGAAGAACCGATCGCGGCCGCTATGGGCGCGCGTCTGCCGATTGAAGAGCCGGCGGCCAATATGATTATCGACATCGGCGGCGGCACCACCGAAGTCGCCATTATTTCCATGGGCGGCACGGTTACTTCCAAGAGTTTGAAGATCGCTGGCGATAAGCTCAATGACGATATCTTACGCTTCATTCGCGATGAGTTTAAGCTGGCGATCGGAGAGCCGACCGCCGAGGAATTGAAAATTCACATCGGTTCCGCTTTGCCGACCAATGAAAAAATGGAAATGGCGGTGCGCGGCCGTGATCTCGCGACCGGCTTGCCGCGGGAAGCGTTGGTGCGTGATACCCATATCCGCGCCGCGATTGTAAAATCTTTAAAGTCTATCGTGGAAGCGGTAAAAGAAGTTATTGAAATTTCCCCTCCAGAGCTGGCGGGGGATATCCTGAAGCGCGGTATGCATATGTGCGGCGGCGGCAGTCTGCTCAAAGGGATGGACGCCCTACTTGCCCGGGAATTGGGCGTAGCGGCTAATCTCGTGGACGATCCATTGACCTGCGTGGCTCGCGGCACGGGAATAGCGGTGGAAAATCTACCTAAATATCAGTTGATTCTGGACAATCCGCTGCGGCCCAGAGATATTAAAATATAGAGATGAAGTATTCCTGGCTTCTAGTGATCATTGCCCTAGCGGCAATTGTTGTTTTTAATAAAGTTTTAGTGCCCGCGAGAACCAACTTCACTTCGGCGATTATTCTTGAGCCATTTATTCCTCCGTCTGTGGTTAAACAAAACAACCGCGAGGCTCTGGTTGCCAAAGTTTATTCAACCTATCCGTTCAATCACCGCGATTATTTGATGGTGGCGGCTGGCGCGGCCGACGGCGTTCAGCCAGGTATGGCTGTGACGGCCGACGGCAATTATTTACTGGGACAGGTAACGGAGGTTTTTGATCGCTATAGCACAATCCGGACCATTTTTGACCAGAATTGGTCGCTTTCCGTCCGGGCAGGTGATCAGGGGGAGAACGCTCTTTTGATCAGCGGACAACAGCCCGGGCTGACGATGATTGATAAGAAGTCGGTTCTGAAAACCGGCGATTCGGTTTACTCCGCTAGCCGCGATTTTCCTTACGGCCTAAAAATCGGATCGGTGGGTGAGGTGACAGATTCCAGCGCCGCCGCTTTCCGGCAAGCGGCTTTGGAATTCCCATATCCATTTAATGATCTCCAAGAGGTCGCAATTCTGATTAAGTAAATGCCAGCCGGAAAATTCTTGATTCTGGTTTTGCTGGTCATCGCCGTCGGCGCGATGCAGAGCACCGGTTTTCTGAACATTTTCGGCGTTAAACCCAATGCCCTGCTGGCGCTTCTGGTCGCCGCTTCGTTTTTTGTGGAGAACCTCGGGCTATATTTCTTTTTAATTTTATTGGCGGACGCTTTTTTAAAGACTTTTTCTATTCTGGAGCCCGAACTGATTATTTTTTCCGGTTTGGCTCTGGCCGCGGTTTGGCTGGGGCGTCATTTGCGCTGGCGGCCTGTTTTCAATAACTTGATACTGGTGGGGGCAAGTACGATTTTGTTTTATCTGGCCGCAAGTCCGAGATTTCTGCTAACTGACTGGAAAATTGTTTTAGGCGAAATGGTTTATAACTTGGCACTGGGGGCGCTATTTTTTAAAGTATTTGATCAATGTCTAGGCCATAGTAAAGCAATATTTTTCTAAATTGATAAGAGCAATTTTGTTTTGCTGCCGCGACGCGAGGGCGGAGCTGTAGACTCTACTGCCCGCCCGAAGCAACAAAGGTAGCAAACAAAATTGCCTTACCCCTCCGGGGAGCTATAAATTTTGAGTAGCTCCTGCGTTGCTCCTCCTCGGAATATGATATATTCCTTCGTCGTCGCGCCTTGTATCTATCTCAAAATTTATGCTTCAATTGGTAAAGATATTGCTTTACTATGGCCGACGAGCTCAATGTTGAAGACCTAGTCTTTAACGAAGAAAACCAAGAATCAGATTATCTCGAACTACCGCTTTCCCGGCAGACTTTTTTGCTGGTAGCCGGCGCCATTGTTCTAGTCGGAGTTTTTTCTTTGGGCCGTATTGGCTTTTTGAATTTGTTTAAAGGCGGGTTTTACGCGAGCCGGGCGAGCGCCAATGTGAACAAAGAAATTGCCCTGCCGGCGCCGCGTGGCGTTGTTGTCGACCGATTCGGAAACCAGCTAGTCGGAAACAAAAGCGCCATCAGTGTCTTTCTTAATGTCGCGGAGGTATTGAAGCAGCCGGATAAAATTGACGCATTAGTCGCGGATATTTTCGAAATACTTGGGACTAGCGTAGAAGGCTTAAAAAGCCACATACTGGGCGCCGATTTGGATCAGGGCAGCTTTATCTCCGTTGCTCGGGACATTACTAATTCACAGGCCATCAAAATCAAAGATCTCAATCGTCCTTATCTTCAGGTGACTGACGATTACGCGCGCGACTATCTGGATGGGCCGATTTTCAGCCATATTGTTGGTTATGTTGGAGCGGCGGATCGTGCTAACGAACTGGCCGGCCGAGCTGGCCTGGAAGCGCAGTACAACGACTGGCTGAAAGGCACAGACGGAAAATTGATTGTCTATCGCGACGCGTCCGGTAATCCTATTGACACTAAAGTATCAGAGCCTCCGGTTTCCGGAAAAAAGCTAGTAGCCACCATTGATGCCGATCTCCAGCGTTATTTTTATAATCGCCTGAAAGACGGGCTGGCTTTTTTGGGCCGGCAATCGGGCGCGGGGTTGGCATTAGATCCGCAGAGCGGTGAGGTGCTCGCTCTGGTCAGTTTGCCTAGTTTTGACAACAACCAAGTTTCAAAATATCTAAACTTACCAAACCAGCCGTTTTTCAACCGCGCGATCTCCGGCGCCTACACTCCCGGCTCTACCATCAAGCCACTGGTGGCGCTGGCGGCTTTGCATGAAAATATTGTGGACCCTAAATATCAAATTCTTTCCACTGGCTCCATTGAAATTCCCAATCCCTACGATCCGGAACACCCAAGCCGTTTCCTTGATTGGAGGGCGCATGGTTGGGTGGATCTCCATTCGGCGCTCGCGCGCTCCAGTAACGTGTATTTTTATGAACTTGGCGGAGGCTTTCAGGGATTTAAAGGTCTGGGTATCGAGCGTCTGCGGGATTATTGGCAGAGGTTTTTACTGGGCAACAAAACTGGCATTGACCTGCCGGCGGAAAACACCGGATTCTTGCCGGCGCCGGAGGAAAAAGAACAGCGTACTGGCCAGATCTGGCGCATTGGCGACACTTATAACGTCAGTATCGGGCAGGGTGATCTTTTGTTGACGCCACTCCAGCTTCTTAATTTCATAGACTCCATCGCCAATGGCGGGCACCTTCTCCGTCCTCGTCTCGTATTAAATGGCTCAACGACTCAATCACTTAATAATTTGCTCTTTGACTATTCCGATTGGCAATACGAACTTAAAGAAGTGCAGGAGGGGATGCAAGATACCGTCCGGAAACCCTATGGCACTGCCAACCTACTATCTACTTTGCCTATGCCGGTAGCCGGCAAGACCGGCAGTTCCCAGGTTTCCAACAACACCAAAACCAACGCCTTTTTTGTCGGTTACGCGCCAGCGGATGATCCCCAGATAGCCATCCTCGTGCTTATTGAAAACGCCCGTGAAGGCAGTTTAAACGCGGTGCCGATCGCGAAAGACGTGTTTAATTGGTATTATGAAAACAGAATCGTCAATCACAAAGATGCAATCCAATAACAAGTCCGAACTTCGCCAGGATCCGGTTTCTGGAGACTGGATTGTTATTTCGCCTGGCCGCGCCAAGCGTCCGCGCGCTATTTTTGCAAAAATTCCGAAGCGGAAAAAATCTCCGAAGAGCGTCTGTCCATTCGAGAATCCGCAAAAAAGCGGCAATCCCGAGCCAATTTTAACTTACCCTGGCAAGCAAAAGTGGGCGATTCAGGTTTTGGAAAATAAATATCCGGCCTTCACCCATTCCGCTAAGTGCGGCGTTGCCAGTAAGGAGGGTCCGCACTCGGTACAGCCGGGATGGGGGCATCACGATCTGGTGATTACCGCCGAACATGAAAAAAACTTTGTCCATCTTCCGGAAGAGCAGGCGAACCTGGTTTTCCAGGCTTTCCGCGACCGTTACCTGATGCTTTACAACGACAAATGCCTCCACTACATTTCTATTTTCCATAATTGGGGTCCGGCGGCTGGTGCGTCGGTTTATCATCCGCATTACCAGATAATCTCTCTGCCGGTGGTGCCGCCGGACGTGGGTCACTCACTGGCAGGCTCCGCCCGCTATTGGCAGGAGCACAAAAATTGCGTTCATTGCGCGATGATCGCCTGGGAGCAAAAAGAAAAAAAACGGATTATTTACGAAAACGACGGAGCAATCGCGCTCGCGCCGTTTGTCTCCCGCAGTCCGTTTGAAGTGCGCGTGTTCCCGAAAAAGCACTTGTCCTTTTTTGAAAATACCTATGACCATGATATTGCTTCCGTGGTTAGTGCCCTTCAGGCGGTGTTGAAAAGTTTCGAAAAAAATCTCAATGACGTAGACTACAACTTTTTCATTCACACCGCGCCGCTTCGTGATAAAGAAAAATACTCTCACTATCACTGGCATATTGAGGCCTATCCCAAAGTTTCTATCCGGGCCGGTTTTGAGCTTGGTACGGGTGTGGACATTAACGTGGTGGATCCCAATCAAGCGGCGAAGATGCTGCGGGCGTAGCGCCTTTCGGCCATCGGCAAGCGCAGCCTTGATTTTATTATTTAAACTTGTATAATGTAGGCGTTCTTTGATTTGAAAAGAGGCGCTCATTGTCTGACTTCCTTAAAATCGGCCATCGCGGCGCGAAAGCATACGAACCGGAGAATACGCTCCGGTCTTTCGAGCGAGCGCTTAAATTAGGCGCCAACGCGATTGAGTTTGACGTACGTTCCACGGAAGATGGAAAAATCGTGGTGATTCACGACGCCAAACTGGATCGCATCACCAACGGCTGTGGCTATGTTAACCAATGGACGCTCGAAAAGTTGAAGATTCTCGATGCTGGCAAAGGCGAAAAGATTCCCACGCTGGAAGAGGTTTTTAACGGCCTGAAAAGCTGTTTCAAAATTTTTAATATCGAGCTGAAAGAAACCAACATTCAAGACGCGGTGTTGGATACCGTCCGGCAACACGGCTTAGTTGATTCGGTCATTGTCTCTGCCTTCGCGCGAGACGAAAACGAACCAGGCAATTCGTCTACCTGGCAGGATCTTTTCTGGATGAAGACGCGAGAAAAAAATCTGAAAATCGCCCTTCTCGCGGAAAAGCTGGAGTTTGCCCGAGCGGCAATTTTGGCAGCCAGGCAGAATGGCGAAGTTGCTCGTGACAATCCATTCCCAATCCACGCCTTAAGTTTTTCCAAGAATATCGTGGATCAGGAGCTGATGCGTCAAGTTCGCGAAGCAACCGATTGCCAGCTGTTCGTCTGGACGGTAAATGATGCTGATGAGATCAAGCGCTTCAAAGATATGGGCGTGGACGGAATTTTTTCAGACTATCCGGAACTGCTATAATCAATGGAGACACAGACGTCTCCATTTTTCATATGGACGAATTACTGACAATTTTACTTGGAGCTACGCCGATCGGGGAAGTGCGGGTAGCGATACCAGTCGCCCTGGCGGTTTTTCATTTTACGCCCATCAAGGCCTACCTGCTCGGCGTTTTCGGCAATATTTTGCCGATCCTCCCGGTGCTTTTGTTTTTAAATTATCTGAGCGAATGGTTAATGCACCGATTTTACTATTTCAATAAATTTTTCACTTGGTTTTTCCAATATACCCGGGAAAGACACCAGCAGCACTTTGAAAAATATGGACACGAACATCCGGAAGCAGAACGGCACCGGGGTTGGGGACTTTGGGGGCCGGTAGCCCTTTGGATCTTTGTGGCGGTTCCTATTCCGTTTACCGGCGTGTGGAGCGGGTGTATCGCGGCTTTTGTTTTTGGTATTCCACAAAAACGAGCCTTTCTTGCCATTGCCGCCGGCGCCGCGGTTGCCGGCCTGATTACGCTTACGGTTTCTTTGGGGGTTATTGGCGGAATTAAGCTTTTGTGAGGCGTTCGCCCTCATTTTTTGCGGTGAAGCAGGAAGCATGATAAAATCATATTCATGACACTTGCCGAGCTTAAAGAATCCGCCATTAGCGATATTAAAAACGCGAAAGACGCAAAAGAGTTGGAAGCCGCTAAGGTGAAGTATTTGGGCAGAAAAGAAGGCCAACTGACCAATATTTTAAAATCACTTAAGAATTTGCCGGAAGAGGAGAAACGGAAAGTCGGTCCGGAGGCCAATGCCTTACGCCAAGAACTGGAAGCCGCCCTGGATAAAAAACTGAAAGAATTGGCCAAAAAATCGAGCGTGCCGTCTATTGACGTCACGCGCCCGGGCGTGAAAGTCCGCGCCGGCCATTTGCATCCGCTGACGCTGATGGAAAACGATATCAAGACAATTTTTGCCGGACTGAATTTTTCCATCGTTGAAGGCCCGGAAGTGGAAACAGAGCATTACAATTTTGAAGCCCTGAACATTCCTGCCAATCATCCGGTCAAAGATATGTGGGATACCTTCTGGATTGATGCCCAGCACCTGCTCCGTACCCATACCAGCCCGATGCAGATCCGCTATATGGAGACTCACAAGCCGCCATTCCAGATTATTGTTCCGGGCCGCGTTTTCCGTTTTGAGGCGACCGACGCTTCGCACGAAATCAATTTTTACCAAGTAGAAGGTTTAATGATAGGCGAAAAAGTAAATCTGGCGAATTTCAAATACATTATTAGCGAATTTTTTCGGCAACTTTTTGGCGTGAATACTGAAATACGTTTCCGGCCGAGCTACTTTCCTTTCGTGGAGCCGGGATTGGAAGTGGACATAAAGATTCAGGATCCGGGATCCCCGCTGCACAATCATTGGTTGGAGGTGATGGGCGCCGGGATGGTGCACCCGAAAGTTTTGGACGGCGTAAAACTGAACCCGAAAGAGTTTCAGGGGTTTGCCTTCGGTCTCGGTTTGGAGCGGCTGGCGATGATTAAATACAAAATTCCGGATATTAGATTATTCTATTCGGGAGATCTGCGATTTATAAACCAGTTTTGAATGGTTTGGCCCAAGAGCGCGTAGCGCGATTGGTAGCCAAACCTTCACCCCGTTAGATAGCGACCAAACAACCAATAACCAAATGACCAAAAATGTAATCAAAGAAAGTCGAATCAAGGGCAATCCCGTGGATTTTTTCGCATCTAACGGGGTGCTCGATTCTGTAGATAAATTTTCTGCGTCTGCCGACTCGAAAATTTATACATAATCGGCATGAAGTTCTCCTACTCACTTCTAAAAAAACTTTCGCCAAAGATTCCCGCCAAGCCGGATTTTATTGAGCAGTTTAATTTGCACGCTTTTGAAGCCGTTGACGGTCCGGCCGATCTTGTTGAAATTTCTATCCCAGCTAACCGTTATTCCGATGCCGCCTCGCATTGGGGAATCGCGAAAATCGCTGCCGGAATTTTCAGCGGGCAGGCCAAAGAGTTGTCAAAAGGGAAAACGCCAAAGCCGCAACTCAAAAAAATTACGCCAGTTATCAGGGTTGTTTCCAAGTCGCACTGCCGCCGTTATATCGGCCAGTACTTCGAAATTCCCAGAGTGGCGCAATCGCCGCAGTGGTTGAAAGAAATCTTAGCCACTTGCGGGCTCCGTCCGATCAATACGGTAGTGGACGTGATGAATTACGTAATGCTGGAAGTGGGCCAGCCGATGCACGCCTTTGACGCGGGACTGGTCGCGGGCGGGATTAACGTGCGGCTCGCGGAGAAGGGAGAGGAAATTAAAACTATTGACGGCCAGGAGGTCGCTTTGAGCGTCTCTGATTTGGTAATTGCCGATGACAAAGGTCCGTTGGCAGTGGCCGGCGTAAAAGGCGGAAAACGCGCGGAAATTAACTCGTATACGAAAAAAATTATAGTAGAAGCCGCGAATTTTGACCCCGTGAGCATTTACAAAACCTCTCGTTCTATCAACTTGATTACCGATGCCTCCATTAGATTCTCTCACGGTTTATCGCCGGCTCTGGCGGAGATCGCGATGAAGCGCGCGGCCGAACTCTTGAAAGAAATTTGTAAAGCGAAAGCGGGGGGGATGGCAGACGTTGATTTCACCAGGCATCCGAAAGTTGTTTTGAAGTTTGACGTAAAAGAATTTAATAAACTAACCGGTCTCAATCTTGCGGAAAAAGAAGCGCTGAATTATTTAAAACGCGCCGGGTTGGATGTGAAGGGGAAAATGGTGGCGGTATCGCCGCTCCGAACGGATATTTCCACACACGCCGATCTTGCCGAGGAAATCGTCAATCTTTACGGCTATGGCAGCATTCCCGAGACGGCGCCGCATGTCCCGCTTTTGCCGGCGCAGAAAGAAGACCGAGTTTTGATTAAGGAAAAAATTCGGGAAATCCTGCGCGGATTTGGGATGAGCGAAGTTTATAACTACTCTTTCGTATCCCGGAAAGATCTGACCAGATACGCCGACCCCAAGTGGTGGGGAGCCGTTCCTCTGCGAAATCCGATCAGTTCCGATTTCCAATACTTGCGGCCAAACCTGTTTATTCATCTCAACCGCAATATCGAAAGTAATTTCCGGTTTTATGACGCGGTTAGGATTTTTGAAATTGGCAGCATTTTTACGGAAGCGTCTCCAGACAAAGCTCAAGATGGCGGCGGTAAGCTAGGTGAGCGGCTGTATTTGGGGATGGCAATCGGGGTTAAGAAAGGCGAGCCATTTTTGGAATTAAAGGGTTTGGCGGACCAACTGTTAAAAGAACTGGGCCTACCGGACTTCTTTTTCCGAGACGAAGGCTGGGACGTTAAATACCTTGACCGCGAGCACAGCCTGCGGGTTGAATCCGACCACCACGTGCTCGGGTACATCGCGCTCGCTAAAGAAGAGGCGAATATCGCTTTCGCGCAATTTGACCTGGGAGTCCTGTTGAATCTGGTTGAGGAAGAAAAAGAGTACGAGCCGCTTTCCAAGTATCCTTCGGTGATGCGCGACTTGTCGCTATTGGTTTCCAAAGATACGCGGGTGAATCAATTAATGGAAATCATGGAAAACTCGGCGCCGCAATACCTGGACGACGTTGATCTGATCGATTTTTATGAAGACCCAAACACGATGAAGGGCGGGCAGAAAAGCTTAACCTTCCGCCTGGTTTTTCAGGCGGATGATCGTACGCTTACCGATGAAGAAGTTGGCAAAGAAATGGAGAAAATAATCAGTTCGCTTCAGGAAAAATTTGACGTGGAGGTGCGGTAGGTTTAGTGGCTGGGTCGGGAAATTCCTCGGGAACCGGGTGTCCGTTTTGCTCCTGCGGCAAAACGGCACCACTTAGCTCTCGCCGATTTACAAGGCGCCAAGCTAAATCGGCTCCGAGATATTCCCTGTGGAACTTCCCGACCCCAGCCACCTTTTTATTGATTATTATTGACTTTGATTGGCAGATATTGTAAATTAACGGCAGTTCGTTGAAGGAGGTTTTATGTTATTAGGGGTTTTGATTTTTTTTACGGTGGTCTTTTATTTGGTTGTGGTTGGCATTTGCGGGTGGTTAATGGGGTATTTCTATTCTGGACACGGATATTCCGCGAACTCTGTCGCCCTCGATTCGTCCGCGGTGTATGAGCTGATTTGGCAAGGGGTGGTTGATAACAAACCCCAGGCCGTGCTGGTGGAGATGCATAACGTCCAGGATCTTACGAGTCAGGATCGCACCATCAAGCTTTACCGCTTGGACGCGCCACTTCCCGAAGGCGTAAGATATTTCAAAGTCAAGGAGGAAAACAACAAGAATGGCCTTGTTCCATTCGTATTCCCAGGAGGCGTGAAGTGAAGCGAAAGAAAAAGGCCAAGTTGAAGTCAATCAAGGATCCCGCCAAGCAAGCGAAGTATGAGGTTGAGGCGGCGCTGAACCCCAGGACAGGAAAAAACGACACAAAGAAAGCGTCCAAATAAGCCCAAAAATGGGCTTATTTTATTACCAAAAC
>JAHFLQ010000009.1 GCA_023244815.1 bacterium
GGGTCATACAATCTGTCCGGGTCAGCCGACGCCTTATCGGTTATTGTTTTCGGCAATACCGCCGCGGTTGGGAGGACCGATGGCGCCACCAATGAAATTGCCTTTTTGAATATTTCCACTCCTTCCGCACCCATCTTGATTCGCGAAGATCCTTCCAACGGCGGCGATGTTTATGACATGGCCGCGACCGACAAATACCTTTACATCACCTCGAAAGAATCCGATGAAGATATTTACATTTATGATATTACTAACCCAACTAATCCGGCATATGTGACCTTTTATGACATACCGGGAACAACAGAGGACGTCAGTGTCTATATTCAAATTAAAAGCGGCGGAACCAACCTTCTTATCGGCAACATCGGCGATGAGTTTATGGCTATCGGGGCGACTACGACCAACCAAATGTACGTTCGCGGACGAATAGGAGTGGGCGGAGATGTGAATGATATAGTCTGCGTAACCGGCGATCTGGCGTTTTTGGCGACGAACAATTCCACCAAAGAATTTATTATTGTTAATGTCGCCAATCTGGACGCGATCTCGGAATACGCGTCGCTGAACTTTCCGCAAAATGGCACCGGCATTGATTTCGTGAACAATATGGTGTTTATGTCGGTGAAAAGTAATGACTCGCTAAGAATCATCACTTCGCAATAGCATGAACAAGAGATTCACTCCCACACCAGAACGAGAATCAAGGGCAGATGGACGCAGGGCGTCCAGTGCTCGTTTGGTACGGGGTTTTACCCTGATCGAGACTTTGATCTACGCCGCGCTTACTACGGCGATTGTTACTTTCGCGATTTTATCCGTTTACTCCATCATCTCCCATGCTGATCGAGGCCGGCATTTGCGGGAACTGGCGGAAAACCAAAAATTTTTGGAGCAGAAAATATTCTGGGCGCTACAGAGCAACTCCGCGATTAATAATCCCCAGTTGGGGGCTACGACCACGGTGCTTTCTGTGGATAAAATTGGTTATGCCACTAATCCGGTGATAGTAGATTTATTGGGCAGTACCACTGCCAGAATTAAAATTGGATCTGCCGCCGCCCAACCTATTAGTTCGGATGTAACGACCGTTCAAGACTTGAATTTTCAACAATTTGATTTTTCCGGACAGCGAGCTATTCGCGTGACTGCCGTCCTGTTTGATCCGCTAGCCTCTAGTTCTCTGGCTGTGGATACCACTATTATCGTTAAATGACCGCTATTAATAAAAACGGATACATCGCTATTACCACCTCAATTATTCTTTCGCTGATGGTAATGGTGGTGGCGATCGCGCTCGGATCGGCAAATTTATTTACGCGCTTGGACGTGGTAGACTTTTACAACAAACAAACCAGTTATGGGGTAGCTCGTTCCTGCTTGAACGACGCACTGTTGAAGCTTGCCGGGAATCCTGGTTACGCCGGAAACGAAACGGTTAATATTTCCTACTGGCAGTGTACTATCCAAGCGATCACTGCTGTCGGCGCGAATAAGGTAATTAAAGCCCACGCGGCAGTTAATGGAGCAACTACTAATCTACAGTTGACCGTAGTAGCGGCCACGTTATCCACAGTTTCATTAGAGGAAGTCGTGAAGTTCTGATATACTTGTTTTATTCGCAATTTAAGCGAAAACGAAAGGTCGGTTTTAAACAAATGACACACATGAAGAAAAATTCAGGTTTTACCCTCATTGAACTTCTCGTAGTTATCGGCATTATCGCTATTTTGGCGGGTGTGGTTATTGTCGCTTTGAACCCGGCTAAGCAGTTTGCCCAAGCCCGCAATACCCAGCGTTCCGCCAATGTGAACGCTATTTTGAACGCGGTTAGCCAGCGCCTGGCGGATAATCGCGGTACCTGGCCGGTGGTTAGCGGCGACTGCGCGGCTTTACCGGCAGCCACTACGACGATCTCCAGCACGGACTACAATATCTACAAGTGCATCGTTCCGAATTATATGACCAGTCTTCCGGTCGATCCCTCTGCCGGTACTTATACCGACGTGACTGACTACAACACGCAATATGAGGTCAGGAGTTATCTTGGACGGGTAACGGTAAGCGCGAAGTATGCCGAAGATATCGCGGGACTTGCCTCAACTACGATTTCCGTTTCGAGATAGTCACAGTAAATCAAAAAACCGCTTAGCTAAGCGGTTTTTTGATTGATCGCGGGGCTTCAGGAAAATAAGCCGTGTTTGAAAATCACCCAGAGTGCCCTCAATCCGTCGGTCCAACGTATTTTTTTACCCTCCGCTTCGGTTCGCCCATGATAGGCGATGCCGATTTCGTAAAAACGAAAACCTTTCCGGCCGAGCTTGATCGTCACCTCCGGTTCAAAGCCGAAATCATTCTCCACCAGCTGGATGGACTGAATGGCTTCGCGGCGGAAGACCTTATAACCAGTTTCGATATCGGTGAGGTTCAGATTGGAAAAAATATCAGTTAGGAAGGTAAGGAATTTATTGGCGAGGTAATGTCCAAAGAACATCACGCGGTGTGGCGCGGAGCCGACAAAGCGTGATCCGTAAACCACATCCGCCTGACCGTCCAGAATCGGTTTGAGCAAATGGGGGTAATCTCCCGGCTGGTATTCCAGGTCGGCGTCCTGGATCAAAAGAATCGGCTGGGTGGCCGCCGCGAGCCCCGTGCGAATCGCCGCTCCCTTGCCTAGATTGGTCGAGTGACGGAACATTTTCACGCCCGGCGATTTATAACCGGCTAAAAATTTTTCCGTGCCGTCGTTTGAGCAATCGTCCACGATAATGATTTCAACGGGTTTTTGAGCCAGTACTTTTTCCAAAATCAGCGGCAGAGTCCGCTCTTCGTTATAAACCGGAATAATGACCGACACATTAAGCATTACAATAATTTATACAACACCTCCTTATCGGTTTCAAAGACTCGGGAAAATTTTAGCGCTATGGACAGGTACTTATTTAGTTGAGGGTTCCGGCGCTTTTCCAGCAGAATGTAGGAGGCGTGAAAATCATTCTTCAGAACAGAGTAAGTGTCTTCCACCTCTTCTGACGTGCATCGAATTTTTCCGCAGGTCGCGGCGGTAGCCGCGTCAATCGCATAGAAATGAGTTTTCCAATAAAGCGACGGACTATAGGCATATTCAAAAATCGGATCCATTCCATTAATGTAGTAATTTTGGCGGTTCCAGAAAAATAGTTGGCCGAAGCTGTCCCAATGAGTGTTGAAGACTATTGCCTCCGACTGGGAATTAGTTTTAAGCCAGGCGGATACCGCCTGAAAGTGGGACGGGTCGAAAGCATTGGTGAGGTAGGTGTCGAACCGGTGAAGATTTTTGAAAGGCGCGTAAATCAAGGCGATTAGGGCTGCCAGGCCTACCGCTCGGGTTAACCACGATTTTTTATCAGCCGGCCGCCAATGACTGAACACCAGCGATACGAAAATTACGGCGAAACCGACAAATACTTCGTTGGATCGGCGAGCCACTAGAAAGGTCAGAGCAAAAAAGATCAAACTGACCAATAGGCTGGACCAGGCAGAGGCCAGTTTTTTCACCTGAGCCGAAGACAGGAAAATACCCATTGCCAGAATGATCAGAATCGTGATTGGCACCAGCTGGTCGGCGAAGTTTTCCCAAACGAAAGGTGACAGCTCCCGGCCGAATCGCAATGGCAGACCGCCGCCTTTTTCCAGCAGCAGTTTTGCCACCTGGATATAAGCAAGTTTAACGGCCCCGATCGGGTTTGGGCGGAGGATAATTCCGGCGATCAGTCCTGGGAAAAAAGCGCCCAGTGTTACCCAATTTATTTTTCGCTTGAAGGCAAAATCAATCAGCCCGACGGTGCCAATAATTAGTATGGGTAGCCAGATGAGCGCGATATGCAGCCAGGCCGAGGCGGCGGCTATTAAGAATACGGCAAGCTGTGAACGGCGGGATTTTTCCGTAACTAGATAAGCAAAAAGAAGCATAGAGAGGCCGAGAGAGAGCGGATGCGGCCGGAGCATGGTAAGGCGATAGAGCAGATCGGCGGTAATGAAAGCAACAACTAGAGTCCAAAAGAGCGGCCAACGAACTTGGAGACGCCGGAAAGCGGCGTAAATAAGCAATAACGAAACTACGGTAGTCAGAAAAGCCCCAACGTAGATTCCGGAAAGCGGATTAACGAACAAAGTTAAGGGAATCAGCAAGATGTGAAATCCATACCACAAATCAGCGGCATAGGTTTTCATGACTGAATATTGAGTCCACGGGAAAGCAGAGGTAAAAATCCCGGAAGTTTTATATATAGAAGCATGGCCAAAATGGTAGAAGCTGTCAGTGTCGGCGACGGCCGGCAAAAGACGTACATGAAGCAGCAAAGAGAAAATAAGCAGAATGACAAAAGCTGCTAATGTCGGATAGCGTCTTATTACAGTAATCATTTTTCTTTCCCGATTTTATTGAGGATTTTTTTAACCTTTTCCAGGCTGTCGAAATCATGGATGGAAATCTGCAGAATCTTCGTATTCAGTTTTTTTAGGGCAATCATTTTCTTTTTTAAATTCACTGGCGCAGCAGAATCGCTTTTACTCAAAAATAAATATTCCGGCTTCTCCAGCATTTCCTTATTATAGTCGCCAAGCTCTTTGCGGATTGTTTTATAATCCGTGACCGGAGTAGAAGAATCCGCGGTCACCAGGTGGAAAAGTACACGGGTGCGTTCAATGTGACGCAAAAATTTGATTCCCAGCCCTTTTCCCCTGGACGCCCCCTCAATTAAGCCGGGAATGTCGGCGAGAATAAGGTTGTTATAGGTGCCGAGATTGGGTTCCAAGGTAGTGAATGGATAATTGGCAACTTTCGCCTGAGCTTTTGTAAGTTCGTTAAGTAGGCTGGATTTGCCGGCATTGGGTAGGCCAATGATGCCTATATCGGCAATCAATTTAAGCTCCAGGCGAATAGCGAAAGCATCTCCCGGCTGGCCGGGCTCGAATTCTTTCGGGCTGGTGTTGGTGGGGGAGCGGAAGGAAAAATTTCCCTTACCGCCGCGGCCGCCTTTGGCCACCAGCAACCGGTCGCCGATTTTCACGATTTCTTCCGCATGATGGGTGTCCAAATTATGGATGACAGTGCCGAAAGGAACTTTCAAGATCAGATCCACGCCGACTTTGCCGTCGCGGTACTGGCTGCGTCCGTTCTCGCCGTTGCCGGCCGACCAATCCTTTTGGTTGCGGAACTTATTCAGCGCGGAAAGATCGGAGATAGCTTCAAAATAAACATTGCCGCCGTTGCCTCCCCGGGCGCCGGTTGGCCCGATAGCCAATTTATTTTTCTCAAAAGCCACCGCCCCTTTACCGCCATGACCGGCGGCGATTTTTATAGCGACATCATCTATAAGCATTGCCGTACCCTACTATAATACAACAAAAAAAGCGACCAGTATTATTGGTCGCTATTTACCCCTGCGTTCGCTCCCGCCAAAAACCTTAAAGACATAAAAAATTAACAGTATAGCCGTAATGGGGAAAGTGACGCAGAAACCTTTTTCCCCGGTGATAATCATGACGTCGCCGATGCTGTAAACTGATCTTACGCGGCCGCGGTAAACTTTGTAATAGATATCACAAAGCCATTTAAGTCTGGCTTTCTCGGTCATTTTTATATGATCCTGTTGCCCTAATTCTTCTTCTGAGTTCAGCATATCTTCTACTTGGGCGCCGTATTCCGGCTTCACAAGAACCGGCATATGTCCATCATTGGCGTACATCGCAGCTTCGTTACATGCCACTCCCAGACAAAGAGTCAACATAGAAAGAAATACCAAAACAGCCGTAATCAAAAGCAAGTGCCTTAACAAGTTACACCTCCGTCATTTCAAACTACTTCTTTTAGATTACCACTCAATCTCCGATAAGCAAGCGAATAGCCGCGCGACAAATATCGGAATACGCGCCACCCGCAACATGTTTATTGTTGTCCTGGACCAAAATTGGCGCAGACGAACCGACTTGGCGAATGTAACTGCCGTCAACATACCCAATCTTATTGCCATCTCTATTGTAGACATCGTTGGACGAGAACCAGCCGATCTTGTGGCCGCTGCCATCGAAAATATCATTGCCGGAAATCCAGCCAATCTTCTGTCCTTCGCGCATCAGGTCGTTGCCGATAATCTTGACCATAAAGTTATTTTACTATAAAAGTGTTATCAAATTCTATTCCTCTTTTAAATCCAACCGCATCCGGATTTTGTATTCGGAAAAACCATGCTGTTTCCAGAAGTTTTTACCCGGTTCGTTTCTGGCGTCCACATTCAGTTCTATATTCTTGACATTACGGTCCTGGAACCACCCCAGTGCCGCTTGGAAAATCTTTTTGCCGACTCCCTTGCCGCGGTATTCCGGTTTAATGAACAAGTCATAAACCACTCCGATTTTTTTTGGAGCAAGATACATCGGCGCCGGCTCAATCATTCCCCGAAAGTAACCGATAATTTTCCGATCTTCTTCGGCAATGAGAAGCGCCGAATCCTTATCTTCAAATTCTTCCGCCAAGTCTTCTTCCAGATTTTTGTAGGAAGCCGACGTCTTATAGTAAGCGTCCAAAGAGTGGTGGTAATCGGCCATTGCGCGGGCCATTTCCACAATGGCGGTGAGGTCCCTAGGCTCGGCCTTCCGGATGATTATCTTGTTTTCCATTTTTCTTTTCTCTTATCCTATCACGAATTGTCAGCCCCGTTAGCCAGAGGAAAACAATAATTACCGGGGCGACGTGGAGGGTATGCGCTCGGCCCTCCAGAATAAAATTCCAAATACCGTCATATTGAAATTCCTTATCAAAAATTAAAAAGTGAATCACCAGGTAAACAATGCCTAAAGCGAGTCCGCCTAAAAGAACCCTCTTTTTATTCCTGTGAAAAAAATCACTCACAGGATTAATTTAGAAATAGCTGTGACTGCGGCAATAAACAGAACTTGGCTGACGATGCCGACGAAATATTTTTTATCAATATCCAGCTTGGAGTGAATCCAGAGATGGAAACGCTGAAGCGAGCGCAAGGGTTCGTGTCGCCATTTCATATATAGAAATTGGATCGGATCTGGGAGGATGCCGCCGATGGCGCCCCAAAATACGGCTACCGATGGGTGCCAGAAACCACCCGCGCTCGGGAAGATCAAGAAAGAGAAGGCAATGCCAGCGGCAAAATCCGTGCCGATACTTACGAGATCCACAAGAAAACTTTTGCCGATTTTTAAATCGTCTTGAATCGGATTTTCGAGATGGCGTTCTGCAGAAAAAAGCTTGTAATGCCAGTGAGGAATGGCGTCTATCAAAAAGTGGCTGACAATGCCGGCAAGCAGGGCAACTATAGGATGTTTCGGAAAAAGACGGCCGACAGCCGCCCCGACAATACCATGAGTTACTAGGATCATAGGCTTAATTATAAACAAAAAAGGAGCTTCGACCAAACTATAACAGGGACTAGCCGCGGCGGAAGCGGCTTGACTGGCCGGGTCGGCGGGGAAACGGGCCACTGCGCGAGCCACCATGGCGGGGGCTGAAAACTGGACGTGACGGGCGCGAGCCAAAACCGCGACGCTGTGGTCGTTCCGGATAAAACTGGGCCTTGGGTTGGAAGCGGGCGGGCGGCAAATCAGCCGGAAGTTTGGAGATCGGCAAACTCTTTCTGATCAAGCGTTCAATATCGCGAAGTTCACCGCGCTGTTCCGGAGCGGCAAAAGAAATGGCGTGTCCGCCGGCGCCGGCGCGAGCGGTGCGGCCAATGCGGTGCACGTAGTCTTCGGTATTAGTCGGCAGATCATAATTAACGACGAGTCCGATGCCGATGACGTCAATGCCGCGAGAAGCGATGTCGGTGGCGACCAGTATCCGATATTTTCCGGCTTTAAATCCTTCCAGCGCCTCTTTTCTCTGGCCAAGCGAACGGTTGGAGTGAATCTCGGCGGCGGTATGGCCCATATCTATGATCGCGCGGGTGAGACGCTTGGCCCCAAATTTAGTGCGGGTAAAAATAAGGGTCGTGGCTTGATACTGCTGGAGAAGTTTTTCCAGCAAGCGATTTTTCTCGTCTTTCCGAACGACGAAAATTTCTTGCGTCACGCGTTCCGAGGTAGTGCCGGATGGAGCCACTTCCACGCGGATCGGCAGTTTCATATAAGCGGTGGCGATCTTCATAATTTCTGGCGGCATGGTCGCGGAAAAAAGCATTGTCTGTTTCTCGCGCGGAAGAGCGTCCATAATTTTTTTAATTTGCGGAGCGAATCCCATATCCAACATTCTGTCCGCTTCGTCGAGGACGATGATTCCCACCTTGCTCAAGCCGATAGTTTTTTGGTTCAAGTGATCAATCAGTCGGCCGGGAGTGGCGATGACAATATGCGGATCGCGCCGGATCGCTTGTTTTTGAGCGAACATAGACGCGCCGCCGATCAGAAGCGCCGTCCTTACATTAATGCTGTGGCCGATTTTTTTGAGTGTCTCATCCACCTGGGCGGCCAGTTCGCGGGTTGGCAAGACAATTAGTCCTTTCCCCTTGATCTGCGACAAGCGTTGGATCATCGGCAATCCAAAAGCGAGTGTCTTACCGGTACCGGTCTGGGCGATGCCGACTACGTCTTTTCCCTGTACGGCAATCGGAATAGCCTGCGCCTGGATCGGCGTAGGCGAGGTGTATTTAAGTTTATTGAGCGTTTCCAACAGCGCCGGCGCGATGCCAAGCGAAGTAAACTCAGATTGCTTATTGCTCATTTGTTGGGACTATAGGTCAATTACATCATAAAAGCCAGTGAACAGCCCTGTGAATTTTATAGAAAATTAGCTATAATGACAGTAGTTCACTTTGGAAAGGAAGCTCTACATGTCTGGATGGGCAAAAGAATGGCAGGTCCTGCGGCGGCTGGTGAACCGGAAATACTCCGACCATATCGCGACAATCGGTCTTGAATTGCAGCAATTCCAGGAGCTGGACGGAACGCGGGTCAATCTGATCGTTAGGCACACATCATTTCTGCTCGGCGCCGGTGAATCGAAAAAGACGGCGATCCGGGAGGCGATCCGTACTCTAAAAAAAGACAAAGAGATCG
Organism: bacterium; assembly: GCA_023244815.1. Classification (GTDB taxonomy): domain Bacteria; phylum Patescibacteriota; class Minisyncoccia; order UBA6257; family WO2-44-18; genus JAHFLQ01. The sequence goes on from JAHFLQ010000009.1 coordinate 9,064, forward strand.
GGAAGTCGCTGAATGTGTTCAAAAAAGGAAAGTGCCTTTTCCTTGACGAGGCGGGTACTAGCGAGAAACTCAAGGAAGAGCTTGCTATTATCGAATTGTGTCTGTTCAAGAACCAAAAACCCGCCAAGTAGGCGGGTTTTTTAATTTATAACACTTAACGACCGAACGGCCGACAAGTGTTATATCTTTTTTAGTCCAGTTTCGGGAACCCCCTACTCTTATTTTTCGAGAAGAAATAGATATAGAGGATTTCGAGAATGCCCATCGTGTTGATGATCAGCAAAGCGAAGAACCAGCCCATCTCTCTGTTTCTCGCCGCTTTCCACAGCGCCATCCCTTTCCAGAACAGCGTCCAGGCTAACGCCGCCAAACCAACAGCCACCCCGAATCCCAGAAGAATCGGCCAATGCCCGCCCCAACTATGAATGTAAAATTGTAACGGATCCATTGGATTAGTGTAGCACTGTGTTCCGCATCATGGAGGACGTTAGAACCATCATCCAGCGACAAAATGAATATATTTATATACCTGATTTGAGGGCATACGCCAATACATAGACTTACCCCCACTATTTATCATGAGCTCGCTTGCGGTGAGTCTGTCGAACTGCCGAATGACTCACTATATTTTGGGCTTGCATTATTTTTGCAGGTGTGGTAGTATGTCGGCAGTTAGAAGATGGGGTGTAGCCATCTTTCGTTGAAAAGGAGGTGCTGAATGAGGAGAGTTTTGCTCATTGTCGGGCTTTTGGTGGCTGGGTGCGGCAAAGCTTCAGAAACGCCAAAATCGCCCAGCAGCAATAATGCGGATGGGGTTTTTCTTTCTCCAGAAGAAGCTGGCGTGTTCGAGCTCCCCAACTTTTACAACTCACGACATTGGAGCAAGGACGAAACCAAACCCAGCGGCGAGTATCACGAATCTTTTGAAAAGTATCAGTTGTTCCATCTTGTTTTTGGATGCCATCTTGCCAGGTGCTCTGACCGGCCCTGCAAGGAGGCAGATAACAAGGTGAAGCTTGAAAAGCTTTTCAATTGGGAGGAAATCATCGAAACAGTTTTTTCGACGTTCGAAAAACAACGCCCCGACCTTGAGTTTCTTCTCATCACCGTCCACAAGAAAAGGCCGGAGGATTGCCAACACGGCACCGATTGCCAACATTGCTTTGCCTTCACTTACAACATTCTCGCATACCACAAGCCACGCAAGTGAAGTAAGGCAAACTTTCAGCCAGCTGTTTGGGACAGCTGGCTTTTTTATTTTTACCCTACCCCGCTACTATAAAAGTTCTAACCCTATCTCTGGGTTCTTAAAAATTAAAACAAAAATAAGCTTAAAATCGTCTGTTCCGAGGCAGGGATTCGAACCCCGATACCAAGCTCCAAAGGCTTGTGTCCTACCATTAGACGACCCCGGAATAAACCTACTTTACAATAAAAATCTCTCCTATTCAACTTGTCCCAACTGCTATCTCTGCTGACGACCGTCAGCAGAGATAGCAGTTAGTTGACCTGCCTCAGAGAACCAGTTTTTGAAATAGAGAAAATTTCCACGAAGGTAAGTAAATTAAACTCGTTGAGCGTTTCAAGAAATTCGCTTGGCACTTTTGTTTTGCCCAACCAAACGCTCTTTTGGAGCATTCGGAACTCAAGATTTTTTAATACACGCCGTAGCCAAACTCTTTTTCTGCGCTCGGTTTCTGGAATATCAAAAATTACCAAAATGAAGAAACTTGACCGTTCGATTTTATATTCCGGTATCGGTAACGCGCTTGCTAAAGCTGAAACAATTGCTTCTTTCTTTGCTTTGCCGTTGGGTGTAATTTTCCACTTTGCTCCGTTTTTGTCGGAGGTTTTTTGAATCAGCCCTTCTCGGCTAAGTTTATTCAGCAAATTATAGATCCTTTGTTGATTTTTGCGGGTATTTTCTTGAACCGCTAAATGGCGAGTAATTTCTTTAGCGACCGTTTTATGTTTTTTCGGTCTGAAATTACGCAAATGGGAGTAGTTGTATTTTGTGCTTGATAAAAAAGCCATCAAAAAATCGCCGGTCGTATACGCCGATTCTTCGAGCAAATCCAGCGCTTTTAAAAGTATATGGCCGCGCATGGTTTTCAACATGCTATCTTATCTGACGGTCGTCTGCAAGGATATCATTATCAATTATGCGTGGAAATAAAAATCCGTTTGGTTCAACTGAGCAGATTTTTATTATTCTGATACAATTAAAGCAATGAAGAAACAGGTAATCGTAATTCATGGCGGCGACACTTTCCGCAATCACGAAGAATACATTTCATTTTTAAAGAACTTTGAGATAGATGCCGAATATTTTGATGGTTTAAAAAAGAAAGGCTGGAAGCCTACTTTGGACGATCGGCTTGGCAACGATTACGAGGTAGTAGCGCCGCAAATGCCGTGTAAGGGTAACGCCAAATATGTCGAGTGGAAAATTTGGTTCGATAAATTGGCGCCGTTTTTTAAAGATGGGATTATTCTGGTCGGCCATTCAATGGGCGGGATTTTTCTTGCTAAATATTTGTCAGAAAATAAGCTTCCCGTAAAAATCGCGGCTGTTTTTATAGTTGCCGCCCCCTATGACGAAGAAGACTCCGAATCTTCTTTAGCGGACTTTATTTTGCCCAAAAGCCTCAAACCGTTTAGCGAGCAGGCCGAAAAAATATTTATTTACCACAGCAAAGACGACTCAACTGTGCCCTATAAAAATAGTGAAAAATATAAAAAGGCCTTGCCAAGGGCCAACCTATTTTCATTTGAAGATCGGGGCCATTTCAATCAAGAGGAACTTCCGGAAATTGTGAGGGATATAAAAAACTTAGGATAGGTTGCGACAATGGAAAAGATGCGGATCCAGAAATATTTGTCGCAGGAAGGAATCCTTTCCCGACGCGAGGCCGAGGACTACATTCGGCGCGGGCTGATTAAGCTTAATGGAAAAGTGGTGCGGGAAATGGGCGTGCGTATAGATCCTACTAAAGACAAAGTTGAGGTTTTCGGCAACAAGACGGGCGCGGGAAAACGCACACTCGCCTTCAACAAGCCGCGCGGGCTGAAGACTGAAGATATCATTGGTTTCCTGCCGGAGTTTGAAGGACTGAACTGTGTCGGCCGCCTCGACCGAGAAAGCGAAGGGCTGATCCTGCTTTCTAACGATGGCATCGTCACCAAAACGGTGACTGGCAACGAGCATCTAGTGGAAAAAGAATACGAAATTTCCACGCAGGAAAATGTCATGAATGTCCAAATGCGGAAAATGTCGGAGGGAGTAAAACTAGAAGACAGCATGACTCTGCCGGCTAAAGCGGAAAAAGTCAGCGCGCACGCTTTCGATCTGACTCTTAAAGAAGGACGGAAGCACCAGATCCGCCGGATGGCCGCCGCGGTGAATCTCACCGTGGTGAAGCTGAAAAGAGTTCGGGTGGGAAATATTACTTTAAGCGGCATACCGCCAGGCAAGTATCGTTTATTGTCGCCCGCGGAAGTCTTAAAATTAAAACAATAAGCCCCCAGTGTGCACTGGGGGCTTATTGTCGGGCTGTTTCGAATGCTTCTAATTTGCCCAAAACACGAACGTAAAGACCTTATTGCCCTTGCCGAAATCACGCTCATAGAGCGACGCCCGCCCATTAGAAGATCGGCGGATCTCCTTGCCCCAGGATCCCGGATCAGAGTGATCAACCTCCGGCTTCCCTTGAAGGGCCGTCTGGCCGACTGTCGTGCTGGTGTCAAGATGCGCATAGATAGTTTCTAGCATGTCGTAATCGTGCTGATTCGGATGTTGGTTTGGTGTCGGATCACTGGAATAGTCCATGCAAGTACCAAGCGGGACGTTGTAGAAGTTCTCATCCTGATGGTCAAGCCCAAGAGTATGGCCGATCTCTTGGCACACGACCAAATTCCTCCACGCCGGCGTGTTGTAAGTCGCGGTGTTGAAATAGGTGTCGTTCATCTTGACGGTACCCTGGGTAATGTGGGTTCCGCTCGCCCAAATACTCGCGATACCAAGCCAACCATTGTTGCCATACTTGTTGTTACAAACCTCCACCCGTCCAGCAACGGGCCGGCAGTTCTTCGGATTGGTACCGCCAACGACAACCGAAGTATCCAAGACGATTGACAGGCTCCAATCGCTCGATGCAATCCCGAGATGTGCGTCCCATATACTCGAGACATTATCTCCCAGTTTTAACGTGAACGGATTTGCCGTCCGAGCCCAGTGATAGCCGCCCCACGAATGAGTCGCGTTGACAACTAACGCAGACGTGCCTAGGGCGGTCAGGGCAATCGCGATAATCAATGCGCCGCGACGAAATGTTGACAACACGATTCTTTTTAAAAATTTATTTACCATTTGGCAATTATGGCATATCCTAATAAGGAATACAAACCCGGAATTTAGGAGAACTGCCAGTGAAATACTGCAGTGAGTGCGGTCAGCCGCTGAAAGTTCTGGCTTGGGGGTTAACACCGGGACAAGGAACGTTGATGGCTTGCGACTGCTGCAGGTCAGTATTTATGGAGTACCCAGTCGGCAGTCCAATCAACGAAGCCGGCCCGGCTTGGCAGAAACAACCCTTCGCTTTGGACCAGTACAGCGCGGAATACGAGAAAAACAAGAACAAGCCCCGCTACTAAGCGGGGCGTTATTTTTTCTTTTCTTCTTTTGGCTGGAGGTTTTCGATGATAGCGACTTCTAGCGGGACGATCGCAAAAGGGGAATAACGCATTTCGCTGTAGGCGCGTATGAGTGATTTTACGAGTTCGATATGTTTTTTAGAATCAACCAAAGCCGTCTGCGCCTTGAGTATTTCTAATTCTTTTTTAGTCAGCTCTTGAGCGAATAATTTATCCATAGACGGGTCGAATTTCAACGATAACAGCCGCCGCCAGTAGTGAACTAATTCTTTGTTGAAATCCACAAGATTGTAACCACCGCCGCCGAGTTCGGATAAATATTTTAGCGCGGCGCCCAGATCCGATTTCAAAAGATAGTTGGAGAACTCGGCGGTGCGGGTGAGGCCGACTTTACCGATGATTTTTTCCACATCCGCGACATCCACATTTCCCTGGCCGGGCAGGCCCACCAGCGAAGTAATCTGGCCAAGTAAAGATTCGGCATCACGCAAACTGCCTTCGGCGCTCGCGGCCACCAGTTCCAGCGCCGGTTCGGTAATTTTCATCTTTTCTGTTTGGGCGATGGACTGTAATTTTTTAATTATATTTTCAATGCTTAATTTTTTGAGATGAAAGCGCTGGCAACGGGAGGCGATAGTCGGCGGCACTTTTTCATAGTCGGTGGTGGCGAGAATCAAAATCGCGTGCGCCGGCGGCTCTTCTAAGGTCTTTAAAAGAGCGTTAAAGGCGTCCTTGGTGAGCATGTGCGCCTCATCAATAATAAAGACTTTGAAATCATACGAACTAGGGGAGAGGCGCACGCCTTCTTTTAAAGCGCGGATCTCATCAATGCCGCGGTTAGAGGCGGCATCAATTTCCACAACGTCTAGCGCTCGGCCGGCGTCGATTTCTACGCAGTGGCCGCAAGTATTACAGGGCTCGCCAGTCGCTTGGAATTTTTTGTCAGTCTTGCGAGTCTCGCAGTTAGCGACTTTGGCGATTAGCCGGGCGATCGTTGTCTTGCCGGTGCCGCGCGGGCCGTAAAATAAATAGGCGTGCGAAAGTTTGCTGAGCTTCGCGGCGCTCCGTAAAACAGCGGAAATTTCTTCCTGGCCAAGCAGCTCACTAAAACTTTTAGGGCGGTATTTTCTATATATAGCAAGCGACATACAACTTATATATTAACACAATTAAAAAGCTCCGACTTTGAGTCAGAGCTTGCCATTGTTAGCTAGCCGGGTTTTTCAGAAGATAAGGTTCGCGCCTGATGAAGTTGAGATGCCGCTGGTAGACCGGTAACCCGCCGACGATGCCACGCCTGGCCTCTGCAAGCGGCACCCAGACAGCGATCTCAATGTCGCTATCCAGAGGACCGATCTCGCCGATCGGCTCGAAAGCCTCGTAGAAATAAATTGTATGATCACCGCTCTCGACGTCGAACATCTCGGACGGCTCCAGGCTGATATCCGCTTCCAGCCCGGTTTCCTCGCGATGCTCTCGGAATGCCGCCTGATATAAACTTTCTTCTTCTTGCCGACGTCCGCCTGGGAGGCCCCAACCGGCTGGCTTGGTAAACTTTTCGCCGCTCTCCTTAATTTTTTCCTGAGGTCTTTCTTTGACCAGAAGAATCTCCAGGACGCCGCGATTTTCCCGCAGAGTCCGGATTCGCACCGATTCGCGCATCACCACCTCCAATATTTAAAAAACCTAACAAAATAGTATATTAAATCGTTATAATTGTCAAATTTTTGATAGACAAAGTAGGCAGGCGGCGTACAATTAATAATATGCAAGTAAGGACCGGATTATTTTTGTTGGGACTCCTTTCTGTGGGTGCCGGTCTTTTTTTATTCGCCCAAAACTCTTTCGTGATCAACCTCTCCGGCAGACAGGGCACTGCGAGCATTGCTATCAATGCCGACATTGAACCCCCAAAGCCCCTCGCTAACCCGCCGACAATTATTAAAGCCGTTTACGCCACTAGCTGGTCTGCGGGCAGCGAAAAAAGCCTTTCCTATCTGATCAAGCTGATCAATGATACCGAGCTGAACGCGATCGTGATTGATGTCAAGGATTTTTCCGGCTATGTGGTGTATAACACCGATCTTGAACTGCCGAAAAAATACAACGCGGTGGAGCTGCGCATTCCTAGATTAAACGCGCTTGTGAAAAGGCTGCACGACAATAATATTTATGTTATCGGCCGCATCTCAACTTTTCAGGACGTGCGGCTCGCGCTGGCGCGGCCGGAACTCGCGCTGTTCAGCTCTACCACCGGAAAAGTTTGGAAAGATAACAAAGGGCTGACCTGGATGGACCCCGCTTCTCAAGAGGTTTGGAATTACAATATCGCCATTGCTCAAGAAATTTTGGCACGCGGATTTGACGAAGCTAACTTCGATTATGTTCGTTTTGCTTCCGATGGCAATCTTAACGACATTCGCCATCCAGTCTGGGACGAAAAAACTTTGAAGACTAAAATTATCAGGAACTTTTTCACTTACCTACGCCAGCAAATTCCCGAACGCATATCATCCGACCTTTTTGGTTTAGTGACCGTGAATACCGACGGGCTAGGGATCGGCCAGCACTTGGAGTACGCCCTGCCGGAATTCGATGCTATTGCGCCGATGGTCTATCCGTCGCATTATTTCAAAGGCTTCATTGGCTATGAAAATCCGGCCGCCGCTCCGTACCAGATTATTAAGTACTCGATGGACAAAGCGATCCAAAGAATTAAAAATTTTGAGATAGCCGTAAAAAAACAAGACCTGGCGGCCGCGAAGGCCGCTTCCACCACGCCAACATTTACATATATGCATCACGCCAAGCTTCGTCCGTGGATTCAGGATTTTAATTTGGGCGCTACCTACGACGCGGTAAAAGTACGCGCCGAAATTCAGGCATGGGATGACGCCGCCTCCACTACGCCGCAGTTTTACGGCGGCTGGATGCTTTGGAATCCCTCTAATATCTACACGAGAGCCGCGCTTCAGGCGGAGCCGGTGGCGAGCAACCAATAGCAAAATAAGATGTACGAAGTTAAAACTCAACACTATGCCGGACCGCTGGGAAAATTGCTGGAGTTGATTGAGAGCAGACAGTTAGAGATCACCCAGATCAGCCTCGCGGAAGTGACCGCTGACTTTTTGCGCTACGTGAAAGATCTAGGAGCGAAAACCGAGCCAGGAATTGTCGCTGACTTTCTGGTGGTAGCGGCTAAGTTAGTGCTGATTAAATCCAAAGTGCTGCTGCCAATGTTAGAGCTGACGAAAGAAGAGGAGGAAGACATTAAAGACCTGGAAGGGCGGCTGAAAATCTACCGGGAGTTCAAACTCGCCGCCGGCCACATGAAAAAACTTTGGGACAAAAATAAAATCGCCCATGGGCGTGAGTTGCTTTCGTCCATCAGCGATCAGGGCGTCTTTTATCCGCCAGCCGACTTGAAAGTGAGCGATTTAGTGCATGCGGTAAATAGTTTAGCGGCCGCGCTCCAATCGTTGATTCCAGAAACTCAAACAGTTAAGCAGGCGGTGGTGAGTATTGAACAAAAAATGGAAGAGTTGTTAAATAGATTTAAGGACACTGGCGAGCAGAGCTTTCACGGACTTGCACGAGAAAAATCCAGGAAGGAAGTCATTGTTCTATTTTTAGCGATTTTACATCTGCTAAAAGATCGGATTGTTCAGGCCCGCCAGAGTGAAAAATTCAGCGACATTGCCTTAGAAAAATTAGAATGGAAAAACTAATCGCGAAATTAGAGGCCCTGCTGTTTATTTACGGCGAGCCAATGGATTACCAGAAAATTGCCAAGACGCTTAAAGTGGAGGAAGCGGAAGCGCGCGCGACCGCTAAAACACTGGCGGAGAATCTTAAAGCTGAGAATCGCGGGCTGTTTTTGGTTGAAGACAAAGAAAAAATCCAGCTTACCACCAAGCCGGACTTTGCCGGACTGCTCGAGTCGGTTATCAAAGAAGAGCTTCACGAATCACTTACGCCGGCGGCGCTGGAAACATTGGCAATCGTAACCTATGCCGGACCGATGCCGCGCGCGGAGTTGGAGTATATTCGGGGCGTGAACTCCAGCTTTACCTTACGGAATCTCCTGATCCGCGGCCTTGTTGAGCGGTCGCTTGATCCCAAGCGTGGTAACGCGTTTTTATACACTGCCAGCATAGAACTAGTGAAACATTTAGGCATTGGGAACCTTGAGGAATTGCCGGATTACGAAAAATTCCGCGGGTTGATCGAGAAACTGCGCAATCCCGTGAATGAACCCAATGAAAAATGATAAATATTATGGTCTCGCGCTGACCCTTATAGTTTTAATTTCAACCATAACTGGCGGGGCAAAACATGAAGGTTCGGAAGATACGATTTTTTATTCGCAAAGTGAACCGACGAGTCTGACCGCGACCGCGAAAAATAATTTTCCGGAAACACAGACCGCGCTAGCCACTGTCGCCCTAGAAATCCCACCGGCTATTTCCGCGGTTTCGGCGGTGGTGAAATATCTGGACACCAACGAAGCGATTTTTTCCGTAAGCCAGAACCAACAGTGGCCGATCGCCTCGTTGACCAAGTTAATGACTGCGGTAGTGGCCGTAGAAAATATTCCGGCAGACGCGAAAATAAAAATCAGCGAAAAGGCGATTGCCACCGAGGGCGGTGCCGGGAATATAGTCGCTGGGAAAGCCTATACTCGCGAAGAACTATTGAAAGTTTTACTGAAAGTTTCCAGTAACGATGCGGCGGCAGCGTTTTCGGAGTTTTTGGGTCGGGAAATTTTTCTGGAACTGATGAACCAAAAAGCGATTTCACTCGGCATGTATAATACCCGATACTTTGATTCCTCTGGCCTTTCCGCCCTCAATCAGTCGATGGCCAGTGATCTGGAAAAATTGGTGATTTATATTTACAACCGGCATCCAGAAATTCTTGCTATTACTCGCGAGCCGGAAGGCAACATCCATCCGTTCGCGGCATGGGCCAATTTTCTTGGCGGCAAAACCGGCTTTATTGATGAAGCGAGTGGAAATTTGATATCATTATTTAATTATCGCGGCCGACCATTGCTGATTGTCGTGCTGGGCAGTGAGGATCGCGCTAAAGACACCCAAGTTTTATATGATTACCTTACAAGCCGTTAGAATTATCGGGCTCTCGGTCATTTCTTTTTTGACAGCTTTCGCTATTACTCCGCTCGTCAGCAGACTGCTTTTAAAGTTTGGAATAAGAAAACAAATCCGTATCAGCGAAGCCGCGCCAGTTTTCTCGTCTCTCCACGCGAAAAAAGAAGGGACGCCGACAATGGGCGGAGCGATTATCTGGCTGACCGTGTTGGGAATCGCTCTCATTCTCCTGATCTTTAATTGGCTGTTTGATGGGTTTTGGGGGTATCTTAGCTTTGTCGATCGCGCGCAGACCTATTTGCCGATCGCGGCGATGCTGATCGCGGCCCTGCTCGGTCTGGCCGACGATATTTTGGGAGTACTGCGCATCGGACCGAAGGGCGGGGGACTAAAAGTAAGCCAGAAACTGGTAGTTTACCTATTGTTCGCGGTAGTAGCGGCGCTTTGGTTTTATTATCGGCTCGATTGGGATGTGCTTTCCGTTCCGTTTGTCGGTAGCGTGAAAATCGGCTGGCTTTACATACCGCTTTTTGTTTTTATCATCGTTTCCAGCGCTTTTTCGGCCAACGAAACTGACGGATTGGATGGACTGCTCGGCGGCGTGATGCTGTTCGCTTTCATCGCCCTGACCACGGTAGCCTTTGCTCTTAACCGTTACGATCTGGCGACCTTTGGTGGTGTGGTTATCGGCGCCCTGCTGGCTTTTTTGTGGTTCAATATATATCCGGCAAAGTTTTTTATGGGTGATACCGGATCGATGTCGCTGGGCATTACGATGGGCGTAATTGCTATGCTTACCAATACTACTTTGCTACTGCCGTTCTTCGCCCCGATTTTAGTGTTTGAGTCGTTATCGGTAATCGTCCAGTTATTCAGCAAAAAGTTTTGGGGCAAAAAGATTTTTCTTTCTACGCCCATCCACCATCATTTTGAGGCGATTGGCTGGCCGGAATCCCAGATCACGATGCGCTTTTGGATTGTTTCGGTAGTCTTTATCGCTTTTGGGCTGGCAGTCTTTTTCTTGACGCAATATCTATAAAGTTGTAAAATTCTGCTAGAACATTTAAGGAGTTGGCTTTGTGGCTAGTCGCTGGCATAGAGCTCAGATGGCCTTCAATCAACTGGTCTTGGTCCGTTCGCGCTTTTCTTTCGCACTTTGCCTTGGGTTTTTTTGTGGGGTTGTTGGTGTATGCGTTGACCTTGATCACGTTACGATGTTTTGGGGCCACCCGGTCGGACGAGTTGCGCATACGCCCCTACTTATTCTGGCTGTCCTTGTCCTTCTCTATTGTGGCGCATGTATTGGAGGACTACTGGCCGGGATGGTTTTAAAACGCCGGCGCGAGAAATGCGACCGGCCGGATTGCCCGACTTGCGGCGGAAAGGAGAATAGCGATGGCTAATCCGCGAGGTCTGGTGCAATGCCCGAACTGCTCCAAAAAGATGGGGAAGCTTGCCAAGTACTGTACCGTTTGCGGCGCCAAGCTGTCGGTTCGGTTGGATGCTGACACAATTCGCGAGATGGCAGAAAAGCAGAAAGAAGATTTAAAATATTGTGGCGGCACTTGCAATACGGAACATCACAATCTCCTTCGGGCCATTATCGCTTTAGACCGCGAGGAGAACGGCGGCATCTCATCCTACAGCTACTGCCCCGATTGCGGAAAAAAGCTTTTGTAGATCACCAATCCCTCCGAAGTACTTCGGAGGGATTTTTATTAGCGCACGTGAGGACGCCAGGAAATTCCTCGGGAACCGGGCGTTGGATTTTTCCTGCGAAAAACCGCGCCGCTTAGCTCTCGCCGATTCGCCAGGCACCAAGCCAAATCGGCTCCGAGATATTCCCTGTGGAATTTCCTGGCGTCCTCACTTTGTTTCCAATAACCTAACCCACCCCTCCTTCTCCTCGACAGCAGGATCCGGAACTCCTTCCGGAATTACAGTTCCGGCTTTCCTGTCGCCCAGCCGACTTAATTTGTAGCTGGTCTTACGCAATACTGTCTGCGGGAAGGAGGGGTGGGCAAAAGCCGTATGTTATAATTTAAATAAGATGGTTCTCATTAAAGGAGCCAAAATTGTTGACGGAACAGGTAAAAAATCGCCTTACGTGGCCGATGTTTTAATTACCGGCGATAAAATTTCCGCTATCGGAAAATTTCCCGGTAAAAAAGCCGACCTAATCATTGACGGCCTCGGTTTGTATCTCACGCCCGGATTCATAGATGTAAATACCGATTCCGATCATCATCTTTCACTCTTTACCAATCCGCAGCAGCAGGACTTTTTACTTCAGGGAGTCACAACGATTTTTGGAGGCATGTGTGGGTCGTCGCTGGCCCCTTTGCTCTATGGCAGCCTGGATTCAATCCGCAAGTGGACCGACACCAGCCAGGTGAATATAGGCTGGCACTCCATGGCCGAGTTTTTAAAGATTTTAAGCCAGCGCAAACTTGGTGTTAATTTCGGCACATTGATCGGCCATTCAACCATCCGCCGCGCCCTGGTCGGCGAGGATTCCCGTGACCTGACTGTACCAGAGTTGAATTTTTTTAAAAAGCTGATTGCCGATTCGATGGCGGAGGGCGCCTTCGGACTTTCCACCGGACTTGGTTACAATCACTCTCGTCGTGTCCCCTATTACGAAATTAAAGAACTGGTAAAACTAGTGTCGGAGAAAAATGGCTTGTACGCCACACATTTACGGGACGAACGCGAAGGCCTGCTGGCCGCTGTCAATGAAACTTTAAAAATCACTGAAGAGACTGGAACGAAAACTTTGATTAGCCACTTGAAACCGATTATTGGTTTTGAAAATGATTATAAAAAAGCCGTAGAGCTAATTCATGGTGCCGCCGGTACCGTCAACGTCCGTTACGACAACTATCCCTTCGATGAAAGCGTGGTGCCGATCTACACCTTACTGCCCGCTTGGGCGCAGATTGGCAATTTGGAAATCATGCTTACTTATCTAGACAACCAGGATATGCGCGAGCGACTGCTGAAAGATTTAGCCGGAATTAATGGCAACGCGATTCGGATTTCTCAAGCCAGTGGCCGGGAATATCTGATCGGTAAGACTCTTCACGAATTCGCCGATAACCAAGAATTAGGCGTGCCGGAAGCACTGCTGAAATTAATGAAACTTACTGGCCTGCGAGCCACGGTATTTTATAGAAATATCAATCTAGATCTGCTGACTGCTAATCTGGAGCGCAATCAGGTACTCATTGCCTCCAATGGCGCCAGTTTGCCGGCGGGGAGTAAATCAATGAAACACGAGCGATTCTACAACACTTTTCCCAAGTTTATTGAAGTAGTAACTCGTCTAAAAACTTTATCGTTGCCGCAGGCGATTGAGAAAATTACCAGTGTGCCCTCTGGGCTATTCAATTTGAAAAATCGCGGCTTGATAGCGGAAAATTATGTCGCTGATCTAAATATAATTTCCATAAAATCCGGAGTTGTGCAAATTGAACACGTATTAGTTAACGGCCAGCCGGCAGTACAAAATCGCCAGCCTTTGCCGATTTTGTCTGGGAAAGTACTAAAAAAATGAAGGTGCATAGGCCGGATTACGTAATCATCCTCTGTCTGGCATTTTTAGTGATTTTTGGCTTGGTAGTTCTGAATAGCGCTTCTTCAAACCTTGGGCAGATAAAGTTTGGCGACAGCTTTTATTATCTAAAGCACCAGATATTTTATGGTCTGAGTCTGGGCATCATCGGTTTTTTTATTGCTTATAAAATTTATTACCGGCGCTTTCAAAAAATCGCTCTTGTTTTATTGTTGATCAGCGTGGCGTTGCTCGCGCTGGTTTTCACGCCGCTTGGTTTTCAGGCTGGCGGTGCCGAGCGTTGGGTAAAAATCGGTCCGGTTACTTTCCAACCGGGAGAGCTGATCAAGCTAACCGTAGTACTGTATCTGGCCGCCTGGCTTTCTGGCCAGCGTGAACGCGGAAAAGATTTCCTCCGCGGATTTATGCCATTTCTGATTCTTATGGGTCTGGTGGCCGGGCTCCTCTTCCGCCAGCCAGCTACTACCACAGTGGTAATTATTCTTTTTACCGCCCTGACAGTCTATTTTGTCAGTGGCGCCAAGGTGCTCTACATATTTTTTACCGGAGCGGCGGTAGTGGGCGCGCTGGCGATACTTATTTATTTCACGCCATACCGTTGGCAGCGCATTACTAGTTTTCTGGATCCCGGAGCAGATCCGCAAGCGGGAGGTTATCACTTGAATCAGGCGCTGATCGCGATTGGATCGGGCGGAATCGCCGGAGTGGGCTACGGAGAATCAACAGCCAAAATAAGCTACCTTCCGGAGCCGATCGGGGACTCAATCTTTGCGGTGCTGGCCGAAGAATTCGGTTTTATCGGTTCCATTTCTCTAATCGCCTTGTTTGTTGTCCTAGTTTTAAAAATATTTTTGCTGGCTAAAAAAACCAAAGATCAATTCGGACGATTATTACTGGTCGGGTTCGGCGCGCTGATCAGTCTGCAGGTGTTCATTAATATCGGCGCGATCTCCGGCATCCTGCCGCTGACCGGCGTGCCACTCCCATTTATTAGTTATGGCGGTACAGCGCTCGCGGTTTTTATGACCATGGGCGGAATGATTGCCAATATTTCCCGCTATTCCTGATATACTAATTAGAGCAATTTGAAAAGAGGCAGTCGTGACTTTGCCTGATTGGAAAACAGCTCCGCCGGATTTTTCTCGCTGGGTAATGACCAAGCGGCAATCGATTTTTTTTGCGCCCAAAAGAAAATACTTTTTACGCATGCCGTTCCACGAATCACACGACAGCAGGGCCAACTGGCTTGGCTACATAGCTATCTATGACGATGCGAAGGGCGTATTGAGCGGCCAGAATTTTATCTTCTTTGGCGAACACCTAATCTTAAAATTTTGGGGGTTGAAGGGCGTGGAGAATTACAGTTATTTCGCGGTACGGCATAGCGGGGAATGGAAAACCTTTGATATGAAATTCTACGCGGCAGCGGTGAATGCCATCGCAATTGAAGACAGACCGAATTTAATGGTCGCCTGTCGGATTTCAGTAAAAGACCTAAAGAATAAAGCGGCAGTACTGGAAACAGCCATTAAAAGAGACATCAACAAATCCGCCTTAAATTAGGCGGATTTTTCTTGTGCTATAATTTATTAGTAAGAACCCAGCCAATATTTATGAAGAAATTACGCATACTGTTTACCGGGGGCGGCACTGGCGGTCATATTTATCCGATTATCGCGGTGGCGCAAAAAATGCAAACTTGGGCCTTACGCAATGGTTTCCAGCCGGATTTTCGCTATTTTGGCCAGCCGGGAGACTACCGGCATGTTCTTGCCAATAGCGGCATTAGAATTTCTTCGACTCTTTCCAGCAAACTTCGGCGCTACGCTTCCATCCTAAACTTATTGGATTTTTTTAAATTCTTTCTCGGCTTTTTTCAAAGCCTCTGGAAGTTGTACTGGTTTATGCCGGACGCCGTGTTTTCCAAAGGAGGGCCAGGAGCGCTGGCGGTATTGGCCGCTTGCCGTTTTTATTTCGTACCCATCGCCATTCACGAATCCGACACCGTTCCGGGACTGACCAATCGAATTTCCGGCCGTTGGGCGAAAAGAATTACTCTGGCGTTCGCGAAAGCCGCCGCCTACTTTAACAAGTCCAGAGCGAAAATCAGTATCATTGGCAATCCAGTGCGGCAGGAAGTTCTGACCAGGATTTCGCCAGAGCAGGCGAAAGTCGCGCTTGGCCTAGACCCAAAAAGGTCCGTTATTTTAATCTTTGGCGGATCACAGGGTTCCAACCGGATGAATGAATTTGTCCTCGCCAATTTAGAGCAGATTCTATTGAAGTTTCAGGTGATCCATTCCGTCGGGCGGGAGAAATATGCCGAATATAAAAACCAGTATGAATTTCTGACCAAGAATTTCTCTCCTATCCTGAAAGCCAACTATAAATTTTTCAATTATCTGGAAGAGAATTTTCCGATTGCGATGAGTGCCGCCGATTTGATTGTTGCCCGCGGCGGAGCAGGATCTATTTTTGAACTAGCCGCTTACGGTAAGCCATCAATTATCGTGCCGTTTCCGGAGGCGGCCGGCGACCATCAAAAAGAAAACGCCTACGCTTACGCGGAAACCGGCGCGGCGGAAGTAATTGAACAGGAAAATCTTTTGCCGAGTATTTTTCTTAGCCAGGCAGACAAAATACTTGGTAGCCCAGAGGTTTATAAAAGAATGAGCGGTGCCGCGAAGGATTTCGCCACTCCCGACGCCGCTGACAAAATAGCCTCCGAAGTGCTATCTTTGTGGCAAGCTTAAATTGTTATGACTGCCAAAAAAACAGAAGTCAGGGTGCGGATAGCCCCGTCGCCAACGGGCTATTTCCATGTTGGCGGAGCGCGGACAGCCTTGTTTAATTGGTTATTCGCCAAACATCATGGCGGTAAATTTATTTTGCGTATTGAGGATACGGACCTGGAACGTTCCAAAAAAATTTTTGAAGAAGATATCATCACCAGCTTGCAGTGGCTGGGTTTAGACTGGGACGAGGGGCCAATCCGGCAAACTGATAGGTTAAATATTTATGAAAAACACCTCCGGCAACTCCTAGAAAAAGGCTCTGCCTATTATTGTTTTTGCACCAAAGAAGAGCTCGAAGCCGAGCGGCAGGGTATGCTGGCGCAGGGATTTGCTCCAAAATACAGCGGCAAATGCCGAAAATTAACGGCAGATGAAGTACGGGCAAATCAGAAAAAAGCCTTAGCGTCGGTAATTCGTTTCCGGATTCCGGAAACGAGAGTGGACTTTACCGATATCATCAGAGGCAACATTTCCTTTGACGGCGCTCTAATCGGGGATATTGTAATTGCCAAAGACTTGCGGTCGCCCCTCTATAACTTTGCTGTGGTAGTAGATGATGCCGAAATGGCCATTTCCCACGTAATCCGCGGCGAAGAACATTTAGCCAACACCCCTCGCCAAATTTTTATTCAGGAAGCACTTGGCTTTTCCCGCCCAAAATATGCCCACCTGCCGCTGATTCTCAATCCGGATCGGAGCAAGATGTCCAAACGTTTTTCCGCTACTGCTCTTCACGAATATAAGGACCATGGTTATTTATCGGAAGCGCTAGTAAATTTTATCGCCTTTCTTGGTTGGCATCCGAAAGACGACAAAGAAATTCTATCTATTGAAGAGCTAATAAAAGAATTCGATTTAGAGAGAGTCCAAAAAGCCGGCGCAGTTTTTAATGTGGATAAGCTGGATTGGCTGAATGCTCAATATCTTAAAAAATTAACCGCTAAAGAACTGGCCAAAGCGCTCGCCGTTGCCCCGACCGAGGATAATTTTAAAATAATCGAACTGACCCGCGAAAGAATGAAAAAACTGACCGATTTTAAGGCACTAACAGAATTTTTTTACGAATTACCTGACTATGATTCAAAGCTTTTAGTCTGGAAATCGTCACCGCGCAGAGCTATATTGGAAAATCTTCGGGAAGAAGAAAAGTTACTCGGCGGATTAAAGAGCGATGACTTTACCAGGGCGGAATCGGAGAAACTGCTATTACCCCTAGCCGAAGCGCGAGGCCGCGGAGACACGTTGTGGCCGCTCCGGGCCGCCCTTTCCGGGCAGGAGGCGTCGCCGGGCCCGTTTGAAATAATGGATGCGCTTGGCAAGAAAGAAACTTTGCGGCGCATTCAAATCGCTATAGATAAACTTGCCTCTCATGAAGAAAATTAGCACACTCCTTTTCTTAACGATTCTTAGCTATGGGTTAATAGCTGGTCCGGCCATTGGCGCCACCGCCGAAGAGTTGCGCAAGGCTCTTGAAGATAAGGCAAAAGCGGCCCTTGAACTCGAAAATCAAAAGCAGGCGCTAAATAAACAACTGAACGCCACATTAGGCCAAAAAAAATCTCTGCAGACCGAACTCAAAAAAATAGATTATAGCGTTAATCAGCTTAATCTGGGAATTAAATCAAGTCAGATCAACATCGAAAAACTATCCCTAGAATTGCAGTCCACTCAGCTTGATATTAATCAGATCAATGGGGCGATTAGCACAAAAAAAGCGGCGGTCATTGGATTGGTGCGCGAGCTTTATGAAAAAGACCGCAAAGGTTTGCTGGCGCTGATTCTTAAAAATAAAAGCCTAGCAGACAGCGTACTGGAAAGTCAGAGTATTACCAATCTCAATAGCGGCCTTGCCTTGGAGCTCCAGAATCTGCACGCCCTCAACGAACAGCTAGACACAAAAATTAAAAATACTAGCAGTAAGAAACAAGCGATTGAAGCCGAGAATCAAAATCTGAAAAACCGCCGCTCCATTATTACAGATCAAAAAACAGAGCGGCAAAATCTGCTCGCGGAAACAAAAAATCAGGAAAAACTTTACGCGCAGCTAATCGATAATTTAGCGAAACAACAGGCGCAAATTTCGGATGAAATTGAGTCAATTGAAAAAGAGCTGCGCGCTAATATCGACCCCTCACTTTTACCGATTGCCCGACCCGGTGTATTGGCATTGCCGGCTGATGGGCCGATTACTCAAGAATATGGTTTTACGGCCTTTGCTCGCAACGGCTACCGCGGGCATTTCCACAATGGCGTGGATATTGGCGCGCCTTTTGGTTCCAATGTTACAGCGGCTGAAGACGGCACGGTGGTCGCGGTTGGCAACCAGGATCAATATTGCTACAAAGCGGCGTACGGAAAATTTATTGTCGTTCAGCACGACAATAATTTAACAACTTTGTATGCCCACCTTTCGGGGCAGGCGGTTCAAAAGGGTGATAAAGTGAAAAGGGGCCAGGTAATCGGCTACATTGGCCGCACGGGCTACGCGACCGGACCGCATCTTCATTTGACAGTTTATGCCGGCCCAACCTTCTACATGGGGCCGAGTAGGTCCTGCGGTCCGATGCCGTTTGGCGGCGATCTTGACCCGATCAAGTATTTAGCGAAATGAACAAACTAATTTTTATTTTGTTAATAGCCGGCGGTTATTTGCTAATAACCAACCAGGCTTCTGCCGCCTTGCCAACGCTAGATGACGCCATCTCTATTATTCCAAAACCGGTTACTATTTTTTTTCAGTCGCTCCAGAATTTCGATTTTCGAAAGCAAGCAGGGAATAGCGATATCGCCAAAAACCTGCCGGTTGCCAGCAAGCCGATCGTGAATTTTCTGAATTTTATCTGGGCAATCTTTTACGGTTTCCTTAAAGGGATTGGCAGTATTTTTGTCTGGATTTTCCACGGCATTGCCGGCCTGCTTGATGCGCTGATATTCACACGATAGTTCTTGAAAGGTGGCAGGGGGCGAACCGTTGACAAAGCTGCGGTTCTTTGTTACTTTGTCCGTAGCAATTTTTAGGAGGAAGGCGTATGGATCGGGAGCGTCGTCATCGGCTGATGTTCCGCTGGTCTTTGTTCACCGCGGCTTTGATCGCCGCTTTCTGGATGGTTTGGTATCGCACCAACGGCTCGGTGCCGTCGGTTACGCATATCAAAATGACCCAGAATTGGACGATTGAACTGCCTTTTGCTATCTCCCGTTGGTGGGACATCCTCATCGGTCCAATTTGGTCCGTTAGCTTAATAGCGGTCTTAACAAAAGATCGGTCAGAGGCATTAAAAAAGAACCTGATCACTGCAATAATCTTCACAATGCCCATTGTACTACTCTCTAGCCTGATCTTTGGACTACCCGATGTAGGACTAACCCTTGGACTAACCATTGTTGTACCGATATCTGTACTAATCGGACTAATCATTGGACTGTTTTATGGGTTAGTCTCTGGACTAGCCGTTGGACTAATCACTGGACTAGTCACCGGACTGTTCAATGGGTTAGCCTTTGGACTGA
>JAHFLQ010000015.1 GCA_023244815.1 bacterium
TGCGGTGGGGGCGAGATTCGAACTCGCGGTGCCTTTCGGCACACACGCTTTCCAAGCGTGCGCACTAGGCCACTATGCGACCCCACCAAGTTATTAAATTATATTAGTGCGCACGCGGGCCGCCGTTTCGGCGGAAGCCAAGCGCAAGCACTCGCTAGCAAGCGCACTATGCGACCCCACCTTTTCTCCGGACTTCCCGAAGTCCCGACTTTTACATCGGGACTGTCGAGGAAAGTCTTTTCATATAGTAAACAAAGGCTTGCTTTTGAGCAAGATTGTGTTAATT
This sequence comes from bacterium, assembly GCA_023244815.1. Classification (GTDB taxonomy): domain Bacteria; phylum Patescibacteriota; class Minisyncoccia; order UBA6257; family WO2-44-18; genus JAHFLQ01. Next base: position 287 of record JAHFLQ010000015.1, read on the forward strand.
TCTAACCAGTACTTTTGAGGAGGTTACCATGACTGCAGAGAAGGTACGTGACGTCTTGGCAATTTACCGCAAGAAGTTTGAGGAGTTGGGAGTTGTGAAAGGCGAATTCCAGTCTGATCAGATCTTCTACCCACTCTTTAGCCAGTCCAACATCTTGGCGCATTGCAATTGGATGCTTGATGAGATGGAAAGATTTCTCGACAAAGGTAGGATGGATAAAGTCTTTCGTTGGCTCGGATTTATCCAAGGTTGCCTCTGGAGCACTGGCATTTACAGCATAACCGAAATGAAAGACCACAACCGACAGGACCCTGACTCTTTTAATCCGTGAGGTCATTAAAAAATCGCCCCCGATATATATTGGGGGCTTTTATTTTTTGTGAGCTAGTCGAACTACTTTTTCTTGGTTCCTTCGTAGAGTCCGGCGGATGACTGGGGGAGATCGAACCGTCCTTTCAGCCGCAGCTCTTTGACGCTTTTCACGCCCAGATAGCTCATTGCCGAACGCATTCCGTCCAGGATTTCACCGGTGACTTCTTGCATCGTTCCAATTACCGGCATCTCCTTGGCCATTCCTTCGGGTCGCCGGATGCGGTCCAGCGTGCCACTGCCCATCCGCTCGGATTGGGCGTGAAACGAAGCGGAGCCGATGTAATTTTTAACGCGCAAGCCGTCTTTGTTGATGTACGATGGAGCCGCCGATTCAACGGTACCGATAAAGAGGCCGCCGCACATTACGGCGTCGGCTCCGGCAATGATTGCTTTGACTATGTCTCCGGGATTTTTGATTCCGCCGTCGGCGACAATATAGCGTCTGGTACCGCGCTCCGAATAAAGTTTCGCGATCGCCGCGGATTTGGCCACGGCGGAGAGTTGCGGTATGCCAATGCCGGTATGCCGCGTCGTGCAGGGCGCTCCGGGTCCGATACCAACCTTAACGATGTCGGCACCCCATTCAAAAAGCGCTTTCGCCCCTTCCGGAGCGGAGACGTTTCCAACCATCAGCGGCAATTTTGGAAATCGCGCCTTGATCGCTTCAATCGCCTCTTTCGTGTTGATTGAAAACGCTCTTGCGGTATCGATTAAGAGCAGGCGGATGCCCTTGCGTGCCTGTGCTTCCACTTCTTTCAGATGGTCTGGAGTGAAGCGTTTGCCTACGCCGATACTTCCGGCCTTGATGAACTGCCCCTTGCCGTCACCGGTCGCTCTTGGATGATGGTGCTTATAGAAAAGTCCGTGGGCAGTCATCAGCGAGTCCAACCGGCCGTGCTTATCGACTAGCGGCAGTTTCTCAATGCGATGTTTGCGCAAAATTTCCCCCGCCTCTTCAAAAGATATATTCTTCGACGCGGTATAGAGCTTGCGGCGACCGCCCATGAGATCCTGGACCAATTTCTGGTCATCAGTTTCGTATTTCCAGTCGCGGGTACTCAAAATTCCGATTGGGCGATGCTCTTCGTTCACAACCACCAAACTGTAAATGCCGAATTTGTTCATCAACTGCTTGGCCTCACCGAGCGTTTTTTCCGGTCCGATGGTTAACGGATTGTAAATGTGAGCGCACTCTGCCCGGCCGACACGCTCCAACATCTCCAAACGTTCGCGGAGCGGAAGCATTTGCGGCGGAACCCCCAGGCCACCCTCGCGCTGGATAGCAATGATGGACCTCAAGCCAGCAACCGAAACCATGTTGGCAAGGATAATCGGAATTCCAAGCTCAAAGCCCGGTAAAATTTCCGTGGAAAAATCATTGATCTCCGGGCGGGAGCGTACTTCCGAATAACGATCGGGTAGCGGCATGTCGTCAAAAGTTACGTTGCGGTCAACCGGCAGACCCTTTTGCTGTAGATAAACGTTTACATGGTCCCACTCGTTTTTTGTGAGCTCGTACTTATCCGACATCCTCTGCTCCTTTTTCTAGAACCCCAGCTATAAACGAACCTCAATGATGATAATAAAAAACACCAGCTATGTCGAGCCGGCGTTTTTTATACTAGAACTCCCCTCCCATGCCCGGCATTGGAGCGGCGGGCGGTGTTTCCTTTTTAGGTAATTCAGTGACAGCGGCGCCAATGGTTAAGTAATTCGCGGCGACGGAAACGGCGTTTAATAACGCAGTCTTTGTAACTTTCAACGGATCCACAATGCCCACAGCTTTCAAATCAACAACGGCTTGCTTGGCGGCATCAAAGCCTTCCCAGCCGGATTTTCCGGCGAGTTGCTTCATTATAGAAGCGGCGTCTTGCCCGCTATTTTCCAGAATCGCGCGAATCGGCGATTCAGTCGCGGCCACTAAGATTTCGGCGGCAGAAGATTTATCGGAATGAAGTTCCGCGCCGGCGCGAAGCAGGGCGATACCGCCGCCAGGGACGATCCCCTCCTCCATCGCGGCTTTCGTAGCAGCCACCGCGTCTTCCACGCGCTGTTTCAATTCTTTTTGCGCGGACTCGGTTGGCGCGCCAACTTTAATGACAGCCACGCCGCCGGCCAGTTTGCCGAGCCGTTCCTGCAGTTTTTCTTTATCAAAGCCAGAGTCGGTTTTCGCGAGTTGCGCTTTAATTTGGTGAACCCGTTTCTCAATTTCTTTCTTGTCGCCTTTGCCGCCCACGATCGTGGTCGTATCTTTGTTGGAAACAACGCGATGCGCGGAACCAAGGTCTTCCAAGGTGACTGATTCAAACTTCTTGCCGACTTCTTCCGAAATAAATTGCGCGCCAGTGACGATCGCGATATCTTGCAGCATTTCCTTCCGGCGATCGCCGAAGCCCGGAGCTTTGACCGCGAGCACGTTAAAGATGCCGCGGAGTTTATTCACTACTAATGTAGCCAGCGCTTCGCCGTCAACATCATCGGCAATGATCACCAATTCTTTCTTGCCGCTTTGCACTACTTTTTCCAGAATCGGCAGAAGTTCTTGAATAGAAGAAATTTTCTTGTCGGTTACCAAAATATGTGGATCTTCCAGGGCCGCTTCCATCCGCTCACTATTGGTCACCATATACGGCGAAATATAACCGCGATCGAACTGCATGCCCTCCACCATGTCGTAAGCGTTGGCGATCGTATTGGAATCCTCAATCGTCACTACGCCTTCTTTTCCTACTTTATTGATAACCTCGGCGATCAATTTGCCAATTTCTTTGTCTTTGGCGGAAAGCGAGGCGACTTCTTCCAACTTCTTAACGTCATTAACCAGCTCGCGCTGTTTTTCCAGATTAGCAATCAATTTAACCGCTCCCGCTCTCAAGTCTTCGGCTAGCTGAATTACATTCACACCCTTGGACTTCAAGACTTTTTCTCCGTTTTCTATAATAGCGTGGGCCAATACAATAGAAGTCGTGGTGCCGTCGCCGACCGCGTCATTGGTCTTGTCCGCCGCCTGTTTGATTAATTCCGCGCCAAGATTCTCGAACTTATCCTCCAGCTCGATTTCTTTCGCCACCGTCACGCCATCAAAAGTCACCTGCGGCGCGCCGTAGCCCTTTTCCAAAATTACCGCTTTGCCGCGCGGACCTAAAGTCGCCGTCACGGCTTTGGCTAACTTGTCTACTCCTTTTTTAAGCGCCGCTCGCGCCTGTTCATCAAATAAAATTTGTTTTGCCATGGCTATTCAATGATTGCTAAAATATCCTCCTCCGAACCGACTAAATATTTTTTACTGTCCACCTCAATTTCGTCCGGTCCATACTTTTTGAAAAGCACCTTATCCCCTACTTTCACCGACAGCGGCATCAGGTCGCCCTTGTCGTCCCGTTTGCCCGGCCCAACCGCCAGCACTTTGCCGAGCATCGGCTTTTCTTTTTCCATTGTCTCCGGTAAAACAATGCCGGATTTGGTCGCCTTCTCCTCTTTTAGTGGTTCTATAAAAACGTGGTTGGATAATGGTTTGAAATTCATGTTCTTAATTAAATCATTCATGGAGGCCCTTGTTTGATATTTTACAACAAAATATAAAACCCCGCAATATGCGGGGTTTGTTTCATTTGGTTATTGCTTGTACCTCGGCCTGCCTACCGATAGGCGGGCCGGCCATTCATCTGTGAGACCTGCCAGGCCAAGCCGAAAGCTAGCTTAGCTACTCGCGTCAGCTTGGGATAATTAATTTTGTCGTAGGTGTCGCGCGGCGTGTGGTAGTCAGGGTGCTCGCCAGTAAAAAGCTCAATAGTGGGTATCTTACCTTGATTACCACGGTCAGCTTGATAAAACGTCCAGCCATCGGTCCTTTGGAAACCTTCTCTGCCTTCGGTTATGTCCCTGTGTGAGATCTTGAATTCCAGTTTCAGCTTTTTGTTCACGCTTTCAACAATTTCGTAAAGGTCTTTGCAGTCGCCTTCTTTCGCTTCAGTAGCGTCGTCCGCAACAGGAGCGCAGAACACGAAAATCTCTTTCGGATCATTGCGTCCAACCATATCCATATTGATGTAAGCGGCAACGTTATTGAGCTCCACGCCTTGCGGCAAATGCTGAAGGAAGTATTGCGAACCAAGCTCGCCCCATTCCTCAGCGCCCCAGAAGCAGACAAGGATGCTGCGGTTCGGTTTGATGCCCTGCTTCGCAAGCTCACTAAACGCCTCGGCAAGTTCCAAAAGCGCGACCGTGCCGGACCCATTGTCATCGGCGCCATAGAATATTTCGCCTCGCCGTCCTTCGCGCCGGCCTGTTTCGCCAAGACCGACGTGGTCGTAATGAGCTCCGATTACGACCAGCCCATTTTTGTCTTTTCCTTCCAGGTAGCCGAGAACGTTTTGAGACGCGTTGCCAAAGTTGAACTTTTGAAAATAAGTCTCATCGTCTCCTAGCGGCTCAAAGCCGTACTTGCGCAGCTCCCTGCCAAGAAAGAAGGATGGCAGCTCGCAGCCGTTGTCCATACTGCCGCGTCCCTGCATGTTCTTGTGGGCGATAATCCGCAAATCTTCGCGGAGATCGGTTTCGGTAATCGTCGCTAATCCCGTTTCCAGGTGGCCATCTTGCGCGACATACTGGACAGCCGCGGCTAAGACGATAATTGCCGATCCCAGCAAAGTGACTAAAAGAATCAAAACTCCCAGGCTTCTCAGACGCTGAAATTTCACGACACACCTCCTGTAAAGTACTGCCCCAACCCTAACTTGCTGGTGTGGTTTTTACAAGTCCTTGATCAGTTTGTATCTTGGGAGCCCACCGGGAATCGGACCCGGGTCAACAGTGCCACAGACTGTTGTGTTACCACTACACCATGGGCTCCATGCTATTACTATTTTACAGATTTTATCACGAAAAGAGAAGTTTAGCAAATAAAAAGCCCTCGACGATGTGCGTCGAGGGCGGGGCTAGAGGAGGAAGCTGGCGGTTAGTTGGCGGTTGGGCGCAGGCGACAGTCCTTGCGCCGGACGATCGAGTCGCGATCCGTCCGGATCACCGCGCGGCCAGCATAGCTGAATGCCAAGATCCTTCCGTAACCGACCACCTGGTCAGTCACGTCACCGAAAGGCGTCAGCTTCATCACAGCCACATGCTGACCGGTCTCCAGGTGGCCCCGACGAACCGTAGAATCTGCGGATCTACCGGACATCCCCTTCGGCTTCGCCAGCAAAAAATAGAGGGCGGTACCGATGCTCGCCAGCGCGAGCGCGATGACCAACGTGAGAAGGTTCATACCTTGCTGCTCCTTAAAATAAGGTTTTCAAGCTACACAGAACTGTCACAACTATAGCATACTGCTAGAATTTGTCAACCCCAGCGTAATGGTTCAATAGCTTGGCACCACCCCAGGTGTGTAAAGCTATGTATATGGCATATTCAAATAATCCCAATCTACCCCACGTCAGGAGACAGGCAGTGTGGCGGGTTCATCAAGGAGA
>JAHFLQ010000002.1 GCA_023244815.1 bacterium
TCGAAAACGCCCAAACCGATGGCCTAACATTATTTTGTTCCGCCGGCGCCTCCGAGGATTTATTAACAACCAGACTGTTCACATAGGCAAGCAGGCTGAAGAAAATAACATAGGTGTTGAAGTTATCGAAAACAAAAAAGTTTTGGAGAAAGTAGGTTGCTGGGACAACGGCCAACACCAATCCCTCTTTTTTATTTACTGCACCGCCTTTCAATAACTTACGCACTCCCCAAAAAAGAGCCGCAAAGAGTGAAAGGTAGGAGATGAGGCCTAAAATGCCGGCGTTAATCAGCCATTCAAAAACAATATTGTGAGGGCGGTCAAACCAGGGTTCTTGATCATAAAGACGAGGATCGTAATATTTGGAAAATGCTTCAAGAAAATTTTCCTGGCCCCAACCTAATATCGGGCGCTCTTGAAAAGCTTTCCAGGCAATCCCCCAAATTTGGAAGCGTGATCGAATGGTACGCTCCTGGAAGCTTACCGAGGTGATGCGGGAAAGAACGGCATTATTTTGTACTAAACTAGATCCTCGAGAAAACCAAATTGAAGCCGGCACGACCATCATCAAGGCCAGCGCGGCTAGAGCGATCTTTTTTAGCTTTCGCTCCTTCGGATCTTCTGTCTTGCGATAAAAAACCAGGTAGAGAATTAAGAACAGCGGAATAGAGATCAAAAATGCGAAGGCTGCTCCACGGCTGGCCGTGAAAAACATTATAAAAAAGTTGAAAGCGACCACCGCGGCGTAAAGATACTTCAGCCAGCTCTTCTTGGCATTGAAAAATAAAATTAACGATAGCGCGATTACCAGCGTGAGATAGGCGGCCAGATAAGTTGGGTTGCCGATTGTGCCATCAATCCTTACATCGCCGCCCTGAATTGCCTCCTTAATTCCGAGCAGTTGCAGAACGCCGTACCCGCCAACCAAAATACCGGCAATCATTACCAAGTTAAACAAGGTCAGCCATTCCTTTTTGGTGCGAAAAACGTTAGTCAAAATGAAAAAGTACGCGGCCAGATGAAGAATCATCAAGTAGCCTTCCATGCGCTCAAACCGGGACCAGAAACTGGCGTAGGCATCAACGCCGAAAAAGTCGGCCAGCCCGACAATCGCCGTAAAAATTACGACCGCCCAGACGATCGGCGTAAATTTCGGCCGATATTCTTTATTCAAAACCGCCAGCCCAACCCAAAGAACTAGGGCCAACTCTACCAAAATCCGGAAAAGGAAATTCCGTCCGGTAATATATGGAAAATACATCGAACTCGCGATCCAATAGGATAAGAAGGGTATGACAAAAATCAGGGCCTTAATGGCTCGTACGTAATATTTAGTGAGAGATTGGAAATTCATTTACTGTTCTTAAGTTTCTTCTCCAGCTCGATCTTATCTATATGCCGACTCACATCATCATAAGTCAAACCCTGCTCCACGAGTAGCCTGCCATTAAAATCCCAGGCCGACTTTAAAAGATCGTGGACTTCGCTTAGCCCTTGTTCTTTGGCAAACATCATAAACGCAGAAAGGTCTTTCGGAAAACAATAGCCGCCAAATCCCTTATAACCGCCATGATTCACGTCTAAATGAGAATCGCCTATCCGAAAATCGGCCGACATACCTTTGCGGATATTCTCGTAATCAGCGCCCATTTTATCTGCCGCCAGCGCCAGGGCGTTCGCCCAATTAACCTTCTGGGCGAAGTAGACGTTACCTCCATATTTAATAAACTCGGCTTCGGTAGCGGTAATCCGGGTCTGGCTATAAGTCCCAACTCCCCAGGGCGACATAAATGGAGCGTGTGGCAGAAGCGTCAGCACCAGATGCGCCGCCTCCATGCTTTCTTTGGTAAAACCGACAATCTGGCGATCCGGACGAAGCATGTCCTGCCAGGCGGTCTTCTCGCTCAAAAATTCCGGGTTAAACAAAAACTTATGCTGGGGATATTTTTTCTGCATCGCCTCAGTCGTCCCTGGCGGAATCGTGGATTTCAGCACAACCACTTTTGATCCCTGGATTTTTCCGCAGACATTGTCCACTATGGAAATATCACAGGCGCCGGTTTTGGGATCGCGCGGAGTTGGCACGACCACAAAAATAACTTCCGCCTGATTGATATCGCCGATCACTCTTTTTGGATCCAGGTCGTACGCGAACAGATCCACGCCGGATTTGTAACCTTTAAATTCTTCAAAATAACGCTTCACTTGGGCACCGACCCAGCCGACACCGATGATTCCAATTTTGGGATGATACATCGTAATGAATAAAACCAATTGCGCGCGCTAAATGTTACGTTCAATCATATTAAACTAGAGCTCTAAAAATTGAAAGACTGGGATTCTTTGGTGTTATAATCAACTGAATGCACAAACTTCTGATTGTCGTGGATGCGCCGGGGCCGGCGGAGTTTATCGCGCCGGTGATTCCACTAATTAAAAAGTTCGCTAAAGTTCAAGCCATCACCGTCAAGGAATCGCCGACAAAAATTCTGGCAAAATATAAACCAATCCGCGTTGATGAAGAAGCACAAGCGGAACCGGCTTACCGAGCGTTCCAGCCAGACGCGCTTCTGATCGCGATGAGCTCTTTGACTACCGGTCCGTACGTGAATAATAAATTCACCAATCTCGCCGCCGAGGAAAGCACTCCGATTATTTGTTTCCAGGATTTCTGGGCAAATCATCGCTGGCCGATGAATTTTAAAATGATGCCCAAATGGAGCGCCGTTCTGACCATTGACGATCTGGCGAGGACTTTCCTTATGCAGGATAATTTCGCCGGCCGGATCTTCGTAACTGGCAGCCCGGCCTTTGACAAATTTCGAGGTGAAAACGTGGCGGAAGAACGCGCGCGGCTGCGGAAGCAATGGGACGTTGGGCCGGACAAATTCATTATTTTATACTCCGGTACCGGCACGCCGGGCGGCTGGCGGGAAGACGAGGCCACCTTCAAATTTTTAGCAAAAGCACTGACGGAATTCCAGAATGAAAATCCTGAGAGCAGACTGATTGCCCGCCAGCATCCGCGCGATGAAAAACCCGGCCGCTACCAGAAACTCGCCCCCAACTTGAGCTACCTGGACACATCTTCGGTTGGGCTTGCGGAAAACCTTCTGCCGATAGCCGACGTCATCATCGGAATGTACGCGACCAATTTAATCCACGCTTGTTATTTGAGAATTCCCGGCATCAGCATTCTATTGCCGAATGCCGGCAAAAAACGCCTGGAAGAAAATCTTTTACTCCCGGATTTTCCGCCGAACGGCATGGGCGCAACTATCGGAATTTACAAAGAAAAGACCGGCGACCTGAACCAGGCGCTCTATAAAATAATGAATAAAGACAAGTCTCTTTCCACTCTCAAAAGCGCGCAGGGAAAATTTTTTCTCTTTGATAAAACTTCCGCCACGGAGCGCGTGACAAAAGCTATCAAGCAGGAATTAGCTTTCTAATATGCCTTCGGTGATCGGATCGTATTTTTTCAGCGCGGTTTTAACTTTCTTGCCAAGCACTCTTTCGTAATGCTCCGACGGCAGGCCGTTCAGGTGCATCCGGGGCCGCATGGCATAAACCATTTCGGCGGTAATGACCGTTCCGGCGGAAATATCCCGTCCAGCCGCCAATGATTTCTGAAACACCGGACGGAACACGCTTTCATCTTCGCGAAGCACTTTTTCTTTTTTGCCAAGAATTGCTGCGGACAAAGCATGGTTGAGCCATTTCTTTTTTTCTTCCGGATTCGCCTCCATAGACCGGATCTGACCAACCATTGTTTTAAATTCTTCCGGCGTCGAACAGACTTTGTGATCCGCGCCCCAAAGGTCTCGGCGAATAGTGAAATGCTTCTCGATCATAGTCGCTCCTAGCGCGACCGCGATCAGCGATGGCTCAATACCAATGGAGTTTTCGGAAAATCCGATCGGCACGCCCGGAAACTTATCTTTATACAATTCCATCACCGCAAGATTCGCCTCTTCGGGAAGGCCCGGATATTTGGAAAGCGCATGCATCAAGGCGACTCGTTTGTTTTTCGCGCGGAGATAATTAAAAGAACTGGCAACTTCTTCAAAGGTACTGGCGCCAGACGACATAATAATTGGCAGATCGGTTCGGCGAAGATAGTCCAACATTGCTAAATCCAGAATATCCCCGGATCCGATTTTCCACAGCGGCACGCCCACCTCCATCAGTCGCTGAGCGGCACCTCGGCTCATTGGAGTCGAAAAAAAGATGATTCCTTTTTTGTCGCAATATTCTTTAAGTGGTTTCCAGAATTCGTTGACCGGCGTGGCGTTGGTATTGCGCGTCACCCAGGTCAGACGGTCCGCGCCTTTGAAATGCGCAGCAATGACCTTCTTGTCGGACTGTTCGTCATCGACACTGTGAGTCTGAAACTTAATCGCGTCGGCACCCGCCCAAGCGGCCTGATCCACTAATTCTTTGGCGTTTCTTAAGTACTCGGCAACTGATTTTTCCTCCTCGGTCTGGATAAAATTCTTGCCCGCCTCGGCAATGACAAACACTCCATTTTGAATTTTTTCCCAAATTTGGCTGGAATTCATATCTTTTTCTTTAAAACGATATACAATATAGAACCCGGATAAGCCGGGTTAAGTTTCTGCTACTTTTTGAAGGTTTTGAGATAACTGACCAGCGCTCTGCCAAAATCACGCAATAAAAGCGCCCCGATACCTAAAATAAGTAAAACGAATAATTGAACGGCGACGTGGGTCTGAAAGAACGCGCCCAAAAGATATTTAAAAAACTTCCAATAGTTAGAGCCGGAGACCAAAACAGCGTTTTCCATAACCTTACCGAAAAAGATTTTGTCGGCAAGCAGTTTCAAAAAAATTACTAGAAAGAAAGCCTGCGCCAGCATCAGCGGAACAATCCGCCGCAGGAACCAAATTGTGTAAACCTTCCAAAGGATTTTGTTGCTCATTATATTATATTAAGTCGGCCCCCATAGACTTAAACAATCTTTTCGCCCGAAAAAGTCTCATCTTCAGGGCAGTCATGGAGATCTTTTCTATTTTACAGATATCTTTGTAAGATTTGTCGGCCAAATAATAAAGCCCGAGGATGCGCCCGAGATGTTCCGGCATTTTTTCGATGACGGATTGCACCATCACTTTCGCGTCGGAGATCGCCGCCAAGTCCTGGGTGTAACCCAAGGGCTTCTCGCCTTCGTCGTAAAGCACCGGATCAAGATACTCCACCGCATTCGTCTTCTTTTTTATGTCCTGATAATGAGTGAAGGCAGTATTCATTAAAATTTTATAAGCCCAGCTCTTAAAGGCAATGCCGGCTCTTTTTTGGAAATGGTCTCCGTACTTATAAATCTTTACGAAGGTATCCTGCACGATATCTTCGGCATCCTCTTGTTTCCGGACAATACCCCAAGCTTTTCTGAGAAACGGCTCCTGATACCGGGCGACCAAAATTTTAAATTGGGACGGGTCACCAAGCGATTGGCGCAAGATTTCTTCATCGGGGATATGTTCATCCATAATCCCCACAATATAACAACTTTCAGAACAATTGGAAAGTCACGTTAATTGTCCGTTTAAGCGATAAAAATTCTTGAAAATTTCGGCCACTAGAATCGGGCCGGTGCCACCGGGAGTGGGGGTGTAGAACGTGAGTCGTGAGTCGTGGATCGTGGATCGTGAAGCGTCGAGACCGCCAGCAATCTTTCCGTCTACCACGTCAAATCCGAAATCAATTACTCCGGCTCCGGACTGCAGCATTTCGGGCTTAACTAAGCCCGCCTTGCCGACGCCGATGATTACCAAGTCGCAATCTTTAAGGCGCGTAAAATCGGTCTGGGTATGAAAAATTATTACTTCCCGGCATCGGCCGGAAAGCCACTCCGCGATCGGCTGACCGATCAAGATCCCTCGGCCAACTACGCCGACAACCGCATCGCTTATCGCGAATCGTGTAGCGTCCAGCACATCTTTTACAACCTCGACCGCCAGCGCTGAAACCGGCGCCGCGGCCGTCAAAGCATCCACGTCTTTTGCCGGATTGATTGCCGCAAGCACCCGGTCGCGATCAAATTTGCCCGGCAACGGCAATTGGATGAGAATGCCGCCGATTTCATTATTTTCGCCAAGCGTTTTAATTTCTTTTATCAGATCCGCTTCGGAAATTAATTCACTGAATCGTACCAGGCGAAATTCAATGCCTAATTCTTCGGCAATCTTCCGTTTTTGCTTAAGAAAACTTTCGGAAGCGGCGCTGTCGCCGACAAAAACCGCCGCCAAAGCCTTGCCCAGTTTTGGAAGTTTTTTTAGTTCCTCGATTATTTTTCGGGCGATCGCCTTTCCATCAATAATCATAAATCCAGTTATTTATATGGGAGTGGAAATTTCCGGCAGAGTGCCGCCACTTCTTTTTTAACATTTTCTTGTTTGAGTAAGGCGCGATAGATAAGGCCGGCAATTACTTTCATATCTTTTTCTTTCATGCCTCGCGTAGTAACGGCGGGCGTGCCAATCCTAATGCCCGACGGCTTAAATGGGCTGACGTCGCCGGGAATGGAGTTGCGATTAGCGGTAATACCGTTCGCTTCAAGAGTTTTCTCCGCTGTCATTCCGTCCATTTCGGCTCCACGGACATCTACCAGCATTAGATGGCTGTCTGTACCGCCGGTTACCAATTTAAATCTTAATTTTGTTAACGTTGCTGCTAAAACTTTCGCGTTTTTTACAATTTGCCGCTGATATTTCTGGAAATTCGGTTGAAGCGCCTCGAAAAACATCAGCGCCTTGGCAGCAGTGGCATTATTATGAGGTCCGCCCTGCAACCCGGGAAACACTGCCTTATCAATTCTTTCGCTGATCTCTTTTCTGGAAAAAATGACCGCTCCGCGGGGACCGCGTAATGTTTTATGAGTGGTGGTCATTACGGCGTCGGCATGCGGAAATGGGTTCGGATGCAGTCCGGCCAACACCAGGCCGGCAATATGCGAAATGTCGGCCACGTGATAAGCGCCGACTGATTTCGCAATCGTACCGATTTTCTGAAAATCGAGCGCTCTAGGATAGGCAGTGGTTCCGGAAATAATAACTTTCGGTTGGTGTTTTTTGGCAAGATTGCCCATCGCCTCATAATCTAAAAGTCCGGTTTGGATATCAACGCCATACTGTACCGAATTAAAAAATTTGCCGGTGAAACTAACTTTATGCCCGTGCGTAAGATGCCCGCCAACAGCCAGGCTCATTCCCATCAGCGTTTCGCCGGGATTCATCAAAGCGCTATAAATTGCGAGGTTTGCCGGCGAACCCGAATATGGCTGGACATTAACCGCCCAATCGCTGGGTTTTAATTTAAACGCTTTGAGCGCCCGCTCTTTTGCCAGCTCTTCAATTTGGTCGTAATAAACATTGCCAGGGTAATAACGTTTGCCCGGATAACCCTCCGAATACTTGTTCATCAACGGCGAACCAACCGCCATTAAAATATCGGGCGAGGCATAGTTTTCCGAAGCAATCAAGTCAATGGTTTCCTGCTGACGCTTCGTTTCCAAGACGATTAGTTTTTCTATAGCTTTATCCTTCATTTATAGCTTGTACTATAGCATAATTTGGCACTCCGGCTACCCAAAATTAAAGAGAAACCAAATGATAAACCCGCTGGTTGTATATAGTAGATTGATTGATTATTTTTGACCTCAACCACAAAGCCCTCCGATGTGCATCGGAGGGCTTTGTGGTTGATAGATTACCGTTTAAGAAAATCTCTAGCGAAAATAGCGGCGCAATATCCGGTGCCATCCAAAGTCCCCCATCTTTCCAAAATTTCCTTCTTGGTCTGCTGGCAAGACCGCTTTGCATGCTCGGATTTTTTCAGAAGTTCTTTTAAGGGCTCCTCTCGATAAACGATTCCGATTCCGGTTTTTTCTATAGCTAGGTTGTTGAAATAAATTTCCGGATCGTCAGCGGAGTCGTATTCCGGAACAATAATCGGTTTTTCGGCGAGCAGAGAAAACCACACCGACGCCCAGCCGGAACGGGCGAAGTGAAGCAAAATGGTTTGATTGGTTATCAGATTCGGATTATGATCGCCATTACTGTATATTTTCAGACCAAGCTTTTCCGCTTTTCCATAGAGCCGTTCCAGCCCGGGTATGCCAGTTTTAGTAACGTAAATCCCTTTTTCAATTTCAGAGGTGTCCGGCCGGGGCATTGGACCAATCGGCGGAGCCAGGACCTCTCCCTTATGCACCGGCTGATAATCCTTCGCCCAGGAAAACACTCCGGGATACGCGACTGCTTGTATTTGCTGTTCCCGTTCGATGCATTTGGAAATTTCCGCCGCTTTCTGCAACAATTCTTTCTGGATTTTTATAACCGGCACCTCCAAAGATTTTTCAAAAATCTGACTCATGTGCCCGAAAGAGGTGGAATACGCAGGAGCCACTCCATAAAGAAGCCGCGGCGACCGATTCAGTTCCACCGCAATATCAGAGCCATACCTCGCAGACAAATACGCATTGGCCTCGCGTGACACTTCCTTAAAATTTGCGGTCCACTTTTTCAAATACGTTTCGTAGTCTGTGCCGCCATAAAAAACTTTTTCTAAAATACCCCCCAATCCGGCGTCCAATATGAGCTCGCCGGGGTATTTTTTCTCATAGCCGGAAAATTCTTCCGCCATGATTCTTTTCTGTTTCTCGCCGTAAACCCAAGGAACAATGATTCCCATTCTGGGTTGGCCGGCTCTTTCTAATTCGTCGTTAAAGGCCGCGGCCAATTTCGTTGTCATCAAGTATGGTCCCGTGCCGTAGGCGAAGTTGGTAACAATATATTTATGATGCATAGTTTAGGAAAATAATATCGTCACCACTCCCAAAACCGCGATCACCGCGCCGAAAAGTTTTTGGGATATATTCTTTTCTTTAAAAAACAGCCAACCCCAAACCACCCCCAATAGAACGCCCATTCGCTTAACCGCTATCGTATAAGAAGCAAGACCAGCAAGTAAAGCTGAATTATGCACGACATTGCCAATGGCTAGAAGCACGCCCACACCCACTAACAATAACGGCCCCGAAACGGACCCGGCTCCCGATCCAGTATGAAGAAATATCTTTTTGTAACGAGTTAATAGATAAATCGCACTGCCAAGGGCGATAACGGCCAACACTCCTGCTGATCCTAAAAATCGATCGGAATGCTGTACCGCTAATTTGTCAAAATTTACCGAAATTGAAAAAATTGCGGCCACCGATACGCCCAGCCAGTTACCTTTGGCAAAACCGGGAATGTCGATGTGCTTGTGTTGAGAAGTAATAAACCATAGCCCGGATACCGTCAATAAAACTCCCAGTATGCCAACCGGCGATGGCGCCTCGCCTAGAAATATAAACGAGGTTATCAGAAGAAAAACCGGCGTTAGGAGAATCATCGAGTAAACCGAGGAAAACTCTCCGACCTCGTAAGCTTTGAGCATAATCGGCCAAGCTAGAGCGTTTAAAGCCCCGGTGATAAAAATTGCTGACCAAAATTGATTGTCTATCTGCGGCAAACCGACGATAAAATAAGAAACTACAAAAATAAGAGCGGCGGCAATCGCGGTAATAACAAAAGTGATAGTGACCTTGGAATAGCCGACAACCGTAACCGCCCGTTTCTGCAAAGTCTGCATAAAAGAATGTATAATCGCCGCACTAAACGCCAGCAAAAACCAGGTCAACATTTATTTATGGAGATGCTTCTTAGCCAGATCGGCGATAAAATCTTGCGTAATTTCTTTAGCTTCGTAAGTAGTGCCGCCAATGTGGGGCACGATCAGCAGGTTTTGATTTTCTTGAGCGTATTCTATTAGCGGATTATTTTTAAGATGGCTATTATCGTCTTTTTCATCCCACAAAACATCCGCCGCCGCGCCGGCTATCCATTTTTCTTTTAGGGCTTTTTCCAGTAATCCCCTTTCAATCAACTCGGCGCGGGCGGTATTGATCAAATAAGAAGATGGTTTCATGCTTTGCAGATGCTTGGCCTTGATTAACTCCCGGGTATCATCCTGCAGCAACACATGCAACGAAACCACGTCGGCGGTTTTGAACAAATCTTCCATTGCTACTTTCGTAACGCCAAGTTTTGCCATGTCTTTTTCGTCAACATAGGGATCAGCGGCAACAACTTTCATGCCAAAAGCCAAAGCGTAGCCAGCTACCAATTTACCCAAACGACCAAGTCCGAAAATTCCTAAAGTTTTGCCGGAAAGTTGATGGCCTACCCACTGATTGGTGTTCCAATGCCCGTTTTTCACGTCTTCAAACGCCCAGGGCAGGTTTCTCAAAAGAGCGATGATCAACCCCATAGTTTCTTCGGCAGTTGAGGGAATTTTTTCTAGAAACTCTGTACGGCCACGCAAAGAAATTATCTCAATGCCTTTATTTTCGGCATATGCGGTATCAATATGGTTCAGCCCCGTGGTAGAAGTAGCGATTACTTTTAGGGCCGGCATCTTATCGAGCAACTGCCTATCCACCGTTAAGGCCAATCGGACCGCCAAAATGTCCGCTCTTGGGAGAATCGCCGCTTTTTCCGCTTCGCTCAAATCAAACCAAAAATAAACTTCGCCAAGCTCTTTGTAGGTGGCTATGGCTTTGGGCGAATAATTCGGCTCGGCGATTAAAGTGATAAATCTCATGGCTGTAGTTTTTTCATTATCTCCTCGGCTTTTAAAAAATCTTCTAGATTGTCTATGTCCACGGCATATTTGGATTCAATAATTTGGGGCGCGGTTTTTTCGCCGTAAAAATTTGGGTTGTCTTTATCAAATAACAGATTGGTTTTAAAAAGATAAATCAGATTAGCGCTCCAATAATTTTTTGGCCGATCCTGCCGGCGAGGAATCCGTTTGTAAATAGGATCGCCATTAACCAGCCTTAAGAAGCCGTCCGGTCGGATAATCATGCTGGCGGAATGATTAAAATGCTCCGGAACTTCCGCTACGCTCATTACAGAATCCGCTCCCGTCTTTAAAATCAATTCCACCGCTTCTTTAATATGAAATGACTGGAGCGTAGGCGCGGTTGGCTGAAGAATCATAGTGTAATCGGGCTGGTAATTCTCATTTTCTTTCAACCAACGGACTGCGTGTTGTAGTACCGCTAAGTGCGCAGTATCATCCTGCGCAAGCTCCGCCGGCCTCATAAACGGCGCTTCGCAGCCATATTCTTTGGCCACTTCAGCAATTTTGGGATCGTCGGTCGATAAAATTATCCGGTCCAAAACACCTGATTTTTGAGCCGCTTCTATTATGTAGACAATCAACGGCTTGCCTAAAAGCGGTTTGATATTTTTCCCAGGCAGTCCCCTGGATCCACCCCGAGCGGTTATGACGCCTAAGATTTTAGCCATTAAAATTTGGCTTCTGAAATGTTGCTTCCGCGATTGCCCAATCTTCAGGAGTATCAATATCAACATTATATTTCGGATCGATCACGAGTGCCCGCACGTCATCGCCAAGCATGCCCGCGTCCTCGTCGTATTTAAAAAGGTTATCCGTTTTAAAGAGGTAAATCATGCCATTACTCGCGTAAGACGCTGGAAGATCCTGCCGCCGCATGATTCTTTTCCGGACTGGTTGACCATTGATGAGTGCCAATCTGTCTTCTGCGTCCTTGGTCATAGAACGGTAGGGATTATAATGCCCAGGAACAGGAGAAACTCCGAACACTGAATCAGCCTCCGTTTTCGTAATGATCTCCACCGCTTCGCGTATGTGTTCTGGCTGCCGGAGCGGGCAGGTTGGAAAAAGCGTCATGACATAATCCGGAACGTATCCCTCATTGTCTTTAAGCCAGTTAATCGTATGGCGCAATACGGGAAGGTGCTGAGTGTCATCCGCGGCTAGCTCTTTGGGGCGCATAAATGGGACCTCACAGCCGTATTTTTTTGCCACATCAGCAATGCGAGCGTCGTCGGTCGTTAAAATAATGCGGTCAAACACTCCCGATTTTTTAGCAGCTTCAATAGAATAGGCGATGAGAGGCTGTCCTCCTAACAGTTTAATATTTTTTCCCGGAACGCCCTTGGATCCGCCGCGCGCAGTAATGATTCCTAAAATTTTTTTATCCATGGCGTTGTTTTTTTGATAATAAAAATTCCGCAAATTCCCAATCAATTGGGGAATTAATGTCTATATTTTCTTCTTCTATCACATAGGGCAAAATACGGTCGCCGGAAACAGATTTTTTCTCCATCACTGTGGCATAGCGAGTCACATCTACCTGCCCATAGTGCGCGTAGGTTCTCGGAAGCTTCTGCCTTCCCCAACAGAACGCCTCCTTTTCTCCTGGAATAGTGATGACTGGATTCAGATAGCCGCTCTGGCTGATATGGAAGATTTTATATGGGGGCACTGGCGGCGTAGAAACCGTCCATACCGAATCGGCGCCGGGATTATTCGCGAGCATCTCAATGCCCTTCTCAATAGAAGAGAATTTCCTCAAAGGGTATGTCGGGCGTAAATGAACAATAAAGTCAGGCTTCCAGCCTTCATGCTTTTCCAGCCACTCTAGGGCATGTAAGAAAACTGGAAAATCTTTAGTGTCATCTTGCGCTATTTCCTTCGGTCGCATAAATGGCACTTCACACCCATGCTGGCGACCCACTTCCGCAATCTTCGGATCATCGGTAGTTAAAATGACACGGTCGAAATATTGCGCCGCTTTCGCGCTCTCGATGGTGTAGACCAGAAGGGGCCTGCCCAACAGCGGTTTAATATTTTTCCCCGGAACGCCCTTGGATCCGCCGCGCGCAGTGATCAGGCCTAGCACTTTGTAGTTCTTATACATAGACTTAGAGCCTCTTATAATTAACGCCCTTGACCTTTTCTACTTCTGCCTTTTCATACAGTCCCCATGTGTCAAACAAAAGGCAGGGCTTATTAGCTACCGAGAGCAGGTTGCGAATCTCCAAATCTTCAAAAGCCGGATTGTTGTTCATCACTATTACCGCGTCGGCGCCTTCAAATCCCTTTTTTAAATCCGAAACGTGTTTCACCTGCAGCGCCGTGACAGAGGAGCGTTTCACCGCCGGATCATACCCGTAAATATTCTTGGTTGCCTTTTTTAATTTCTGGACCAGAGGGATGGTGGTAGAGCCGCGCATATCGGAAGTCACCGGACGGCCCTTAAACGCAAATCCTAGGACTAGTAATTTAGGATTTTTTACAGCCGGATTGTTTTCTTTCAAGAAAGAAATGGTGGAATCGGCAACAAAATTTACCATAGTATCGCTGATGGTCCTGGAGTGCTTTATCAAAGAAGGGCCATCCTTTCTTTTAGCGCTATGGAGCAAAATAAACGGATCTTTTTCCAGACAGGCGCCGCCGACTCCGGGACTCGGCAACGGCACACTGCTTCTTTCATAGCCACGGTTAGCCGCGGCAATCACCCGATGGGTATCAATGCCCAGCTGATTGCAAATCAGAGAAAGTTCGTTGGAAAACGCGAAATGCACGTCCCGGTAGGTATTGTTGATTAGTTTGACCATTTCCGCCTCTTCCAGCGAATCTACTAGAACAACGGAATGGGTCATGTGATTGAAAATGGAAGCGGCTAAATCAGTACTGGACTTGTCAAAGCCACCGATTACCTGAGGAAGGGTGCGCAATTCTCGCAGGGCCTTGCCTTCGATAGTGCGCTCCGGAGCGAAGGCGACAAAAAAATCCTTGCCCGCGCGCAATCCCGAGTATTTTTCTAAAGTAGGAATTACGAAACTCCGCGTTGTGCCCACTGGAACCGTGGACCGCAAAATCACCGCATCGCCGCTTTTCAAAACCCTTCCGATGCGAACAGAAGCGTTTTCCAAATATTCAAGCATTGGCTCCCTTTTTGTGTTGAGAGGCGTACCTACGGCTATGAAATAAATATCGCAATTGTTTTCACTGCGAAAATCTTTGACCGGCTCGAAACTCTTACCCAAATTATCCTTCAGTATTTGTTGTATGCCTTCCTCAAAGAAATGTGCCTTCTTTCTCGCCAAAGATGCCATCACTTCATTGTTAGTATCAAAGCCGCGTACCTTAAAGCCTAGATCCGCTAACGTAAGCGCCAAAGTTAAACCGACGTACCCCAAACCCAAAACTCCGATCTGTTTGAAGCGGGTGTCGCTTCTCTGCCAAAGGTCGTAAAAAGAAACTAGATCAAGAACTTTGCGATTTTGATCCACTATAATAATTTTATTCAGCCGATTATCGCGCCATTTTTCCTTCCTGTTTTTCTCCGCTACCATAGACAGAATTTCCGTATTGGTTTTCACGCCCTCAATAACAAAGGGGGTTTTGTTCATTATTTTCAAAATCGGGCTCTCTAAAGATACGCCGCGAGAAAGCGCGCGGCGGATATCTCCATCCGTAGCTACGCCCATCAGCCTCTCGTCTTTACCAACAACCAAAACAATCCCCTGGGGAATCATAGTTATGCCCGGTTTGTTAGTTGTGAGCTTCCGAAGCGCCGCCCTAATGCTTTCCGTCGGCTTCACAAAAATTTTCGGTAAATGTTTATTGGCCATGTTGTCTATTTAATACCATGGTTGGAGCGCGTACCGTGACGCGTGATCGGATAATTTTTCTAACTCGCTATCATTCGGATAAACAAATTGAGGCAACCACAGAGAAGCAGCGGAACAAAAACCGCCGGTAAACATCAGTCGCTGTTTACTCTTGGCATAGCCACCCATATGAATGCCGGCGGTATCACCAAAGATAACCGTGCCGGCCCTGCCCATCGCCACCTTGATGCCGTCGTGTTGGGCGAGACGCTTTATTGCATTTTCATTGATGTTAATGCTTCCGTGAGGCGGCTTTTGCGGAAAAAGATTCCCCCAGCGCCCGCCGGAATTCGATCTGGCAAAATAACTAAGCGGCCCGGCCTCTGCGTCCACGTCACTGAGATAAATGAAGATCTTACAAAGTTTTTTATCTTCCGGATCCCGATGCCAGCGCTGGGAAGAAATCGGCTCCGCGCTTCCCACCGGCAGAACCAGGTTAAGATTGTACATATAAAACTTGGAATACATATCCAGATATCCATTAGCAATGCCCACTACTTTCGGAGATAAAGTTAATTTGATAAATGGGTTACTTAAATCCACAGTGTTCATTTTTTCCCAGAGATCGGCGATGTAGGTCTTTCCCTTCTCCCGCTGGTGCTTATTGTCAATTAATCCTTCGGCGAATTTTTGTAACTGCGGCAAAAGATTCTGGCCCGGAAAAAGCTCATCCAGATGAGTGATGGCTATTCCGTTTTCTTTTAATTCACCGACTACTCTCTGCTGCGCAGTATCTAACGGTTTTTTATTTTCTTCATATAACTTCCTGGCTTTCCTGTTTACAATATTAAACCAAACTGGCCAGGTGCCCTGCAAAATATAATAAGGCCGCAAAACCCGATAGAGTGGGCGCACGGATTTTTTATACTTCAAATACACCAAGTTCGGCCAAACCGTTTTAATTTTGCTGACAAGTTTTTTAAACATTGTGAAAACTTTTTTGGCTATAAAGCCTTGCCTTGCTTAATATTTTCACTATCTTATCGCTGGTGCCAGGCTGGTAGTAGACGTTGGATTTCGGATATCGTCCATGCTGGAGCTGTTTTTTTATGGATTGGATAATTAAACT
Organism: bacterium; assembly: GCA_023244815.1. GTDB lineage: Bacteria > Patescibacteriota > Minisyncoccia > UBA6257 > WO2-44-18 > JAHFLQ01. Next base: position 15,646 of record JAHFLQ010000002.1, read on the forward strand.
TTTGTCACACTTAACGTCAATTACACTGGGTCCCCTCAAACGGCCCTTCTGCCGTGTGCCGATATTCACCACTGGAACGCCGAAATAAGACGCCTCTTTAATACCCGAGGAAGAATTACCTACCAAGGCACTGGTTTTGCGTAAGAGGCCGATAAAGTCCTCCGGCAGAAGATCGGTTATGAATCGAATTTTGCCGTTTTTGATCTTGCCGTGTTCTCGGTACATCCGAATCGCTTTCGCGATCTCGTTGGTACCGGCATCGCTATTCGGCCAAAACCAGATCGCAGGAAAATTCAGTTCATCAACGGCCTGTAAAAGTTTCTCGGTTTTTACCCGATTGTCTTTTTCGGTGGTTACAGGATGATGTAGCACCATTAAAAATGGTTTCTGCAAGTCGATCTCCGAACCAGTGCCAGTTTTATTAACCACGCGGCCATCGTGTTTCAAGTCAACTCGCGCGGCGAATTCTACCTCCGGCGACCCGACATTAAAAACCGATCTGGGATTTTCGCCCATCTGAATAACTCGGCGGCGAGCGTCTTCATTGGTCACAAAATGAATGTGCGCCAGCTTGGTAATGGCGTGGCGAATGCTTTCATCAATCGTGCCGCTCACGTCGCCCCCTTCGATGTGGGCGATGGTTTTATTGAGATAGGCCGCCACCATCGCTATAGCTAGTTGCTCAAACCGATCACCGCGAATCACTACAATGTCGGGATCCAGTTTGTATAACGAATTGGCAAATTCTAGCGCTGTCAGACCGGCGGTTTTCGCCATTGCGATGTGACTGCCGCCATCCACCACATTAAAAAGTGTGTCACCAATGGTCAGGCCTGAGGTTTTAATGGCGGGCAAAAAACGCTCGCCGTATTTATCTAATAAAATGGAACCGCCGACCACCAACTGAAGATCGATCGCCGAATTTTTTTGCAATTTTTCCAGCAAAATTTTTTGGCGCGCATAGTGAATGCGGCTGGTAATTGGGAAGCAAATAACACGTTTTTTCTTAGGTTTTGCCGTAGCCATATAAACTGTATAAAAGTATAACTTATTTTAAAGCTGTTTTGTAACCAATAAAAAGGGCCCATTTAATGGGCCCTTTGGGGTTTGTTTTCCGCGGCGCTTCGGCGGCAGGCTTCAAGAACCCGCACCACTGCGAGGCCTTCCGCGTAACCGGTCTCGACCTTCCCGCCGCTTTGAACCGCGTAGAGAAATTCCTTCAGCTCTTCTTCAATCGGATCGGCTTTGGCCACTGCCAGCTCCTGCCGGTTGGTTTCAGTTTTTTGATAGACTTCTCTGCCAGGCCTTAACCAAATCCTGTTTCTATCTATGTAGATTGCTCCGTCGGTTCCGGAAATAAAGCAATACCTTTCGATCGGCACATTGTAGTTGCACTGCAGAAACACCGTTGCTCCGTTTTCCATGTTCAAGACCACCGAACTGGTGTCGGGTGACTCCGTCTCCCCGCTAATGTTCTGCAGTTGCGCGTAAACCGACTCTACTCTCCCGAAAAGGTAGTGGATGGTATCAATACAGTGACTGCCTACCATCACCAGCGGGCCAAGATCGGTTCTGGCGGCACTGGCGCGCCATTCGTCTTTGCGCGTCGTGAAAACTTTGCTGCTGGAATAATTGAAGTTGACGTTAACGATCTTTCCGATCAGTCCGTCATTCAACAATTCTTTCGCCTTGCGATAAACGCTTCCGCGCCTATGGCAATGGCCGACCATGAAAACTTTGCCGGCCCCTGCGTTGAACTTTCCGAGATGGACGGCTTGATCCAAACTGTTGACCATCGGCTTTTCCACAAAGATGTGGCGTGAGCCATCTTCCAGTAGGCGCCGCAGAAGGCCGAAGTGCCGGTCGTTCGGAGAAGCAATCACGAAGGCGCCGACCGAATCACAGTTAAGCACTTCGGACAGGCTCGCTATCCCGAGAGGTCCGTAAGTTTTAGCCTTTTCCGGTTCCGGATGGTAAAGATACTTTACCTCACAGCCTCCGATTTTTAGCAGGCGAGGGTGCAATTCTTTTTGCGCGAACTCGCCGTACCCAGCAATGCAGATGCCGATCTTACGCATCGCTACTCCCCTTACCTAGACAGTTATTGCAAGGACGGAAACAGTTCTTCTTGCCGGTTATGAACGCGAGGCGGAGCTTCCGCATCGTAAGTTCGTGTTTGGTATTGCCAAGCCAGATTTCGTGAAGCGATTCGGTATTGGCATTGCCAAGACAGAGCCAGCTAAGGTAGTCGTTTTCGCACGGATTCACTCTGCCATCCGCCCAGACATACATTCTGGTAAAAGGCGCGATGCAGACCCGGTCCGGAGCCACATTGCGCGGCGTGCCGTCCGGATTGTTGAGATAGGTACTGCCCGCCTGCTCGGCATTGGCCGTCTGCACGGAAAATTCGTCCACAAGCGGCGCCCACATTACGCGCGCGGCTTCCGGATCCTGATCCTTAGGGCGGGAAATCACCATGTTGATGCGCGTTCGCACCGGCGAATTGGGGAATTCTTCTTTGCGAATCCGGGCAAACATTTCCACGTTGGCCTTGACCTTGTCAAAATCGGCGCCGATGCGGATCTCTTCAAACACTTTCTTATCGCCAGCATCCACCGAAAAAACAATGATCAGACAGGCATTCATGGATAGCCATTCTCGGGCCATCTTCTCGGTCAAATAAGTCGCGTTCGTGTTGAATTTGAGATGAAGCACGCCTTTTTCGTGGCAATACCGAAGCATATCCGTAAAACGCGGATTGATCGTCGGTTCGCCTCGTCCGGCAAATACCATTCCCCGACATCCGTGTTCATAGGCTTCATCCACGACCTTAGTGAAGAGCTCCCAAGGCATCGTCTTAACCTTCTGCTCTTTGATGAGTTCCTTAAGGCGTTCGTCGGACTGGTAGCACATCGTGCATACCAGATTACAATTCGTCGCCGCTTCCAAGTGCAACAAGGGTATAAAACCAGAAGTATCCAGTTTATACGCGAACTTCTTAATCTTGTAACGATAGAGAAGATATTCAATGCCCTTCTCTTCCCTCCCGCTGTCGAAAAACCGCATAACTTGATTCAATTCGCTGATCGCAAGCTCAAAGCCGTTCGTATCAAAACCGTCTTCGTCTGTGGATGGGTTTTCCAGGTCGTAGGTTTTCAGGTGCGCCAGAATGTTGTAAAGGCTGTATTCTTCCGGCTGGACATTAGTCGCAAGCCTCTTTTCAATCGCCGCAATCAGCTCGTCCAACTTTTCCTTGTCGGTGCTCTGGATCAGCGGCTTGATGCGAAGCTTTGGCCGGCCTCTTTCGTTAATCAACTCCACCGCTTCTTTAGCCCGCTGCTCAAACCCGGCCATTGCCTCTTCGCGGCGCCGCCGAATGTCATCGGATCTTTCCGACATCGCCAACCTCCTGAATAAATTTCAAAGGACACAGATAAAACCCGCTTTAAAGCCGTAAAGTTACGGCCAAAGCGCCAGTTAGAGAGTATAAATAAAATACCCCGAAGTCAATCTTCGGGGTATTGAATTGTTAGCTAAGCAGTTTCGTCAGGACTTCTGTCATGATCCTGACCGCGGCACCGCGTTCCTTCGGCGCCGGGAAACAGGCTTTCTGGCGGGCGCGCATTGCGTTAAAACCTCCTGGTGCCATCAAGTCCTGAATCGCCCGCGAGAGCTCAATGGAATCGCCCATCACCGGGCGGGAAATTCCGAACTCGCACGGAGGCCAGACGTCACTGCCGGTTTGCTCTTTCATCCTCTTCAGACCGGCTGGCGAGAAAAAATCGATGACCGGTTTGCGCAGGCAAGCCGCTTCGATACCCGCAGTGGAAACTGCGGCGACCATGAGGTCGCAAACCGCGATCATATCAAGGGACTTAAGGCCCATGGCCTTTAGATCCTGTGCGGGCATGAGCCGGGCGACAACACGCTCGCCTTCGTCTCCACTAAGGATATCCTGGTAGGCGGTCGGCGAGTTCTGGTCACCCGGATGGAGCATGAAGAAAATCTTCCACCGCCGCCAGTCCTCAAGCCGAGAGACTGCCTGCATGACCGCGCTGAAATGCGCCCTATTAACCTCCAGGTCCTTGCCGGCCGTACAGTAGAGCAGCAAATCTTCAGCGCTCATGCTGAGCAATCTCCGCGTCTCCGCTGGCGATCCGGAAAAGAAGAATGGTTCTTCCAAAACCGGATTGCCGGACGCGACCACTTCCGCGTTGGGGAAAAGTCGCCGCGTCGCCTTCGCTTCCTCCTCGGACATCACGAAAACGAACCTGGCTTTCTCGCGGAGCGGCTCGAACCAGGCGCGGCTGGAAGTTCCGAAAGTGTCCGCGTAAAAACCGTAGGGTACGCCCGCCACGATCGCTTCCTTGGCCGAAGCAATTTCTTCCTTAGCGAGATCGGACGAGCAAGACATGCCCAAAAATAAGCATTGACTGTTGCGGACGTCTACCGAAACTTGTTCGGCAGAGCTGGCGAGCGGCTTTCCGTGGCCCAGATAAGCCGAAACGGTAACGCCCTTGGCCGACAGATCGGCCTTAACCAAATCCAGAGTCCGAGACGGAGCCAGATCGCGCGCGACCAGAGTCGCCTTTGCCAAGTACCACCTCCAAAAAAAGAAAAAGAAGCTGAAAACGAACTGCTGCTATCCTAACACGCTCACGATAAAAGTCAAATTTTAACTTTTCACCATAAAATATTTTCCGTACTGCGCATCGCGTTCAATTTTATAAGGCTTGCCGGCAAAATATTCGTCAATCGCTTTTTTCGCACCGGGACAAACAATGGCTTCATTTCTATTATCATACTCATCAAAAAGCACCACTCCGCCCTTCGCGACTTTCGAGAAAAGTTTTTCCAGGCAAGTTTTGTAGCCAGAGTAAAGATTAATGTCCAGATGAAGGAACGCGATCGGACCCATCTGACCAGCGGTTTTGGGCAGGGTATCTTCAACAAAGCCCTTTACTAATTTCACACGCTTCAAAATGTCCTCATCTATTCCTGCCCGGCGCAACACGTCAAAAACCAGATTGTCGCCAAGAAAATTCCACTCGCCCGCCTTGCGCTCTCGCGGACTCTGATCTTCGGGTTTCGGATCGGGATAGCCCTCAAACGAATCAAAGCCCCAGAGGTTTTCTGGTCGTTTATAATGATGCATCAGCATCGCCAGCATTTGAAAGGATTTAGCTTTCCCTACGCCGCATTCAACAATATCGCCGGATACTCTGGCAACTTTTTCCAGCATACGCTGAAAATAAAAAAGTCGGCCGGCCAGTCCCTGGGTCAGATGGAGGTCAAACTGCCGCGCGTACGCATTAGAACGCGCGCGCAATGCGTTAATTCCTAACTTTAAAAATAATTTGTTAATAAATTCCATATATGCCCTCATTTTATCGCATCCGTTGCTATTGCCACAATAAGATATGCTCGGCAATCCTCTGCCCAGCCTTCCCATTCAATAGTCCGCATTGCTCGCGGACTAATCGCTTCCGGCCTTCGCGGTCATGTTCGGGATGCGTGAGATATTCATTTATTGCAGCGGCCAGCTCTTCTTTGCTTTTCGGCATACGGATGCCGCCGCTTTTCAAGGCTTTTTGATAATGTTCCGTCTTATAAAAAAATGTCGGCGATTTAGACATCAGCTCTTTTTCCTTTACCTCAAAATTAATATTAATTGCCGGCTTGTCGAAGATCGCCGCCTCCACGCTCATACTAGAGGCATAGCAGATGAATAGATGGGCGTTGGCTAAAGTATCGGTCAAGCTTTTGATATCATCGAAGCTCATGTCCCAATTCACGCCCCGTACGCGCGAAAACCGGATGCCGGGCATGGCATAGCGCAGCCAGGGACGCTTTGCCAATTCTCGCTCGTCAACAAAATCATTAGGCTGGAAACGCACAAAAAGCTGTGCGTCTCGGCCCTGTCTCTCAGTAATTATTTTGTTCAGCATATCAACAATGTCCCAATCGGAATTACTGAATGCTTTTCCCATTGGGGCGTACACAATGATTTTCTTCGTTGGATCTAATTTATTTTTTTCGCAGAAAGTTTCCCGGGAAACCGCTTTGTAATTAACGTGCCAATCATATTGGGGAACGCCTGAGACAAAAATATCTTTCTCTTTCATGTCCGCATAGGTCATCGCCTCTTGTTTCACAATATCATTAAACACCACCAGCGAATCCGGCAGGAGGCGCAGACTATGCCGCGTAGTTAGCTTGTCCCAAGAATTTATGAAGCCGATGGCGGGAATGCTTCTGCGCCTGGCCTCTCGCAAAAGACTAATTTCGTGATCATCAAAAAGGTGGGCTAAAAAAACCGCGGCTGGATTATATTTTTCGAAAAACTCCGTAAAAACATTACTGCGTATCAAGCGATAATCTAGCGCCCGCACTAATTTTCTTACCCAACGTCTTGCCAAAATGTGGTTAGCGATCAGCGAAAACCAGTAGTGGAGATAGCGGCGATTTTCTTCGAGGGCCATTTTCCGGCGTAAGTCAGTAGTCGCGGTGCGTAAAAGCAAGAAGCCCAAAGAGGAAAAAAGTGCATCCACCCCCCTGGGGGTAGTTAGAGGCGATACTTCATAAATTACCCGAGGATGAGAAAATTCTTTCTGGTAATATTCGGCTCTTTCCGCAGTGTCCACAAAAAAAACAATTCTCGTATCGCCGTGAGCGATGAGGGTTTTATAAATATCGGTGCGCAAAATGTTTTTTGCTTCCGCCCCCTGAAAAATTGTTATAAAAATAGTTTTCATCCCATTAGAAGGGCCTCCAACTTCGCTACCTTTATTATTTTTATTAGTTTCCATAAATTATGCGATCTCATTAATACGACCATACCCCTCATCCTCTAACGGGATTCATTTTATGAATTGGATAAGAAAATCAGCGATTCGTTCTCCTGATCTGCCGTCCAACTTCCACGCTTGCAGTTTTAAAAACTGGGCGCGGTTTCCCCGATCTAAAGAAGTATTTTTCAAATAATTATTTATATGATAAACCAATTCTTCTTTGTTTCTCGTAAACGGCGCCCAGCGGGTAAAAAGCATTTTCTTGGTATGATCCCAGTCTAAAAATCGGACCGCGCTTTTCAAATACGCATTATCTTTCTCTCCGTCGAAGGCAATGCCGATGATCGGTTTATCGAAAGCGCAGGCGTCGATATTCAGGCTGGAGGTATAAGCAATCACCAGATCGCTATAATATAGCGTATCAGCAAGATGGACCATCGCCTCACGGTCTAATTCCTGATCTCGATATGCCCTATCTTGAAACCTATGGGAAGGATGCTCAATCCGAAAATGATCATCAGGCACAAAATCTCCCATAGGTATCGTGTCGTTGGGCGGAATACGAACCAGAAATTGAAGATCTCTTGATATCTCGCCTTTTAGGCGGACGTCTTTCAAAATTTTCATAATTTTCCAATCGGTATCAATAAATCGGCCGCCCCAAGGAGAAAACAGGATCAGCGGTTTTTTCGGGTCAAAATTAATGTGCCGGAAAAAATCTTCCCGGCTGGATCGGGGCTCGTTCAGATAGTAATCCAGCTGCGGCATGCCGGCGACAAAGATATTTTCTTTTTTCATGCCGCCATATTGTATCGCTTCATCACGGATAATTTCATTATTTACTATCAGCTTGTCCGGCTTTATCCGAAACAAACCCTTATTGGTAATGTTGTCCCAGGAGCGGACCATGCCAACGGCGCAGATACCGCGATGCTTCGCTTCAGCCAAAAAATGAAGGTCGTCTACATGGTATACATCCGGCCCAAACACCAGGTCGGGCTGATAGCGATTAAAGTATTCAGCAAATTTACTTTTGGAAATCGTCAGCTGATCCAAAAATCGGATTAAATTCTTCACCGGCAACAACCATCCTATCCAAGAAAGGGCGTGAGAAAAAAGGTAGGCAAAGAGATTCTTATTGCGTAAAAAAATCTCTTTGCGATGAATCGCCAGGGTTTGAGTTCGAATCAGCGACCTTCCCAAATAACCAAAGACAACGTCTTGTTTAGAAAATCTTTCATTTTTAATTGGCTGAATGATAACGTTTTCTTTTTTAAAATGCTTTTCAAAGTATTCTTTTTTGTAATCCGGGCAAAAAATCACTATTCGGAGATTTGGATTTCCGGCTAATTTCTTGAATACGTCGGTAAAAAGGATATTGCGCGTTATGAAAGGATTGAGACTGGTGATGAAGATAGTTTTCATTTTACTTAATAATACAACTTATATGAGCTTATCGGAGTTTCTGAAAGAAAAAATCCCTCCGATGTTCATCGGAGGGATTTATGGATTATTTGGGCTTCTTGAGCCAGTCTGCGTACTCTGTGAGGAACTGGTTGAGGACCTCATCGGTCTTGAAATGCTGAACCATCTTCGGAAAATCGTCGAAAAACTTGTAAGGCACGGTGACGATGTGCGCGCCGGCCAGCATGGCGTCGCGCACATCCCAGATCGTCCGGATCGAACCGGCAATGATCTCGCAGTTGAACTTCTCGCGGTCAAAGATCTCGCGGGTGCGCCGGACGACTGAAGCGGGATTGCAGTCGTCGTTGGTCAAGATTCCATCGCGCAGAAGCTGTAAAGATTTTAAGCGGTGCTTTTCTAGAAAGTCCCACTGCGTCGGGTTTGACTCACACTTGCCTTGTTTAAGCTCGATTGCTTCTGGCGAAGCATCCCGAATCCTGCCCCAAAACAAGCTGGCGTAACGAGCGCCGGACTTGGCCGCCCACACTGCCTGGGAAACGGTCATGCAGGCAGTGCAGTTTACGCTGACATCGCGCCGAGCCAGATCTCGAATTACTGCGAGCTCAGGCCAGCCGATCTGAACCTTCACGCTCAAGGCGGGGTAGCGGAAAGTTGCCTTGAAATGGGCGGCCTGATTCATGATCTCAACGGGGTCTTTGGAAAAAACCTCCACGCTAAGATGCTTGTAGTGATGCTGATCAAAAACATCTGTAACTTTGTTTTGATTGAGAATCTCGATGATCTTTCCAATGTGTTCCTCAAACCTCCCCTTCGGCTCCTTCGCGAGCAGGGACGGGTTAGTAGTCACTCCATCGACAAACCCGAGATCCATTGCCGCCTTGATCTCATCCAGATTCGCCGTGTCCACGAAAATTTTCATGCCAACCTCCTTAAAAAGAACATCCGACTAACACCAACAATGTAAAAGAATGAGGAACAAACGTCAACCTTATAAAAAGAGCGCTGGTTAAGCGCTCTTAATTTCTGAAATGAGTTCCTTGAGGCGGAAAGCGATCAGGTGAGCGAGCACCACGTGGAACGATTCCACCAGCGGCGTACCGAGATCTTTTTCCGCGACCGGTACCACCAGCGCGACATCCACCAACTTTGCCATCGGACCGCCATCAAAACCGGAAAGTCCAATAGTGATCCCGCCGCGATCCTTGATGTACTGAAGTCCCTTCAAGAGATTCTGCGACCACTGGCCGCCAAAATCCGATCCGCTGCCACCATGGACGCTGATACCGATACCTACCGCCTTGCGCTTGGCAAGAAAACCGTCTAACCAGAAAGTGTCCAGCCAAGACGTGAAGTAGTCTTCTTTTGGGCGATCGTTCACGATCGCGCTGATGAGCGGAATGTTGTCCCAGGGAGTCAGCGCGAAAATACTGCGCTTGCCCGGCACATCATTGACGGTTTTGGCCAAATCAGCGGCCAGATGCGAAGCGGTAGATGCCGACCCGCCATTCCCAAGAATGTAGACAGGCGCACCGTTCAGCCAGGCAGTGAAAAGAACATTGACCGCCTTTTCAATCTGCTCGCCTTGCTTTTCCAGTTCCTCAATAACACCATGGGCGCTTTGAAAGAACCGGGCAACATATTCGCGAGTATGCACGGGGCCTCTCTTTCCGTATTAATGAACATCCTCACCTTAATAAGAAACTCGCCAGTGGTCAATCTTGTTTCGTCGAATCCTTGTGGTAGGCTTGAGAAATGAAAGCAGTAATTTTAGCCGCTGGACGCGGAAAAAGAATGCACCACCTTACTGAAGAAACACCCAAACCGCTTCTGAAAGTCAGTGGTAAAACCTTTTTGGACATAATTTTCGATGCCTTACCGGAAGAAGTAAATGAGATCATCGTTGTTATCGGCTATCAGGGAGAGAAAATAAAATCTTATCTCGGCGATAACTACAGAGGCCGAAAGATTCATTGTGTAGTCCAGCGGGAACTTAGCGGTACCGGCAAAGCTGTCTTGCTCACCAAAGAATATTTCAATCCCGGCGAGCGTTTCCTGATTTTCTACGCCGACGAATTAATTTCTAAGACCGATGTAAAAGATTGCCTGACCCACGAATTCAGCTGGCTTTGCTGGAAAGTAGCCGATTCGAAGGCCAGCGGCATCGCCACTATTTCTCAGGACGGATTTATCACAAAAATCACGGAGAAACCGAAAAGTCCGGAGTCCAATCTCGGTGTCACCGGTCTTCTCGTAGTGAACACGGATATTTTTCAATATGCGCCCGAGGCGCACGAGACCGGAGAATATTATCTTACCTCAATGATGAACGGATTTGTGAAAGACCATAAAGTGTATCCGGTGATCGGGGCAAACCGACCATCTTTCAGCACGCCGGAAGACCTTGCTAAAATAAATTAAAAATGTCCCGAAGTACTTCGGGACATTTTTTGTTAGAATTCGATTCGATGAACTCGCGATCCCTTTTTATCAATTTCGATGGGGATGATTTTCATTCCCCGCTTGGCGACTTCGCATGCCAGCCACATTTTATCTTCAACAGTTCGGCAGTAGAAGAGGAAATACCCTCCGCCGCCAGCTCCGATGAGCTTGCCGCCCAGAGCGCCGTTCCGCATGCAAAAATCGTAAACCTCATCTATTTCCGGGACAGTCATCTTGTCGGACATCGCCTTCTTCAGCTGCCAGTGCTCATTCATCAATCGGCCGAAGCTTTCAAGATCGCCGGTCAAAAACCCGTCTAGCATCCAGCGGCCGATTTCTTTGGTGCGGTGTTTCAACTCCAACACCATCGGCGCGCTCTGATCGCGAAGAATTTCCACGCTGTCGCGCCGGATACCGGTATAGAAAAAGAGCGAACAGTTTAAAAATCTGTCTCTCGTTTCTTCGCTGATATTCGGATGATGCCACTTTACCGAATCATCATTGGCAATCTCCATTACCAGAAAATCGCCCAACGCCACGATGTAAGGATCCTGTTTGCCATCGGGAAGTCCGAGTGTCTGCGTGATCTGGAAGGCCTGCTCGGCCAGTTCTTCCTGGTTTTTAATCGAGCTCAGACCTTTGTGCCACCAGAGCGCGTTCAGCAGTCCAACCGCGCAACTGCCGGAACCGCCCAGGCCAGTGCCGATCGGGGTATCCGATTTGAAATAAACGCTGACACACCGATCAACACCGGTGAGCCGTAAAGCCTCTCGCCCAATCGGGTGTTGAACTTCGTCAACGGAGTTTACAGATTCGAACTTCAGATACTGAAGATCGATCTTGTCGTAGATCACCGGTTTCCTGATGATGATATCAATGTACATCTTGATCGCCACGCCAAAAATGAATCCGCCATGACTACGTGAGTAAGAAGGGAGGTCAGTTGAACCGCCTCCCAGCGAAATCCGGAAAGGCGTTCGGGCAATGAGCATTATCTACCTCTATATTTATGAACTGATAACAGTGTAGTCTGGTAAAAAAAATAACGCAATACTTATTTTTGCAATATCCAAATCTGGTTGTAACCCCAAAGCTTTTCAAAATAACCCATTAATTTCGGTAGATAACCGGCGAGAGATAAAATCCGTTTTCTGATAAACCCCTTTACGCCGGCAAGGCTCCGCGGATCAATTAGATATTCCATATCAACTTTTTTAAAATATTTGGAAATCGCGCTCTGAAAAGTTCCTGGCGTAAAAATGGAAACGTGATTTTTCCCGGGATAGTACCGAGCCAGTTCTCCATTCTTCAAAAAGAAGTTAATGCTGGCCCGGGAAAGAATATGGGGGAGACTTAAGATAAACAAACCTCCGGGTTTTAAAATTCGCAGAGTTTCCCTGATACAAAAGTGGGGATTTTCTAAATGCGGGAGGACGCACCAGGCCGTAACGATATCAAAAGAATTGTCCGGCCACGACACCTTGTCATAGCTCAAATCGGCGGTTTTAAATTCTTTGACGTAACCTTTGTTTTCGTCGGCAAGATAGTTGTCGATGTCCAGGCCGGAAACATTGTGAAATCCCAGTTGGTATAATTGGGCAACAAAGGCGCCGCCGGCTACGCCGTAATCCAGAAATTTCGTGGTTGATCTGTCTTTAAAAAAACGGTCGTGATATCTGGCAACCAGATTGGCAGCAAAAAGATTCTGTAAATTTCTGCCAACGTAATTTCCCATATCATTCCTAAGCCTTTCTCGATTATTCTTAATTTCCTGATTGGTAAGGTATTCCATTGTTTCTACAGTTATAAAATCACGCGTAGCAATAATTTGCAACGTGTTATATGATAGAAATAATTTATTATCATGCAAGTTTCTGACCATCGTTTTCTCAATATTCTTCTCTGCCCCAATTGTAAAACGGCTAATCTGGCCGACCAAAAGGACAAGCTGACTTGCCGCCAATGCCAGTCAACTTATCCTGTTGTAAATTCCGCACCTTATCTGATTCACCAGGAACTGATTCAACAATATAAACAATATCAGAAAGAGGTGGCGTCGCCCGTCAACAAGCTCAAGACGCTCATCAAAAAATCCCCTTGGCTTTTCCAATTTCTCACCTACGCTATTGGCAGTATCTCCTATTTCGGCTGGTCACCGAGGAAAGCACTGAAAAAAACCTTCCGAGAGGAACAGCTTCACGGCAAGATCATACTGAATATCGGCTCGGGCATCAAAGCGATCCACCCGGAAGTTATTAATGTGGACATCTTTCCCTACCAAAATGTGGGATTGGTCACGGATGCTACCAAATTACCGATTACTGACAATTCGGTAGATATGGTTATTACCGAATCCACCCTGGAACATATTCCGGATGTCGAACTGGCGATCCAAGAAATCTGCCGCGTGGTCAAACCTGGCGGATTCGTCTACATCAGCATCCCTTTTCTTATGCCATTTCACGCCTCGCCAAATGACTACTTCCGCCTCACCAGTGCAGGAATAAAACATAAATTCGCTATCTTCGAAGAACAGCGGGTGGGCATGAACGGCGGGCCGGCTTCCGCACTGGTTACCCTGTTAATGCACTTTTTCGCCCTGCCATTTTCTATAATCTCAACAAGTCTCTACAACTTTATGACTTACGTCATAATGGCGGTTTTGTCCCCGCTCCGCATTTTAGATCTTGTCTTTTACCTTTTCCCCAGGTCAATGGATGCGGCCGCGATGACTTATTTCATCGGCAAGAAGCGCGCCTAGCTACTTGCGTATCTTGTAAATTTCTACGTCCTGATTCTTGTAAACAAGCTCCAGTCCTGGATCCCGCGATAAGTCTGTTTTGGTAATTTCTTTTTCCCATGGTCCGTAGTACACATACTCCGCATCGATATTTTTCCAATCAACCGAAAGTTTCGGATATGCCGCAATCAGTTCATCGGCTTTTTCCTTGCTGACAAAGCGATAGGTCGTTTCACTTCTAGGAAAGCGGGCCGGGTCGTTTACGTAGTAGCCAACGTATAGGTGAGTGATAGTCTCAACCGTGTTCAAATGCTCGTGCAAATCCTGATTAATGCATTCTCCGGCACAGACCATGTTCCGATAGTCCATTGCCAGAATGTTTTTTAAAAATTCCGGCTTAACTTTAAATAGCCTGTAGGTGGTTAAAAATCTTTCTTCGAGCAATTGATTAGTGGCAGCGGTATTAAAACCGCCGGCAAAATACGGGCGGGCGGAAGTTTGAGCGTTTAAATAAAGCGAGGTTATAAAAGATGGTGAAATAATTTTCGGCTCGTGCGGTAAATGTTTGTTGATCCAATTCCAGGATTCGACGATGCTCGGATTGAAGGTTCGGGATTCAAAAGTTTTTTCCGCAATAAATTCTTGCGGCGGATTTACAAAAACCAAAGCGTTTACGACTTTTTTGGAAACCAGGAGCGCCGATCCGATAACTAAAAATATCGCGGCAGTTTTGTAATTTACTTTCTGCAACAATTCATAAAACCCGTGGAGTAAAATTATAAATACAAAGGCGCTGATCGGCCGGAACCAATGATCAGGCGATGGCACATAGCCGGTTACGACCTGAACATTCCAGACCGCGAACATGGCGACGATAAAAATCCAGTAGAGCGCCGCGGTATCTTTTTGGCCACGCCTGAAAAAAACAAAATAAACAAAAAATGCTAAAATCGCGTAAAAAATATAATGAAAAATTGCCGGCTCGCCGCCGATAAAGAAAGGCGCGCGGCTGGTTTCCACTCCAATTCTCGCCGTAACCTCCGCGGCGGTTGGAGAATTTTTGAAAATAAAAAAATTAATCCAGTAAGGAATGGTAACGAAAATCAAGGCACCGAACATAACCAGCGCCGATTTAAATAAGCCGGTGTCTTTTTTAATTCTCACCAAAGAGTAACCGCCGATAAGACCGGCAATGATTGCCAGAAAAACCCAATAGTGGAAATAGATGTAAAACATCAGGCCGATCAAAACGCCAAGCAATGATCCGGATTTCCAGCTGGGCTTCTTCCAAAAAAGCAGCAGGGCCGCGATGGCCGGTAAAAACACGAGATAGGTTAGTAGAGGGTCTTCCGTCCTGCCAAGCGGCAACTTCGCGAGCGGCGTTCGTACTAGTGGGATAAAATAATTGCCAATGTTGTTAAAAAAAAGGTTTACGCTCTGAAAGGACAGCGGCAATGCCCGAAACATTGGTGTAAAAACACCCAAAAGGGAAAGGAATATGGAGAAGATTTTATTTCCGGTTATAACTTTTCCTAACCAATAAAAAAGCAAGAAAAGTATGGGTGACAATAAAAAAGTAGCGAAAAGATAAGAAAGATTGATATTGCCGCCGAAAAGGTAAATAAACGCGGCCATCAAAAGCGGCATAATTTGAAATGGCCCAAATGGAGTTACAGAGTTTCCCTCAAAATATAAATCTCCCGGGGGGAAGTGGCCGTCATAAATTTCCCGAAACCGGGAAATAGTGCCATAGGCCTCATCGCCGTGATGAGTTAATTGAATCGCAACATAGGGCTTACCTAAGCTGTGCAGTTTATTCCAAATGAGAAGCTCTGGGGTGACATAAAGAATGCCCACCAGCAAGGCAAGCCCCAAAAGTAGCCAGGTGAATTTATTTTGTAATGCGCCTCGCATAGTACTCTATTGTGCGCTTCAGGCCTGTCTCCAAATCTACTTCTGGTTTCCACCCAAGTTCTTTTTTAATTTTGCTGATATCGCCTACAGTAACGGTTGGATCTCCTTTTCTTTCTCCCATTTGTTGAATCTCCAATTTTTTACCCATCACTTTCTCCAAAGTCTTCACAAGGTCGCTCATCCAGATCCCCTCGCCGGAGCCAACATTATACACATGCAGACCTTCGCACTTCATCGCAGCCATTAGATTCGCTCGCGCCACATCCTCTACATATATGTAGTCTTTCTTTTGCTTTCCTTCCCAATACAAAGGGAGGGGCTTATTTTCTAAAGCGTTGACAACCCAAGTCGGCGCGGCGCGCGTCCGCGGAAGCTGTTCGTCGCCCGGCCCATATACATTAAAATACCGGAAAGAAATGCTTTGGATGCCGAAGGAATGATAGTAAGCGCTCAATACATGCTCAAACGCCGCCTTGGAAGCGCCATAAGGGTTGATCGGTTTAAATGGGTGGCTCTCCGGAATCGGAACTTGCTCCGGCTCTCCATACGCCGAAGAGCTGGAAGAGTAGACTATTTTGTTCACCCCGTGCCGGCGCATGGCTTCCAAAAGTTTAACGCCGTTTAGCACATTATTTTCAAAATAAAAATACGGGTTTTCCAGAGAAAGCTTGATGATCCCGGCGGCGGCGAGATGCAACACAACATCTTTTCCCGGAACTAGTTGGTCCAGGAGTTTCTCGTCACCAATATTGCCGACAACAAGCTTTGCTCGCTGATCAATTTCGTCCGGGGTGTGCCCAGCGGAGGAAAGATCGTCTATAACCGTTACTTCGTAGCCTTTGTCGCATAAAAATTTTGTTAGATTGGAACCTATAAAACCCGCTCCCCCAGTAATTAAAAATTTCATTTTATAAGTAGAACTTGCGCCAGACTTTAAAAGTATCTTTTATAAACCCCCAGATAATTCTGGGCTTTACAAAAGCGATAATCTTCCCGCGCCCGCCAATTTCCGCGTCTGTTTTTCCTTTAGCACGATGGAAATGATGCACGCCAACTTCTCCAATCGTAAAGCCGTTTTT
This sequence comes from bacterium, assembly GCA_023244815.1. Lineage (GTDB taxonomy): Bacteria > Patescibacteriota > Minisyncoccia > UBA6257 > WO2-44-18 > JAHFLQ01. The sequence goes on from JAHFLQ010000002.1 coordinate 32,034, forward strand.
AAGGCCGGTCAAGTAAATTTCCACGTTAATTACGCCCTGGGTTAAGCTTGGCAAAAAATCCACCTTATCAATCACTTCCCGACGGTATAATTTAAAGGCGCAATTCACGTCTTTTACCTTCAGCCCGAAAAGCAGGCGCATCGTCCAGTTGTAAATCTTGGACGTCCAGATCCGCATCAGCGGGTCGTGCCGCTTTATTTTATAGCCGGTAACAATGTCATATTTTTCAATCATCGGCAAAAGAAGGTCCAGTTCTTTGATATCGAATTGGCGATCGCCGTCCGTGTAAAAAATCAGATCTTTTTTGGAATTTGTAAAACCGGTGCGCAACGCCCCGGCATAGCCGAAATTTTCCGGACGGGCAAGTAACTTTAAGTGCGGGATCTGGCCTTCCAGCTCTTTGACAATCTCATTGGTCTTGTCGGTGCTTCCTTCGCTAACAATTAAAATTTCATGGTCTTGAAAACGATTTTTTAAGTAGTCATTTATCTCAAAAACAAGATCCCGAATATTTTCTTCTTCGTTATATGCTGGCACGAAAACTGAGATGCTTTTATTCATGCGATTTATTGATTTTAACCGAAAATCAGGCTATCGTGAAGCCATAATGACCGTGCCCAAAACTATCTTGGTTACCGGCTGCGCCGGATTTATTGGCAGTAATTTTGTGAAAACTTTCTCGGAACGATTTCCGGAAACGGATGTCATCGGCATCGACAACTTTTCCACGGGACGAAGAGATGCTGTGTTACCAAAAATAGTTTTTTATGAAGGCTCGGTTCTAGATAGCGGTTTGCTGGAAAAAGTTTTTGCCAAACATCAGCCCAAGTATGTATTTCATTTCGCGGCTATTCCAAGAGTTTCCTACTCCGTGGAACATCCCCGGGAAACCACGGAGAACAACATCATCGGCACCGTGGCGCTTCTCGAAGCCTCTAAAAATCATAGCGTAAAAAGATTCGTCTACTCTTCTTCCTCATCTGTTTATGGCGGGGCGGCGAAGACGCCAACTAAAGAATCGGATAACCCGCCAAATCCGAAATCCCCTTACGCTTTTCAAAAATACGCCGGCGAACAGCTTTGCCAAATGTCCAGCGAGCTTTACGGAATAGATACCGTCTCGCTCCGGTATTTCAACGTCTTCGGTCCCGGACAATACGGCGACTCGGCTTACGCTAGCGTTATTTCCGGATGGCTTGAAGCGATTTATTTCCCCGATAAAAACAAGAATCCTTTTATTGAAGGCGATGGCGAACAGTCGCGGGATTTTTGCTACGTAGATAATGTCGTGGAAGCAAATATCTTAGCGATGCGACATCCTAATCCTCTAAAAGGAGATGTATTTAACATCGCCTATGGCGAGCGCACTAGCGTGAATCAGACTCGCCGGCTGATAGAAGAAATGACGGGCCGAAAACTTAATTTGGAACAGCGCCCGACACGCGCCGGAGATATTAAACATTCCCACGCTGACATCTCTAAGGCGCGGGAAATGCTTGGCTATGATCCAAAAGTAAATTTTAAAGAGGGCCTAAAAAGAACTATTGCCTGGTATCAGCAACGTTCTGATAAATAGCATAGTATGCGGTAGCCGCTTTCGCCCAAGTCATTGAATTGGCGAAGGAGATAGATTCTTTGGCGAAAGACTCTTTCAGTTTACGATCGTTTAAAATTAATTTCATCATCTCGGCGGCGGCGGCCGAATCTTTCGGCGGTACCAAAAAACCGTTCTTACCGTCGGCAATCGCATCTTCGGCGCTGGTATTTTTTGTCGCCACTACCGGCAAGCCACAGGCGGCCGCTTCCAAAAATACCAAACCAAATCCTTCAATGTCCTTTTGGTCATCCTGTGATAACAGTATAAATAGTTCGGCATTCTGATAAAGCGCGCTAACGTAATCTGGATGAATATTTTCCAAGAAAATTACACGATTTTGTAATTTGTAATTAGTAATTAGTAATTGGAGCGCTTCGCGCTCGGGCCCTCCTCCTACAACCACATATTTCAAATCCGGAAAGTCTTTGGCAATTTTCGCGAAAGCTTCAATGGAATAATTAAACCCTTTGCGCTTCTTTAAAGACCCGATGCTTAAAACGTAGGGCTTGAGTTTTTGCGCCTCGGCCTGATAGCCGGCGTGGATTGATTGGAATTTCGCAAAATCAACACCGTGATGAATAATTTCTATTTTTAAATCAGGCAAAAACTTTAGAATTTCCTTTTTGGTACTGTTGCTCACCGCCACTACTTTATCGGCTTTCCTATATGCCCATTTCATAATCGGACGCTTCCACCAGCTATAAAACGGCTGGACCGCCCCCGTGCCGATAGCGGTAATAATAAATGGCTTTTTTAGGCCGATATTGGCAAGCGCCGCAACCACGCCGTAGGGCCAGCCATCAAGCGCATGAATCAGGTCGCATCGGCGCAATACCCTTCTGATTGCCGGAAGGGCAAGCAATAACTTTAATTTGTTCGGATACAAAATATTTTCCGAAGTTAATGCCTCAATCTCGACGCCAGAAATAATTTTCTTAACGGCGGTTGAAAAAGAATTATAAAACTGCCCGGCGCCTGTATTGCCGCGAGTGTCGTGATTTAAATAACAAATACGCATTATTTTTCTCGATGCCATTGAATGGTCCGTCGCAACCCATCAGCAAATTCAATCTTCGGCGTAAAACCGATAAGCTTCTTCATTTTTGAACCGTCGGCGTGTCGGTACCTGATCTCCCCGGCAATGCGCGGCGCTACATATTTCGGTTTCATTTTTTTGCCAAACGCTGTTATTACCCGTTCCGCTAGTTGCTCAATGGTGCAGGGTTTTCCCCGGACGATATTGATTACTTCTCCATTTGTTCTGGGTGAAACCAAAGATCGCAGGACGGCCTCAACATTGTCGTCCACATAAATAAAATCCCGCGTTTGGCGCCCATCGCCAAAAACCGTCGGCGGTTTTCCTGCCAAAACCTGCTGGATAAACCTGCCGACGACAAATCCTTCGTTGCTTGCGTCCTGGCGAGGCCCGTAAACGTTGAAAAATCTCAGCGCCGTTCCCGCAAGGCCGAGGTCGGAATATACTTTCACAAATTCTTCCCCAACCGCTTTAACAACACCGTAAGTTGTTTTCGGATTTAATGGGTCGTCCTCACGATTCGGCATTTTTATCGGCTCTCCATAAACTTCCGAAGAAGAGGCGAAGGCTACTTTTTTTACGTGGTATTTTTTGGCAAGAGCAAAAAAGCTGGATATCCCATCGAGGTCGGCCAACACGGTTAGTGGGCGCTCTTGGGTTCTTTTTACACCAACCACCGCGGCGTAGTGGATCGCGTAGTCAGGCCGAAATCTTTTGAAAACACTTTCAAGATTTTTTCCGTCATTAGCGTCACTCTTCACAAGCTCGAATGATGTGCAAGTCAATGCTTTTTTAAGATTCGCGCGCCGACCGGTGGAAAGATCGTCAATGGCAAGAACCGAAGCCCCCTCGGAGAGCAGGCGATCAATCAAATGCGATCCCAAAAATCCCGCCCCACCGGTTATCAGCACCTTCTTACCCTTAAGCATTCTCGTAAAGTCTTTTTTGCACGCTCGGCAATGGAACTTCAGCTAAGATTTTGGCAATTTTCTCTCCCGCGTTTCCCTTGCCGTAAATAAATTCTTTTTCATATGGCCCGTGGTTTAACTGCTGCATAACCGCCTGGCGTATTTCGTTTTTGTTATACCCAGCGTGCAGCACATTCCGACCATGCTCTCGGCCTTTTTGACGCGTGCCGATATTGACGGTTGGAATTCCAAAATAACCTGACTCCCTGATGCCGCTGGAGGAATTTCCTATCAAGCATTTTGTCTTGCGGAGCAGATTCGCGAAAATCGCGTGAGGCATATGGCCAAGAATGGTCAATTTCTCTCCCGGATTAGCAAGCTTGAAAAGCCTTATTCCCCTGCTGACATCTTCACTGCCAGCATCAATATTTGGCCAAAGCATAAAAATCTGCATTCCCAAACCTTTAATTCCCTCAAGGGTCTCTTTCATCTGGCTGATGCCGCTGCCAAACTCCGTGGTAACCGGATGCTGAATAGCCATAAGATACGGCTTCTCCGGATCAAAGTCCGCTTGAGGATCCTTAAAAAGGGAACGGACGCTTTGCGTCAGCTCTGTTGGACTCATCTCCGGCGTAGAAAGAAGAATGTCGGTTGCCGGACAGCCAACGTCAAAAACATAATTGGGATTCTCGCCCATTTTGATAATTCGGTCTTTGGCTGTGGCAGTTGCCGGAAAATGTATGTGGGAAAGCTTGGTCATCGCGTGGCGCAAGCTCTCGTCAATCGTACCGGTAATTTCTCCTCCCTGAATATGCGCGGTCGGTATGTTCATTGTTGCCGCCGCTATGGCTGAAGCAAAATTTTCATACCGGTCTACCAGAGCTACTACAATGTCCGGTTTCAGATTAGCGAAACAGGTAGCAAATTCTAAAACTCCAAGCCCAACAGATTTTGCCATGGTAACCGGCTCACTACCCTGAAGCTCCATCGGAATCCGCGCCGCAATCGGAAATCCGTCCCGTTCAATGTCCTTCACCGAAAGGCCGTAGTGGTCGAGAAGGTGCGAGCCGGCTACTACTAATTGCAACTGAAGAGCCGGATGCTTCTGGACAGCCGCAAGAACCGATTTCACTCGGCTGTAATCCGCCCTATTCGCAGTAACAATTGCTATTTTTCTCATATGTCTTCTTTCTGTATCATTTCTCCAGCTGAAATAGAACGTTTAACTTTTTTCCCTATAATAGAATGATAATCTTTTGAGCGTATGCCTGTTCCCGGACGTTTGCTGGTGATCATATCCCGAGTTAAAGCCTGCCCGACAGAAATATCGCATGCCGCAACTACAGATCGCTTTGCCCAAATCCAAACCGGTTTTTCGTCGTCAGATACTGCACGCTCCTTGCCAAAACCTTCCTCCGCCGTCTTAATCGTCTGAATTAATTTACTCAGATCTTTCGGGTCAAGCGAGAATTTGGAATCTGCGTCCGGAGCGTTACGGTCAATCGTAAAATGCTTTTCAACAAATGCGGCGCCAGCGCCAACCGCCCCCCAAATCATCTCCTCTTGAGATGCCCTTCTTCCAAAAGAATCCTCCACTCCTTCCGGAGAAGTGTGGTCAGAAAGACCGACGGGAACGCCATAGCGATGCCTCATCTCTCCTATAACTCCCATCTGGAGCTGCGAGGTTTTTTTCGGCGAGTAAACCGAGATACAATGTGCGAGAGCGAAAGGGGTCCCAATGCTCTTCATTGTATCAACAGTTAGATCAACTTCGTCCCAGTTAGACATGCCGGTGGAAATTATCATCGGCTTTCTCATTTTCGCCGTCTCTTCTATAAATGGCAGGTCCTCCGTTTCGCCCGACCCGATTTTAAACGAGCTGACGCCCATGTCACGGAGCAGCTCGGCTGCCTTAAGGGAAAATGGCGTACAAAAATACTCAATGCCGATTTTCCCGCAGTATTCGCGCAACTGCGCGTGTTCATCTGGTTTCAAAAGATTTTTTTGAATAAATCCGTAAAGAGACCCCCACTTAGAAAACATCGCGCCGGAGGTTTCTTCCATTTTCTCCTTTACCATTTCTTCGTCGGGAAGGTGCAGTTGAAATTTGATGATTTTCGCTCCCGCTTCTTTAGCGGCATGGGCCATTTCTTTCGCCAAAGCCAAACTGCCCCGATGATTATCTCCTCCTTCCGGAATAACTATGCACGGCTCTCCCTCACCGATGGCAATCGGTCCAATGGAGATTTTTGAAATTTTCTTAGGTTGTTCGGATGCCATATATAAAGAAAATGGTATGTTGCTTTAACCGTAATGTCAAAAATTATTTAAGTTCATTTATTAAAAATTCTCCCGCTCTTTCGCTGGACCTCTCATCTAACTTCCAGCAAAATTCATCGGCAATTTTTTTTCTGTTTTCTTTGTCTAAAGAGGGATTTTTTAAATAGGCGCTCACGCATTCGACAAACTCTCTTATATTGCTGGCCAGACGCACGCCCTTAGTGTTTAAAAGATAGCGCTGGTGGTCGTAATCATAATATCGCCGTAAACTATTCCAATAAGGGCGTGCCTCACCGTCAAAACCTATAAAAACTACTGGTTTGCCGAGCGTAGCCGCGTCAATAGCCAGCGTGGAGGCAACCGCGACTACTACGTCACTGTGATAAAGAAGGTCCGCTAAATGCGCGTCTTCTTTTGGAGCAAGGTCGGCATCTGCCATACTCAGGTGTTTTGATGGAGCGTCAATTGCTAGCTTTCCGGAGATTGGCTTGATGTTTCCCAATTTAACCTCTCCCACCATATACGGCCTGATAATTAATTGTGCGCCGTCCAGCTTCTCTAATTCTTTTATCACCTGAACCGAAACCGGATTGTTTTTGGTGTACATATCGCTGGGGGGAGCAAAGAAAATAGTTTTCTTGCTCGGATCGAGATTTAATTCTTTGAAAAGGTTCTCGCGGGAAGTCCGGAATTTTGCCGTATAGCGGTCGTAATGCGGAATTCCGGAAATAAAAATATTCTCTGGCAAAACATCGTTATACTTAATCGCTTCTTCTTTAATTTTTGGCGTATTGACAATTAATTTGTCGGGAATCATTCGGTTCAGACCGTGGGAGGTGATGTTGTCCCAGGATCTAACCATTCCGATAATTTTAATTTTGCGGGCGCGAGCTTCGCGCATCACCTGAATGTCGTGCTCGTTAAAAACATCTGTCGCAAAAACTATAGCTGGCTGATATTTTTCAAAATATTCTTTATGCCTATTTTTTGAGAGTAGGACGTAGTCCAGATGGCGTAAAAGAGAACGGAACAATTTTAGATTTCCTAATTTCGCCAAAACCCAGTGCAGAAATGATCCAACATAATAGCCCCCATGACGCTCTACGGTCCGAACTACTCGCAAAGTGCTGGTATCAGAGGCGTTCAAAAACAAGGAAAAGAAAAGGCGTTCCAGCCAAGATTTTGATGCGCTTGCCCATTTGAAAGCGTCCATTCTGGCGTTTTTTAACGCCACCCCTTCAACAATCACATTTTTTTTATCACCGACAAAAAAACTTTCATAGTTGGCCTTTTTCTCCTGGGGCGCCAAAATAACAATCCGAGTATCGGGACTTTGGCTCAAAATGTCCAAAATTCTAGTTGAGAGAATGTTGCGGGCACTTAGGCCGAAAAATGAAGTGATAAAAACAGTTTTGGGCATTTAGGTAGCCTTACTAAAACCTAATTGCCCCTTTAAAAGTTACATATTATTATATATTGGCTGGGCCTAAAAACACGATGAAATATCTCACTCCTGAAGAAATTAAAAACTCTCATAAAGACGAAGCCCACTCAATCCTAGAAAAATCCAAGAGCCAGTTGGTGCGCTTTAGTTTTGGCATTGAGTTATTTAAAAAATGTTTAGCAGACCAATTTTCCGGCAATAAAGCAATAAAAATCCTTGACCTAGGAAGCGGAAGCGGTTCTTTCGCCCGCCAATTGGCCGAAATTGGCTGCGTTAATATTTGCGGAGTAGATATAGACGACTATCGCTCGGCCGAAGCCAAATCGATTTATAAAGAATTTAAACAGGCAGATTTGGGATGGGACAAACTACCATGGCCAGATAATACTTTTGACATAATTAACGCCTGGTGCGTATTGCCTCATGTAGAAAATCCATTTCACTGTGCCCGCGAGGTAAGCCGGGTTCTGAAGCCAGGCGGGATTTTCATTTTTTCATTGCCTCATCTTACCTCAAAACCGGCCATTGATTATTTCATTAAAAATAAGAATTTCGGCCAATATAAAGGTGAGAATAATCACATTATTCTTTTTACCTACCCGATCATTAAAAAAACAATTTTAAAATATTTTGATACGGTAGATATAGCATATCCAATCAGGCCAAAAGTTTTTGAAAGGGGGGTCAAAGGAAAGATTCGTTCTGTTGTGTATCCGCTGATTAACAAATTTTTTCCAAATGCAGGGAAGGCGTTAAGTTATCGGTGGGCCTACGAAGCCGTGTATCTGGCGCACAAAAGCTCTTAATTAAAAAACCCGGTGCTGAACCGGGTTTAAGCAAGTAGTTTTTTCAACGTTTCCAAGCCCCACGTAAACTCCTCGCGGGAAAGATCCTGGACGAGTAGCAGGTGACTGTCGCGATGCGGCAAGATAATCGCCACGCCCTCTCCAGTGCGCTTCTTATCCTTGCGCATGGCTTGCCAAAGATTGTCGGTGTCAAAAAACTTGTTTTGAAGGTTCAGAAGTTCGCCATGGAACGATGGTGAGAGAATTTGCTTCACCATAAAATCAAACACCTCGCCATCAATCAATTGCCGTTTCAGTGAGACGGCGCTCGCGAAGATCATTCCCGCCACTACAGCAAGGCCGTGAGGAATCGTGAATTCCGATGCCGACTCGAGCGCGTGCCCGAAGCAGTGCCCGTAGTTAAGAAGCTTCCTTCGACCCTCGTCGAATTCGTCTTCTTCGATGTACTCCTTCTTAATAAGAAGGCTATCGTAGAGCAGGTTGGAAGGGTCGTCATTTTTCAGACGATGGGCAAGGGCCGAAAAATCGCCTAAGTTTTTAGCCTGCATCAGATGCAACTTAACAATCTCACCAAACCCGCTGAAAATTTCTTTTGGATTCAGCGTCTTAGTAAATTCATAGCTGATGAAAATTCTCTTCGGAGGATAAAAAGTGCCGACTAAGTTCTTGTACGAATCCAAGTTGAGCGATGTTTTACTGCCGATACAGCTATCCGCCTGCGCGAGTAGCGTGGTCGGGACGTAAGTCCAATTCAGGCCGCGATACAATGCTGAAGCAACAAATCCCGTTATGTCCTGAGTTATGCCGCCACCTACAGAGACAAAATCGGTGTTCCGCTTACAAGACTTTGTCACAAGTTCACGACATAATCTCATCGCGCTATCAACCGTTTTCTCCTCCTCTTTGGCGTCGATCAAGACTATTGAATCTGAACCGATGCTATCAAAGTGCTGGCGGTAAACATTAAAAACGTTTCTGTCGATAGCCCAAATGCCGGGTTTTTCTTTCAGTGCGTCCAAAAATCTTAGATCGTTTTCGAATGAGGCCTTGTAGGGGCCCCTGTACGACTGAATAGTAAGGCTATTTTTCATAAAACCTCCACCATTAGAACCCTCAACGAGCCATCTAGGTTATAGCAGGCCGTGAAATAACGGTCAATTAAAAACCCCGATGCAGGATCGGGGTTCGTTACTGTCTAGAGCATTGTGCGCTTCTCAAGCATTCTGATACGCTCTTTGTCCTCAACTGAAATAACGTGGTAGTAATCGTGCTTGTTGCAAAGCCATTGGAGCTCAAATCTGTTGGCTCTCCTAAGACTCTCCGCCGCGTCCTCAAGACCCTTGGATGCGCTGAAGATAATTTTTCGGGTTTCAAAGCGATCCAACAGGTTAGCATCCACCAACTGCCTGATAAAAGGAATTGCTTCCGGCGTGATCGCTCCGCCGATCGTGGGGCTTAACTTCGCGGCCCGCGTCTTTTCGCAAATGCCCTTTGTGATCTCAAAAATTTTTTCGGAATTAATTTCTTGCCGTCCCAAATCGAGAGAGCCACAGAGATCCACTCGGCCAACCGTTATGCGCGAGAGTTGATGCGCACCCGGAAGCGCGAGCATCCGGTCGAGGTTCTGATAAGCCTGGATCGTTTCCACATTGACGGCAAAGGCAATATCGCTCTTCGCGTCTTCCGGCACATGCTTCGCGATAGCTTCCAAAAACTTCTGGAGCGCATACGCGCTTTCCACCATCGGAGCAACGATACCGGATACGCCGAGAGTCATCGCGTCGAAGATATCCCGAATCGCTTCTGGGCCGCCGATCTTCAAGACAATGCCCATTCCGCAGCGAGATGCGATCTCCTTCAGGCGCATCAGTTCATTCAGCCGCGCGCCCTCGGATTCAAATTCCGCCTTCACATCAACCGCGCCATAGTTATCGCGCAGATCAGTCAAGACCTCCACCATTTCTTTTTCAAGGCTGTTCATTTGCTACCCTCCAAAGCCTCCGGTATTGTACTTCGGAAGTTCGTCATAGGCAAGTTCGGGAGAAACATTCTCCCGGGAAACACTCGGCTTGCCTTCTACCCGAAGCACATTGAACCAGTCGCAGAATTTTTCTTGAACCAACGCTTCTCTCCAGATAATTCCGGCAATTTCTCGCGGATCCATAAACTCGGAGGTATTGATACTCGCCGGGAAAAGCCCAGTTTTCATTCCCGCGGGATGCACAATCACGACTTTTGACCCGGGCAAATCCCGTTCGAACTCCAAAGCAAGCGATCGGGAAAACTGGGCCTGATACGCTTTCGTACCGGCATAGATCGCCATATCCGCACGCGCTTTCCAAACAGCGACGGACGCGATCGTAATGAGATGGAAAGGCGAGCGCAGTTTTTTCTTACGCCTCACGAATGTTTGCAAAATCCTCGTCGGTGCGTCCGCGTTGATCGCGAACATACTCGCAAGCTTCTCCGCCTGATCAAAGGGACCGTATTCAAATTCACCGGCATTCCATACGAAAAATGAAACGTCCTTTAGAAGTTCGGCCTCCATAACTTCAATTTTCTGACAAAGAGCTTCAACGCTTTGGCGATCGGAAAGATCTACCTGAAGTTGAGAATTTCTTCCCAATGTCACCGGATCAATACTGTGACGCTCGGCTTCTTTTACAAGCTCCAAACCCAACCCCGAGGACCCGCCAAGAATCCACGCCTTCATTGGTTTTCCTTTCATCATTGCCCACATAATGAAACACAAAATCGATCAAAAAGGTTATACTGATACCAATGAAAACTTTATTTCTCTTCATTCCTCATTACGTTTTTACGTCCGACTTACTGCATACCAATTTTATAAAAAGTCTTTCGGAAAAATACCGGGTCGTGGTCTTTGGGCCAGTATCGTCTTCCAATTATTACCAGTCATCCAATGTGGAATATATCTCAAGGGAAGCGGAATATCCGAAGTTCTGGCTGCTTTTTACTAAAACGCTGCGCCTAAGCTTTGTCCGGGAGTTTGATAATCTAGAATATCTTAAACTTCGACGAAAGCAGAAAATTAACATGAACTGGCAGCGCTATCTCCTGCGGGGCATAAGCTGGCTTCTTCCCCGCTCTCTTACTACTGCGAGCTTTTTCACTAAATTAGAAACATGGCTCTTGCCAAATTCCGAATCTTTTCAGAAATACGTGAAAAAATACCGCCCAAGCATCGTCCTTACCTGCACGCCAGGTTTTAACAATCTTGAAGCGGAAGCGATTATTCTCGCGAAAAAGAATGGCATCCCAACCGCCTCTATTAATTCCAGTTGGGATAATTATACTTCCAACTCTGTACAATTCCGGAGAACCGATTATTTAATTTGCTGGAACGAAGTTATGAAGAAAGAAGCGATTAAAATCCACCGCTATCCGGAAAGTCGGGTTTTTGTTTCCGGCACTTATCGGTTCGACCACCATTTTCAGCCTCATGGCAAAGAACCAACTCGGGAGGAATTTTTATTCAGCAAAGGCCTTGATCCGGCCCTAAAAACGCTTTGGCTCTGTACCGTACCGCCCAATACTTATCCGCCACAATATGGCGTGTGGAAAGAAATTGTCAGAATGCGCGAAAGTGGCGAATTGGCGCAAAATGTGAACCTTTTTTTTCGCATTCACCCAAATGATGAGGCGGAGTATTATAAAGAATATCAAGGTCTGAAAAATATTCATGTTGAGCTAGCCGGCCATACCAAAGAAAAAGCTCCGGGCAGCGGTCAGAAAATAGAAATGGATGAAAAAGACCTGGACAATCTTCGCCATTCGTTTCAATACACCGATATCAATATCAACTTCCGTTCCAGTTTGAATCTAGAATCCTCGATCTACGACCAACCCTGCATTGACCTCGCGCTGGAAAATTATAGGGAGCGCTACTGGGTTGACTGGTACATTCCCCTTGTGGAAAGCGGCGGCTTAAAATTAGTCTCAACCGAAGAAGAATTGAGAAAAGCTATCAATGATTATCTCAAAAACCCCAAATTGGATAGTTCGGGAAGAAAAAAGATATTTGATGACTATATTGGATTTCGCGATGGACTTTCATACCAAAGAAGCGTGGACGCCATCTCTAAAATTGTCACGTTAATTTAGGCCTCATAAAGTGTTACTATTTCCGTATGCGTTATTTGAATCCAGAAGAAAGGAAAGATAGCAAAGAAGTAAGAGAGTACTTGAGTGAATTCGTATCTCAGTCTATTAAGCATAATTTTCCTCTCCAAACACTTCAGAAATACCGCCCCGAAAAAAGCACCCGCATTTTGGACGCGGGAACCGCCAGCGGCGCTTTTCTTAAGCAACTAAGCGAGGCGGGATATGAGAATCTTTATGGGCTGGATTTGGATAATTACATTACTTCTGGCGTAGTCCTGAAAGAATTCCAAAAGGCAGATCTAAATACCGGCATTCTGCCGTTTTCCGATAATAGCTTTGATGCCATCACCGCCTGGTGTGTCATAGCCCATTTGGAAAATCCGCACCACTTTATCCGTGAAGCCCGCCGCATCCTGAAACGAGGCGGGGTGCTGATCCTAACGCTTCCCAATATTGAATCGAATTCCGAAAAACTGAATTTTTACAAAAAGGGTGAGTTCATCGCCTACAAACCAAACAACGATCACATTACAATTTGGACGCCGTCAATCTTAAAGAAAACAACTTCCCTTTATTTTGATCTGATCGGCGAAGAGTATCTTGTCAAAAATAAACACTTCCGTGGCATCCAGGGCTTGGTGAGAAAGTGGCTACTGGGAAAAAACCGGAACTTACCCCATAAGTGGGGATCGAAAGTAGCGTACTTACTAAAAAAGAAATAACCATCAGATGCCAGCGGATGCTGCCGCGCAATGAGATGATCTTTCGAAAAAGTCGAAGAAACGGCCGGTTTTTTATTGCAATTTTTCTCCCACTATGCCGGCGAGAACATTGCCAAGCCGTTCTCCCGATTTGCCGTCCAGTTTATAGCAATAACGCTCGCGCACCAGCTGACGCCCCTCTGCGCCCAACTTCGGATCGGCAAGATGGGCCTTAAGCTGGCCGACGAATTCATCCACATTTTCGGAAAGTTTCACCCCGCCGGTCGCGATCAGATCACGGGCGCAGTCCATATCAAAGAACCAGCGCACGCTCTGGTGATACGGCATTGGCTTTGTGTTAAAACCGATAAAAAATGCCGGCTTGTCAAAAACAATGGCATCGATGGCCAGTGTGGAAATATGAGAAACCATGGCATCGCAGTGATATAAAAGGTCAGCCAGGTGATCGTCACCAGCCATAATGTCAGCTTTTATGAAATCCTCGGCGCTTTCGGGCTCATCAATAGTAAGTGCATTAGGAATAGGCTTAAGCTTCCCAAGATTGGTCTTCCCTACTAAAGCAGATCTGACGATAACTTGAATATTTTCAAACGGCGCGAGGGCATGAACAATCATCTCCGCAATCGGATCACTAGCATAGTACAGGAGCGGGGGAGAAAGAATGATGGTTTTCTTCTTTGGATCAAGATTCAGTGAATGAAAAAACTCTTCACGGGGTTTCCGCCTATCTTTAACATAACGATCATAATGGGGCACGCCTATAACATCAACTTTGCTCGGATAGACATCGCCGTACCGCACAATGTCCTCTTTCATCTTTTCCGCCTGAACCACTACATAATCCGGAACAAAGTGATTCAATCCTTTAGTGCTTAAATTATCCCACGAACGGACCATGCCCAGAGTCGCAACTCCTCGCAAATGCGCTTCGCGCATTATCTCCACGTCTTGATGGCGAAATATATCTGTCGCAAATACCAGATCCGGATTGTATTTATTAAAATATTTTTTATAACGATCTTTTCGCGTTAATAAATAGGCGGAACGGCGCGCCAGTTGACGAATTAATTTGATCCTGCCCAGCCAGCCTATCAAAGTAAGAATCGCGGCATGAAAATATTTGCCCTGTTCCCTGATAGCGCTACGCGCTATCTTGGCAGATTCAGTGGGAGATAAAAAGAAGAAGAGTTTTGCTAAAAAAAGCTCGAAAGGCGTTTCCGGAATAGATGGCACACCTTCAACAATCACCCGATCGGATCCAAATAGGCCCTGATAGGTTTTCTGCTTTTCTTCCGGAAGCAAGATGACAACCCTGGCCCCGGAAGAATGCGCGAATAGCGTTTTTAATATATCAGTCCCCAAAAGATTACGCCCGATCAGGCCGTAAAAAGAAGTTATAAAGATAGTTTTTTGCTTGTTCATTTATTAATTTCTTTTTATAGACGGCAATAAACCGCGAAATTGGGAAAAGAGTTGGCTGGCAAATTGCTTATCAGTTTTATCAAACCTGAATAATCGGTGAAGTTTTATTTTAAATTCGGGATGGTGCCTGGTGAGCTGGCTATAAAGAAACCAGGTACGCTCAATATACCGTGCTAGGTATATAATTCCTATTCCGGTTATGCCAATTGTTGGCAAGAAAATAACCGATCCCACAATGAGAATAATCAGTTCGTTTAATAAACGCCTAGCCAAAACTTTATATTCCCGCAAAGAAGCAAGTATGGTGTGAAGAATCTTGGCCACTCCATAAAGAGGCAGTCCGAAAGTCAGGGATATAAAAACCGGAATAGCGGGTGTGTATTTTGGGAAAATAAAAACCACTAAAGGCGGGACAGCAACGACGCTTATGATCAGAAACGCGCTACCTATCCAAAACACGTACTTCACCGCTACTTTGGAAATATAGGCCAGCTCATCTAGCTTATCAGCCTTCAGCGCCAAAATAGGCTTTATTCCGGAGAGAGGCATAAAATCTTGTATAAAAGCTACTAGGCTTAGAGACAAAGAATATAATCCAACTCCTTCGGTATTCACAAAAAAGTTAATGAGCCACGGAGTTATATCTTGTAAGATTTCTTTCATTCCAAAAATCGCGAAAATTCTTGGGCCGTGATTTTTCACCATGGGAATCATCAGAGGCTCCGGCGCTGACTGAACATTTCTAAAGGCTTTCTGATACATTTTAATAAAAATAAAAATTGAGGAGGCAAAAGTAGCAATGCCCTCTGCGACAACGTGGGCAATGAAAACTTCCGTGATCGTGAACCGATGCAGTAGTAAAAACCCTATGATCAGGGCAAGTTTGATAAATTCTCTAAATGCCGAAACGCCTTGCTGGCTAAAAGAAACAACAGATTGCAAGAATATCGATATTAGAGATTGAAAAGAGCTGGTTAGCAATAAAATGCTGGCCCATTTAATTAAGATAGATATATCCTTGCCGTAAAAATTGGCTACGATATCGGACCCAAAAAAGACCGCGGCGGCCATAAGCGCGCCGGCTGCTAATTTAAAAAAAATGTTTTCTTTAAAGAGTTTCTTGGCAAGATCCGGCCTTTGGAGATTAAAATAGCGCCGCATATCCAGAGTGACTAAACCGTCAAAGAAATTAATGCCGATCCCTCGCAAAATAGAAATAAAAGATAAGATAAGCTGGTAGAGTCCGAAGGAAAACACGCTCAGCGTGCTGATAATAAAATAAGAATTAACTAAGGTTATGCCTGTTTCTAGGGCGCCAAACACTCTCTTCGCAGATTCCGCCCTAAAAAAATAGTGCGCTAAAGGCTTTGTTTGGTCTTTCTGGCCTACAATCATTTCGCCGCACGTTTCTGCTTTAATAATCCTGCTACTATTTCCAAATCCCGCGGCTCATCAATATCCACCGCTGTTTTGGGATCGGAAATTACCGCGCCAATCGGCCCGGCGAATACGGCCCTCACTCCTCGTTTTATATTTTTTGCCCAAATAGCATCCACGGCACCATTATGGAAATAAACTTTCGACAATTTCTGTCTTGGCACGTCATTGCCCCATTTGGCAAAATCCACTCGAGATACAAATTCCGGCAAAAGCGAGTGCAGTCTGTTTGTTTGTTTATCGACTATCCACATCCGGTAGGGATGCTGGTCCGGTTTTGCTACTGTCCTGACCATGCTAAAATTTCCCTTTTTTAAAACCTTAATTACTTTATCAATGTCGCTCGCCGGACGAAGCGGCGAGGTAGCCTTGATAATCACGACAATTTCCGGCTGCCAGCCGCGGTGTTTTTCCAACCAAGCCAAAGCGTGTTGCTGATATTCGATTTCGGCAGAAAATTTTTCCGCGGTATTGCTTGGGCGTAAAAATGGCACGTCAGCGCCTAGGCGCTTCGCCACCTTGGCAATTTTCGGGCTGTCCGTAGAAACAATAAAGGCGTCTAGAAGTTTGGACTTCTGAGCTTCCTGGATTGAATAGTAGATGAGGGGCTTGCCGCCAACATCTGCTATATTTTTGTACCGGATGCTGGTTGATCCGCCGCGAGCCGGAATAATGCCTAATATCTTTACCTTATGCGGACTAGTTTCTCTCATATACAAAGATAATAATGAAACTGAAATTAAGGCTAAATTGTCACCGATTTAAGGCAATCCGCGAGACGGATCACTAGAGTTGCCAGACTATGCTTTTCGACGATAAGCGCGCGCATTGTTTCTGATATTTTACCAACTTCTACCAATGGTTTTTTAATAAATGCCGTTATTTTTCCCGCCAAATCTTTATAGTTATTTTCTTCAAACATTAATTGTCCGACCAAATTTTCCGGGAAAATATCCAAAAACGCCTTATTGCTCACAATTGCCGGCAAACCACAGGCCATGGCTTCCAGTGTGCTTTTGTCGAAACTTCCGGTATCGGTGAGATTAATAAATAAGTCATACTGATTGTAAATTCCCGGAGTTGCATAATTAGGCACCGACGAAAGGAATTTTACCCGATCGAATATGCCAAGGTCGGTCGCCAATTTTTTGATTTCTTCATAATACGCAGTCTCTATTGGCTTGCCCGGCGTTGGCTCGCCTAAAATTGTTAGCGAAGCATTGTCGGTATGATACAGAGCGGCAAAAGCCCGAAGCAAAACATCAACGTGCTTCACTGGCGCGATTCTCCCTAAAAACAATATCTTGAATCCTGAATCTTGAATCGTGAATCGTGAATCTCCGAACGGCTTAAACCGCTCTGTATCAATTCCCTGTTGCAACACTTCAAGTTTCCTGCTCTGAAATGGATATGCCAAACGTACCGAAGTGACAATTTTATCCGGAAAAATCGCCGCGAGTTTTAGTTTCCATGTACCACGATAATGGGCATACCAGAAAACCACGCGCCTGCCCAGTAATCTCCACAGCCAGCCGGCTAAAATTAAATACTCCGGATTCATGTGTACGAAAACCACGTCATAATCATTTCTAAGACGCCAAACATATCTATAAAAATTAATCAGGTATTTTAATCTACCGGCATTGGATTCTTTGCCCAGAGAATGAGTTGCCACGTTGGGCGGTAAATTAGTCCGGCCACGGTAAAGGCAGATCACATGCACTTTGTCGAACTTTCCCGCTAAACCGGCAACCCATTGGTGATAAACACCTAAAACATCGTCGTCCAGATCCAATTTTTGGGTGATAAACAGTAATTTTTTAAACTTTTCTAGTTTTAAAGAATTCGCGTAAGCCGTTAGATATTCCTGCTTGCTAGGCAAATTTTTTATAACTTCCTTTTGCTTGTTAACTAATTCCTGTCGCTCCTTAAAATCTCCGATAAGACTCTGCACGGCAGATGCCACCGCTTGTCGATCGCCAACTGGCACTACTTTTCCTATCGCCACACCCACGTCGGTCATCACGACCGGGACGGCGGCTATCGCGGCCTCTACTGCCACGCGGCCATAGCCTTCATAATTAGAGGTCAGTAAAAATAAATCCGCGTTTTTGTAGTAGCTCGCGAGATCATCATTATACGGCTTAATGACAACATTATTCTGTAGTCGGTAATTGGTAATTAGTAATTGGAGTTTTCTACGCTCTGGCCCATCCCCAACAATCACTAGCCGTAATTTTGGATTTTCTTTGACTAAATCAGCCATGGCCTCAATTGCTAGGCCAATGTTTTTCTCTCTGGTAAGCCGGGACGCCATCAGTATTAAAAAATCTTGGCCGTTACCGGCTTTTACGTTTTGAATCCCAACAAGGTCGGTAAAGATTGGCAAGGTGGTGATTTTCTCCTCCCCAGTTACTGTTCGTTTAATCAAAGATTTTTTTATACGATCGGAAACTACTCGTACGCCATCCGCTTTTGGCAAAATCCTTTTCGCAATCCATATGCGCAACCGGTTTTTGAAAGATTCGCCCGCAAAATAAGGACTTAAAAAATCCGTATGGACCTGAAGCTGAAGAGGCGCCTTGAACTGACGGGCTAATCGGTAGGCGATCCAGCCGTTTTCAAATGGATCCTGCGCGGTAACTACCCATTGGCCACCAGATTTTAGCAATCGTTCACCTATCCCATAAGCAGTCCAAAGTGCCCAGAACTTGAATCTGGAATCGGTAGGGTGCGCGACGGCATTTTCTGATATTAAATCTTCTGTTTTGCCAAAATCCTTCGCGGTCAGAACAATAATATGCAGCTCGTCGAAATACTGACTGTATTCCCGCATTCTCTTTCTTGCTTCCGAATTTTCTCGCAGAATATTTTCATCTGTAGAAAGCATTAACACTTTCATTGCTATTTGGACAACTTTTCCAGTACAAAAAAATAATGATAGTGGTTCAACACCGGCCGAACCTCTTTCAATACTGTAAAGTATTGTTTTAAAACACGGCGAACTTTAGATAAGGAATATTTCCAGGCATCAATCTCCCAATAATGCTGGCCAGAAACTTTAATGCCGCCGAACTTCAGCGGCATTCTGACAAAGAAATCTAGAAACGACTTCTTAAACAAAGTCCGGACACCGGGGAAGCGCAAGGCCACCTCCCAACCGCTGGATTTATAAGGCAAAGATAATACGATGTATCTTGAACTGACGCGCTTAAGTTCGGAGAGCGCTTTGGGCAAATCTTCAAACGGAATGTGTTCCAGAATCTCAAACGCCGTAACCGTCTCAAATTCGCCGTCGCGAAACGGTAAATTACGCACATCGGCCACCACATCTGGATTCAGATTCTTGTCAAAATCGCAGGTAGTAACCAAACCCCCCAACTTTTTCAGATAATCGGAAAAAGTGCCATTGCCCTTCCCAAGCTCCAAAACATTTTTAGGATTTAAGCCGGTCGTCAGATCAATCTGATAAAAATAGGAAATAAACCGGTTTAGATCGTCATATTTCTTAACAAAATAATGTTTTTTATCTACCTGAGGCATGGCTTATTAATTCTACTAAATTATTAACCGTTCGTTCTATTGAAAACTTCCCTGCTTTCTTCTTGGCATTTTCAGTAATGGACTCCCGGAATAACGGGTCGGAATCAATTTTTTTGATCGCGGCGATAATTTGTTCCTTATTGTTAGGCTGCACAATAATGCCCTCCCTGCCATCCTCTATAAGTTCCGGAATGCTGCCGATCTTTGTGGCAACTATTGGCACACCCGCGTTCATCGCTTCCACTACTTGAAAAGAAAAGCTCTCAAAAGAAGTGTTCAGCACAAAAACCGACGCTTTCGATAAATATTTTTCCAATTCTTCTCTTGAGACAGCACCGGCTAATTGAATTTGATCTTGTAATTGGTAATTAGTAATTAGTAATTGGAGATTCGCCCGCTCCGGTCCGTCCCCAACAATCACCAGGCGCCAATCCGGTAATTCTTTCATTATTTCTATTAAAACATCGAACCCTTTCCATGGAACCAACCTTCCAGCTGAAAGAATAGTTTTGTCTTTGCTTGCTACTTGCTGCCCACTGCTTGCTAATAAATTGATACCATTATAAATTACCTGAACCTTTTCCGGATTTTTTACCCAACCGCCAACAAGCTGTTGAAAATACTTGCTTGGCGTAATAACAAGATCGGCTTGGCCAACTACAAATTTTTGAATTTTTCTCAAAAATTCCACTTTCAGACCATATTTATTTTTCTGAAAATCATCTATCGTATCTTTCACTCCAAATCTTTGCGCGGACTGCTCCCAGGCATAGTCACCAGCCACACGGATAAAGAATTTCTTACCTCTTAACCGCGCCGCGATTAAAGCCGGCAAGCCAACGCTAGCGGGGTCTTGGGCATAAACAAAATCAAAGCCCTTTATTAATTTCCAGCAATTCCAAAAGTAGTATAGATGGCGAATAATTTTTGGTTTCTTCCTAAAATCGGTAAACGCCAAATGGCCCACCAAAAATCTACGCTTCGGCAACTCCTCTTCCAGCAGCTTAGTGTAGGTCGCTGGCCCGCCTATGTCCGGCGGATAGATTCCGGTGGCAATCAAAATCCGATTTGTGGGCTGTAGGCTGTGCACTGTAAGCCTTTCAAAAAGGCTATTCATTTTTGAGGCAATACCGTCCCAAGAATAATTTTCCCGAACCAGCCTTTGGCCGTTTTGAGCGATTCTTTCCGCCAACTCCTGATCAGCGAAAAGTAAACTTATTTTTTCCGATAAATCTTTTGGGTTATCTATTGCACAAAAAAGGCCAGTGGCGCGATCTTTTAAAAAATCCGGTATGCCGCCAACTGGCGTACCAATCACCGGCAAACCGGCCGCCATCGCTTCCAGAAAAGAACTGCCCAGTCCCTCGGAGCGGGAGGCTCTTACAAAAAAATCGGCTTTTGCTAGATACTCCGGAACTTTTTCTGGATCTAGGTGGCCAAAAAACTTGACCCGATCCGCTACGCCCAACTCCGCCGCAAGTTTTTTCAACCCTTCCTCTTCGGGACCGCCGCCCAAAATTAGTAATTGGTAATTGGTAATTGGTAATTGAGCGGCCGCTCTGATTAAAATATCCACTCCATTTTTATGAACCAATCGCGAAGTGGTGATAATAACTGGGCCGGCAATTTTTGACTTATCATTTTTAACTTTTAATTTATCCAGAGCTACTCCATTCGGCACTACCTCGATTGGACAGCGCGCGCCATGGCGCCGAGCAAAATCGGCAAGATAATTACTGATAGCTTGGATATGGTCCGCTTTTCTGAAAATCCAACGCCAAAATGGATAAAAAATGCCTACCCGTTTTAAAATATAGATTTCGGAATCTCCCTCCTGAAGCGTCAGCAAAAATGGAACTTCCGGATGCCGTAGT
The DNA here is from genome assembly GCA_023244815.1 of bacterium. Lineage (GTDB taxonomy): Bacteria > Patescibacteriota > Minisyncoccia > UBA6257 > WO2-44-18 > JAHFLQ01. Next base: position 53,228 of record JAHFLQ010000002.1, read on the forward strand.
TTAAATAATAGCGCTGACAGACCGGCATAAGCCGCCATTATGCTCCAAATCGCTTTAAAAGGCTTTTGTTTATGAATACGCTCTGCCGCGCGCCAGGCCAGGAAAACATAAATAAGCTTTGAAAAAAACCCGCCATAATATTGGCCATCCTTTCTGCCCGCTCCAAGACGAACGACCGAGATATTGGCATCGTTCTCTATGTCCGGCCAGCGGGCGTCAAATTTTTTAGTTAAAATTATAAATTCAGTCTTGGAAACATGTCTGGCAATTTCCCGCACAGCGACCTCTGCTCCTCCTACAAAAGGCGCGTAAGCAAGACTAAAAACCGCAATCCCTTCCTTGCGCGAAGAAATCATGACAGATAAACTCGCTCTGTTTCCTGAACCATTCTAGAAAGTGTAAGTCTTCGCCGTAAAAATTGCCCAGCGCCTGTAGAAAATTTTCTGGCTTCTTCCGGATGCTCCAGATAATACCTAATCGCTCGCGTGATTTCCTCCGGTTCCCCGGGTGGCATCACTAGGCCGCGATCCTGGACAATTTCGGTCATGCCGCCAACTCGGGTTACGATTATCGGAACATCCGCCGCCATTGCTTCCAGCATAGTATAAGGCAGACCCTCTTTGATAGAAGTTAGAAGAAAAACATCAAAAGCTTTTAAATACGGGGCGGCGGGAGCTAATTTCTCCGCTATAAAACACCGATTGCCCAAACCAAGTTTTTTAATTCTTGCTCGCAGTTTTAGCAATTCATATCCGGAACCAATAATAAAAAAGTTGGCGTTCGGCAAAAGCGCCGCCGCCTCTAGAAAGGTTCCGTAATCTTTTTCCACAACTAAACGGCCGACAGAGCCAATCCACACGCTTTTCTCATCAACCGGCGCACCGGTTATTTTTTTAAGGACACGGCGGGCTTCGGATCTTCCGATAAAATTTATCGGCGCAATACCGTTATACACGGTTACCAGTTTTTCCGGCTGGGCGATGCGATTCTGTATGGCCAATTGGGAATCATAATCGGAAACCGAAATTATGGCATCCTGAAAACGGGCGGCTATTTTATGAAGCAGTACGTAAAAACGCCGTCGCAACCAGCTTAGCCGATTGCTGGGATTAAATACCCACCCATGGGCGGTAAAAATCACTCGCGGCACTCCGGCAAATTTTGCCGCCATCGCACCAATCACACCGGCCTTAGAGCTGTTAAGATGGATGATGTCTGGTTTTTCGCGGCGGAAAATAAAAACTAGCTCCAAAAGAGCGAGGAGATCGTTAACAAAAAGAAAGTACGGACGGATCGAGTTAGAAAGAAAGCGCAAGCCATTTTTCCCACCCATTAAAACCTTGACCTGAAATTTCTGGGGATTCAGAGATTCCGCCAATTCTCGGACATATTTTTGGGCGCCCCCGACGTCGTCCTTGGTAATGACAAAAAGAACTCTTTGCATGTACATCTAATATAACTGGGCGCCGCAAATTATAGTTACGGAATACTTAATTGGCGCTTAGCGTCGCTACTTCTTCTTTAAAAGCCTCTTGCTGGGCGCCACTGATTAGCGGCGATTTTAACAATTGTGAAAATCGTTGAATCGCGTTTTCTTTATCGCCAATTGATTTATAGTAATATGCCAAGTCTATTATAATATTCGGATCGCTCGGAATATTTTTTAGCCCATCCAATAATACATCGTCAACCAGTCCGTATTTCTCTTTATAAGCATCCCGATAAAACATGGCTAGTCCCAAATAAAAATCTGGTAGCGTAGGAGTTAATTGAATGGCTTTTTGGAAGTTGTCTTCCGCTCTTTTGAAGTCGCTTAAGTAAAAACCATAAAGATTGCCTAAATTGTAATGGTTCATCGCGTCAGAAGGTTTAATGACGTTCAAATACTCCCAAGCGTCTCGCGAGCCCACGTAGTTATCGAAGGATTTTTTAATTAAACCGATATCGGTCCATCGCTCTGCCTGAATCGGATTTTTATTAACCGCTTCCGCTAATTCCAAGAGTATCGCGCGTTTTTTCTCCACAAATTCCTTTGGATATTTAGCTAGAATCTCTGGACTCCCAAGATAATTCAGGGCCTGGCCTTTATATTTTGGACCAACCGGCTTCTCTGCTGGGATTGGATTGGGCGTTGACGTCGCGTTGTCGAATATTGAAACAGGAGAATTGCCGGAGTCGGCAATAACTTTGGTTTGCTTAATGGAATTAAAAATAAATAATCCACCGCCAATCGCGACTACTCCAAAAGTTAGCAGTAAGAATATAAGTCTTTTAGACATCGAGGTTATTTAAACAAATAATTGCTCAAAACGCAACTACCCGCTTGAACCAAAACCCCCCGATATATATCGGGGGGTTTTGTACTCAAGTAAGGGTCTCAAGCACCTTACCAGGGTTAGCTCTTGGTTAGCGTTTCAGCAACTCCGGTGTCGGTATTGCTCAAGCCTGGCACTAGGAAGCCGTCGAACCAGTCATATGATTCAATGCTCTGACCAGTGCTAGTTGAGTTACCAGACCAGATGAAGTCGTTGTCCACCCAAGAATCGATTGCCCAAACAGTCGTAGCGAATGAGTAGCCTTTGGTTGTCCAATCATCCTGATTGTTGATGTGGAACGCGCCAATGTTGGTCGCTTCGGTATGAGTACCCGCGGAGAACGTACCATCGCCTTGCATCTTGACTGAGATACTCGTGGTGGTAGTAGCATTCGCGATGTCTCCTAGCAACTCGAAGTACTTGGTCGTACCGGCATCAATCCTGATAGCTTCTGACGTTTGGCCGCTAGAAGCCGTCGGGTTGAAGTAGACCGGGAAGTCAACGTCTGGAGAGCCGTCTTGTACCAAGCCATCACCCTGCGCGTCACCATCGTCATCGCCATCACTGGAACTGCTTATAGGCGCGGTGGTCATATCAGAGGAAGTAGAACCGAAGTCTTGGTTTGCGTTATTGCCATCGGCAATCGCGAGACTAAACTGGTTCAATGTACCGCTGGTATTGCCGCAAGACGGGGTAACGAACGCATCCGCGTAACATTTCACCACAAAGTTGCTAACCGTCATCTGACCAGTGGCGCTCGGAGTATCGCCAACAGCCGTACCGTTAGTCGCTTTTGGCAACTCGGTTATACCGTTAACGGAGGTCGCGACGTTGAAGGTGAACTTGTACAAGCTGATGCCATTGCCGCTGGCCGGAGCAGTCACGCTAAACCTATACAAAGATTTAGATGAAGCCGATTGACCAAAGGTGTTGCTTGGCAAGGTGAGTTTAGTAACCGTCGGAACAGACCTTGCGATTCTGGCGCCGTTAGTGTTGGAATCAGAACCTCCTGAACCAACTGCCACGCCGGAAGACATACCAACTCCAGTAGCACCTCTCTGACAGCTGGTATTCACGCCGCCGGAGCAGTTGCTGGAATTGCTGGCGTCATAGTTAATGAGCGCCAAGTGACCAGGCCGCGCCGGACCGCTGGTGTAAATCCCACCGATGTCAGCCTTAACAGTCAGAAGTTTCTGACCGTTCTTAGGCACAACAACGCCGGAAAGTGTGGCGGTAGCATAATCAGTTGAAGAGAAGACCGCTTCGCCTACCTTTTGCTGTCCGACAGGAAGTGACATATCCCAAACAGTTACCTTTGTCAGGTCTGACGGGGTGTTGGACGCATAGGTATCGGCAGAAGCAGTGGAAGTACCAAGCTGGAGGCCTAGAGTGTTGATGCTGATGTCCTCGTTCGTAGCATTGAACCGGAAGACAGCCAAAGCATTATCCGTAGATCCCGCTTGTACCCACTTCAAAGACGGACTGGATGAATCTAGAGCAAAGGCAAGGGTACCGCTGGTGGCAGCCGCTATAACACGGCCGTCATTTCCAGTAATAGCATCAGATCCATCAACGCTCTGGCCGGAAGTCATTCCAGTCGCGTTAAGAGATGCGTCAGCATCGGTAATACCCCAATTCCATTGACCGCTAGCGTTAGCACCGGAAACAAGGTTGCATTTCATAGATATCGTCTTAACTGTCCCTTTCGGAACGATTAAGCCTGTATCCAGGTTAAATGTCTTGTTAGCCGCGCTGGAATCGCTGTTGGAAGGATTGACGACATTGCCACCGGTGTTTAGAACGGTGTTGCCATCATACAACTGACAGTTGGTCAGATCATCAGCCGTATTAGACGAGCTGAAGGTATTTCTCAACTGTAAGCTGTTCACTCTAATATCTTCACCAGAACCGCTGGCATCCAATACATAGTCGGTGAACTTGTAGCCACTCGTGCCAGCAACAACTGTCTGGGCACTCGTGCTAGCATTGCTCCCCTGTTGAGTTTCTGCAGAGAGAGTGAAGGTCAAAGAAGCTGCTTTAACCGTCATTGTACTCATCGTAACAGCACTCGCAGGAGTCGGAGTAATAGTCACGCCAGAAGTTGAGCCTCGAACAGTGGTCCAGTCAGCATTAGGAGTCGTGGAAGCGGCAATAGTATCGTTGCTTCCAAGATCGGTGCCAACCTTACCTTTCAAGGTGTAAACGTGCCTGCCGGGGCGGAAGGTTACGGTATCGGTGAACCGAATAGCATTATTGCCACCAGCTACACCATCAACCGGACCAGCAACCACTTTGCCAGTATCATCAACTAAAGTGATGTTTGTGACATCGTTGGTTTCCACTGAACCGCCAGTATCCGTATCGTCAATCGCGCTCATATCGAAGTTCATTGCCGCAACGGTAATGTCTTCGCCCTTGACGTCAATGATCAAACCGCCCAATGGCTGGTTTGGAAGGCTGACGGCAACGTTTTGCGCGCCAACAGTCGGAGCGTTTTGAGCGTTGATTGTACCCGCATCAATGTAGGCCTGCGAAGCGTCATAGCGAGGCTCCGCATTCTGGAATTCGCTGTCATCAGCAGTAGTCGTTGTGCCGCCTTCAGCTGAGGATGGCAGAACGTCATAGCCATAGGTCAAACCCTGAGCTTGCAAGTCCGAGTAACGGTACAAGTCAAAGTCAACCGTACGAGCGGAACCGCTAACAACATCACCCTTGACATACATTTCCTTATTAAGACCTTTTTCGATCTTAATACCACTGCTAAATTTAGCAGTGTAATATTTGCCATCGGAGCTGACGGTAGTGTCATAGGACACACCGTCAAGAACGACTTTTACATTAGCGAGGTCGTTAAGGCTCGCTGAACCGGACTGGTTCCATTTTATTGACTTCACCAAAATATCTTCGTTGGTGCTGGCAGTTAATCTAATGCCGGAGAAAATGTAGCCCACAGTGCCGATCTCTTTAGTCAAACCGGCGCTTGGATCATACGATCCCTTGGCAAGAGTTAAGCCACCAATAGCCAACGTGCTGTTGACCGTCATTAAGCTGCCGGTCAACGGGAAGCCAGCGTTAACAGCCGCGCCGGAGGTTTCTACACCTACCAAGCTTAAGCTGACTAACTGACCATTGTAGTCATTCTGGTCGCTGTCGGAATCACCAGCTAAGGTAATGGTCTTAGTCTGGCCAGCCTTAACAACGAATGATTCGGTTAAGCGAAGGCGGTGATCAGAGCCAAATGTCTTAGATGTTCCCTGTCGAATTCCATCTTCGTCCAGGTAGACGACTCCGGAGAAAGCACTGTCAGAACCCTGGCCAGTCCTTTCTAGCGTCATGGCTTTAACAGTAACGTCACCGTCGGCCGATGCGGTAAACCGCAATTTAGTAAACGGCCGGCTGGCAAACGATTCGCCGAACAAGCCGGTAGCCGGCTGATCAGCGGCTAGCATAACGGATAGTCCCGTCCCTGATACAGGAGTCGTGGTCGGGGTCGGAGCTGGACCACCCGCTACCATTGAAGCGTATTTAGCTCGAGACTTCGCTCCAAAGTAACCGGCGGTCGGGGAAACGCTGTTATCCGACTGCCACTTTGAAACCGCGGCCTGTGTAATCGGGCCGAAGTAGCCGGAAGTTGGGGAAACTTTCAGATATGTCTGCAAGCACTTCACGTCATCGCCCTTAACGCCCACGGTGAGGTCGCGGGAGAAAGAACAGGCGGCGGAAGAGCTCGGACTCTGAGAGGCCAACTGGGCCTGCAAAGCAGCAATTTGAGATAACAAAGCGTTGATCTGGGCCTGCAAGTCCGTAGTTTGCGCGTTGGCAATCGGAACGAACATCGCAAAACCAGAAATCCATACAGCGGTAGTCGCGGAAAGCAACACCGATGTAATTTTGTTTGTTATATTCATTGAATAATTATTTTTGACCTTAAACTAACTTTATTTGTTTGTAATTACTTTCGTCAAAATTGCTTCCTATCTTACTCTTATCGCTTAGGCGACAGAGAATCGACCTCGATAGAACAGCCAATCTTGTTTTCTTTTTAAGATTGCTTAGCTTATGCAATGACTTTTTTACTTGTTCGAATTTCTCTATTTGTGAGGAATAAAAAAACTCTCCCATATATGGGAGGGCCGGAAAAGATACGTCGTTATATCGACATCCCGAAGTATCAGTATTGAATGACCCGGCCTCACCCAAAGTCATTACACATAATATAACGACCTAAAAAGTAGTTTATTACGGCAATTTTGGGGCTAGCAAATGCGGCAAATACGCCTATTTAAGCACATAATAACTACCAGGCCCGCCATTGCCAATACGCTCAATTAAGCTCTGACTGCAAAGTTTTTGGAGGTCATAACGCATAGTCCTTTCGCTAACTTCCGGAAATGCGGCAAGTATCTCTTTAAGTTGAATTTGCCGATTTGCCGATTGCCGAATTTTCTCTAAAATTGCCGATTGCCTGATTGCCGAGGCAAGGCCATTTCCATTGACATTAGGCCCATTACCATTTTCTTCTGTGATGATCGTTGGACCATTGTCATATTCTTTCTTTTGAGAAATAACCGCTGGAACCTTAGAGAAAAATCTTCCTAGATCGGGGGCTTCTTCGGTTTCAGAGTCATCTAAGCCAACCAGCTGCCTAATGGCCGAATTCAAAGACTCTAACTCACCAATAATTATATTTGCGTTTACCGGCTCTACTTCATAAATTGCCCGGCCCAACCCAATCAGACTTTCAAGGCTGGCAATCGTCTTGAGTGCCAATTCAAAACTTTCAGAAGATGTCTCCTCTAGTAATTGGAAAGCTAATCTTTCCATTCTGTGCCTTAATTCTGGCCGTCGAATATATGGAGAAATTTTTACAAGCGCGTAGCTTATTTCCTGGGATTTTTGATTAATAAACATTACCCAAGAAATACTAATAGGTAGTATCTATTTAATCAAGTAGATGGCTTCGAAATTGGTTTCAAATTTTTTTTCAAAATGGGAATCTCCTTCCAGAAATTGACGTACTGCGGGATTTTCCATTTTCGTTAAAAGCACGTATTTCGCTTGAAAATCTTTTTTTAATACGCCGTAAGTGTCTTCCAACATATCGCGAGTGCAGGCGATGGCGCCACACGTTTTTTTAGTAACAACATCAGTGGCAAGATAATGAAATTTCCAATAAAGACTGGGGCTGTATTCATACTGAAAAATCGGATCTAGTCCGCTAATGTAATAATTTTTTTGATTCCAGAAAAACAGCGCAGAAAAATCAGGCCAATGCAGATTGAAAACGATTTCTCCGGATTGGCTATTATCCCTCAGCCAAAGAGCCGCCTCCTGAAGCTCGGTGGGTTTGTAGCCATCCTTGCCGATCGCGGCGACTCCCTTTGAGCCAGAGTAAAAGATCATAAACACAAATATGATGGCAAGCATTGTGGCCGACGACTGGGCAATAGGCTTATGAGAAGAGTTGCTGGAAATACAGTAAGAGAATACCGCCGCGACAAAAATAATTCCGAATTCCGCCCAAAAATTATAGGCGCGACGAGCCACCAGCATTGTAAAAATAAAGAAAATTATGGCAAGTGCCGCGCTCGACCAAAGAACAATCTTTTGATCCTGGCTTACAGGCTTATGCTTCCACATCTGAAACCAAAAAATAAAGATGGCGCCGCCCAGTAAAATCAAGAATGGGCTAAAATTCTGAAAGAGAGCGGTGAATTTCAAAGGTAGGTTCTCTTTGCCAAATAAAAGGGGTAGGCCCCCTTGCTTTTGGAATACTTGCTGAATAACTTGCACATAAAATAGCCGGAGAGCGCCAAAAGGATTGGGCCGGAGAGCCCAACCAAGCAACAGTCCGCCTAAGATAGCTCCCCCTTTATAAACCAGCTCTTTCCATCGCGATCTGCCATAGGTAAAGAATTGGGCGGTCGCCACTACGGCAAAAATCAACGCCGGAAGCCAAGCAAAATTAAGATGCGCCCAGGCGATTCCAAACGAAGCAAAAGCAATCCCCGGCCAACTGCCCATAATCAGCAAAGAAAATAAAATGGGGACGAGCGCTAATGACACGATTTGAGGCCGAACCATTAAAAACTGAGCGAGAACATTCGGCACGGAAAAAAATAGCAATAACGGCCACAAGAATGGCCAACGGAATTGATGGCGGTTCATTACCCAGTAAAAACTGAACAAAGCGGCGGCGGTAAAAATTACGCCCGCGATTTTAATGCCAATGAAAAGATTGCCAATCAATGTAAAAGGGACTAACAAAAAGGCGAAGCCATACCATAACGAAGCGGAGAAAAGTTTAATAACGGAGAATTGTGCCCATGGAAATGTTACGTCAAATAGGCCGTTGGTTCGCAGGAGCCAAGATTGGCGGATGTAGTAAAAACTATCCAAATCCACTATATTCGAAGACCAAAAATGAAAAAGGGCGGCAAAACCAATAAAGAAAATCGGCGGTAAGAGCCACTTATATCTGTTAGCCACCTTCATATATATGTACTAAATGGTAGCAAAAATAGAGTTCTTTGTGTATTATTAACTCTGTTAAAGATGGCTAAGATCACCAAAGCTGTTTTGCCGGCTGCCGGATTAGGCACCCGAATCATGCCGTTAACTTTGCATCAGCCCAAAGCCATGATTGGGATAGTTGACCGACCGATAATCCATTATGTAATCAAAGAGGTGTTGGCTACTGGAATAAAACACCTGATAATTGTCACGAGTCCGGAGCAAAAAGAGTTTCAAAAATATATAAAATACCTGGCTAGCGATCCAGAATGGCGGGGCCTCGGAGTGAAATTTGACTTTGCCGTCCAAAAAAAACCGTTTGGCAATGGTGATGCGATATTGTCAGCCAAACCTTTTCTTGATCAAAACCCGTTTTTAGTCTGCTTTTCCGACGATCTCTTAGTGGCTAGAAAGCCGCCGCTATTAACACTGGTACAATTATTCGAAAAAACTCGGGCTCCGATAGTTGCCTTGGAACCAGTTCCTAAAAACCAGGTCTCTCAATATGGCGTAGTGAAAGCTGAAAAATCGATAATTAGCAAGGATCTTTATCAGCTAATAGATGTAGTGGAAAAGCCAGCACTGGAAGAGGCTCCATCCAACCTTACTATAATAGGTAGGTACATCCTGACTAAAGATATCCTGGACGAAATTAAGAAACTCTACCCTCATCAAAGAAAGGAGATCGGCTTGGCCGAAGCTTTAAAAAATTATGCGCGATCCGGCGGCCGATTGTTTGGCTGGCATTTTCGCGGCGAGAGGTTCGATGGCGGTTCTAAAATTGGCATACTGAAGGCGCAAACCTACTTTGGTCTCCGCCATAAAGAACTGGGGCCAGAATTCAGAAAATATATTCAAGGTTTATAGCGACCATCTGGAGAAACCGAGGATTAACAGGACAACGATTAAAAATACGGTTGAATTAGTTAAGATCTTCCTATGAGAAAGGTTCTTGCTGACGTAGTAATGGTAGGCAAGGTCAATTAAGGCGAAGTAAACCAATAAAGCCAGGTTGGCTGAGTTGATAAACCCGATAGGGAGCAATGAAATGGCCCAGAGAATTTCCAGGGTTAGAAACGTGATAAGCCAAACGGCGATTTTTTTATTAATAACACTTTTCACTAAAATAAGTGTGGCTAAAAAGATCAAAACCGTCTTCGGTAGTAGGGCGGATTGGCTATTATAAAAGAACAAAATAAACGCCGGGTAAGCTAAGGCGACATTCAAGATCCGATACCAAACCTCTCTATTAGTAAAAGCTAAATCCTTTACGCCTAAAATCAAATAAAAAACGGCGGCGAAGTAAAGAGTCAGCAGGCTAAAGTAGCTACTGGCCAGAAACGTCCAGGAAATCAGAAGTGCGTCAGCAAAAAAAACCAGCAAAACCGACATGAGCTCTAAAGTTCTAAAAAGTGGGACGGAGTAAAAGAAGATCGTCGCGGCCGTGAAAAGGAGGACCGGCCAGAAGCCGAAATCGCCCAGCTTGATCAACTGGAAAAAGCCGGCGAAAACTAGCGCCTTAAGCGCTAACCGTAATTTGGGATTCCGCAAAACTGATTTTAACTTTATCGCCATCTTTTACTTTGCCGCCGATTATTTTATCCGCCAGTTTATCCAAAATCGCCTTTTGAATCATTCGTTTTATGGGTCGGGCGCCGTATTCCGGATCAAAACCATTTTCCACCACGTACTTTTTAACTGTTGGGTCGATGTTGATCTTTATGCCGCGTTCTTTGAGCTTCTCCTTAACCAGATCCAATTGCAAATCCACGATTTTTTCGATTTCTTTTTTCCTAAGCGGATTGAAGATAATCAGCTCATCTAATCGATTCAAGAATTCCGGTTTGAAAGTGCGCCGCAGGGTATCCAGCACTTTTTCTTTAAAATTAGTTTCCTGTCCGGTATCTTCTCCATCGGTTAAAGAAGCGAAGCCAAGATTGGACATTTGTTTGAAATACTGACTGCCGACATTAGAGGTCAGCAGCACAATTGAGTTTTTGAAATTCACGATTTTCCCTTTGCTGTCAGTTAATCGGCCGTTGTCCAAAACTTGGAGAAGAATGTTAAACACCTCCGGATGGGCTTTCTCGATTTCATCAAACAAAATCAGGCTGTAAGGCCGATGCCGAACGGTCTCTGTCAACTGACCACCCTCTTCGAAACCAACGTAGCCAGGCGGCGAGCCGATTAATCGTGAAACGGAATGCTTTTCCATGTATTCGGACATATCAATCCTAACCAGCGCTTTTTCGTCATTAAACATAAATTCTGCCAGCGCTTTGGCCAGCTCTGTTTTGCCAACTCCGGTCGGCCCCAAAAACATAAACGATCCCAGCGGCCGATTTTCGTCGGCGAGACCCGCGCGCGCCCGGCGGAGAGCGCTGGCCACCGCCCCAATCGCCTCTTCTTGGCCAACCACTCGGCGTCCTAAAGCTTCTTCAATGCGTGTGAGTTTTTGAGCTTCTGATTCCAACATTCGGCTCACCGGAATACCGGTCCAGCGTGAAACTACCGTGGCAATATCTTCCGCGTCCACTGCTTCTTTTATAAAACCGGCAGCTTTGGAATGTTTCCTTTCCAGGTTTTTATAATCCTTTTCCGCCTGCGGCAAACTGCCATAGAGAATCTCGGCTACTTTCTCTAAGTCTCCTTCCCGCTCCGCAACTTCGGCCTGTCGCCGCAAGTCTTCTATTTTTTTGCGAAGATTGTGGAGATTTTCAAAAGCCAGTTTTTCTCCATGCCAGGTGGCAGAAAGGTCGTCATTGCGAACCTTGGATTTTCCCACTTGCTCGTTGATTTCTTTAATCCGATTTTTGTTTTTAACCGCGCCCTCTTTTTGAAGAGCGGACTTTTCTATCTCCAGTTTGGTCATCTCGCGGCGAATTTTATCTATCTCGGAGGGCAAACTCTCCGTCTCCAATCTCCGAGCGGCGGCCGCCTCGTCAATTAAATCGATGGCCTTATCCGGCAAAAATCTATCGGTAATATAACGAGATGATAAATTCACCGCCTCCATAATCGCCTCATCGCTGATGCGCAGGCCGTGATGTGTTTCATATTTTTCCTTCAGTCCGCGCAGAATCGCCACCGCGTCTTCCACGGACGGCTCCTCCACAATAATCGGCTGGAAGCGGCGCTCCAACGCCGGGTCTTTTTCAATATACCGCTGGTATTCTCTGGTGGTCGTGGCTCCGATAGCATGCAGTTCGCCTCTCGCCAGCGGCGGTTTCAACAAATTAGAGGCGTCCACCGCGCCCTCGGCGGCGCCGGCGCCAACGATCATATGGATTTCATCGATAAACAATATCAAACGCCCAGCCGCGTTCTGAATTTCCCGGACAAAAGCTTTTAGCCGGTCCTCAAATTCGCCGCGGAACTTTGTCCCGGCAATCAGTGAACCCAAATCCAACATAATAATTTCTTTATCTTTAAGCGTTTCCGGAACATCGCCGGAAACTATCCGCTGGGCCAGCCCTTCAACGACAGCCGTCTTACCAACTCCCGGCTCGCCGATCAGTACCGGATTATTTTTGGTGCGCCGGCTCAAAACCTGAATCAAACGGCGCAATTCTTCTTCGCGGCCGATCACCGGATCCAGCTTCCCCTCTCTCGCCTTGTCGGTGAGATTGATGGCATATTTTTCCAGAACCTGAAATTTGCTCTCGGGCGTTTCATCAGTAACCCGCGTAGAACCTCTCAACTGCGCCAGCGCCCGGAAAGCCAGATCCCGACGCAAGCCGAGCCGCTCCAAAATTTTTTGAGCCGCGGATGGAGATTCTAAAATGCTCAAGAGCAGGTGCTCGCAGGAAATATATTCGTCTTTTTGCTGAAGAGCGATCTTGCCGGCGCGATCCAGCACTTGCATCAGCTCCGGAGAAAGATAAAGCTGGCCGACGTTAGAGGAGGCGAAAATTTTCGGCATTTTCTTTAACTCTTCGTCAATTTCCTTATGCAAAGAATCAATATTAACGCCAGCCTTAATCAGCATCGGGCGAACCAGCGTTTGTTCGTCATCAATCAGAGTAAGTAAAAGATGGGTCACCTTGAACTCACCGTGATTGCGATGAGCGGCCATTTCTTGGGCGCTTTGCAGGGCTTCCTGCGCGCGAATTGTAAATCTATTGAAACTGGGCATTTCTTATTTAAATTATAGCAGATTTTAACATAGAAATTATTGCTTCGCAAGAATATCTAAAATTAATTTTACCGCGTAATCAATTTCCGCTTTGGAAGTCTGCCGGCCGAGGCTGAACCGTAAGCTTCCTCCGGACCGCTCCGGCGAAAATCCCATTTCTTCAAGAACATAGGAGGACTTGGCGACTCTGGTCAGACAAGCCGCTCCCGGCGAAGAAGCAATGCCGGCCATATCCAATTTTATTAAAAGATCGTGAGCTTCCCGATCGGGAAAATAGATGTTCAGGTTGTTAGGCAGGCGATTTTCCAACGAACCGTTCATTTCTAATTTGGGCATCTTCTTTTTCAATCTAGCCCAAAAATAATCACGCAGTTTAGCAACACGCGCACTTTCCTTTTCTTTAATTTTTTCAGTAATCGCTACCGCTTTGGCAAAACCGACTATATACGGAACATTATCAGTGCCAAAATGCCAACCCAGTTGGTTTTTCCGTTTTTGATCCAGGCCCCTGATGTAGAGCACTCCAATTCCTTTCGGACCGTAGATCTTGTGGGCCGACAAAGTCAGCAGATCCACGCCCAGCTTATTCACATTGCAGTCAAGATATTGGAAAGATTGGACGGCGTCAGTATGAAGCAACGGATAAACTGAGCCTGGCTTTCGCGCTTTTTTAATGAACGCGGCAATTTGCTCAATCGGCTGAATTGTTCCTACTTCATTGTTGGTATGCATTACCGATACCAAAACCGTATTCGCGTTAATGGCCGCTTTAAGTTTATTGAAGTCAACAAACCCAGACCGGGAAACGGGAATATAAATAACCTCCACGCCCTCTTTCTCCAAGTTGCGGCAGATTTCCAGCACCGATTCGTGTTCAATCGCCGAAACAATGACTCGGGGATTCTGGTTTTGGGATTCTTGAACAATTCCGCGAATGGCTAAATTATTCGCGTCCGTTGCCGAACCGGTAAAAATAATCTCTTGATAATCGGCGCCCAGCGCCTCCGCTATCTCGCAACGCGCCTTAAAAACTGCCCGGGAAGCTTCCTGCCCGAATTGATGCAGGGAGTTAGGATTCCCGAAAATACTCCCAAAATAAGGCCTCATAGCCGCCTCGACCTGCCTATCAACAGGGGTAGAGGCCGCGTAATCAAGATAAACTCTCTTCATGGTTTAGGTATCTACTATTATATATAACTTTACAAACCTTCTGAATAGAGGTAATTTACTACCAAATGACACCGGCCGAAAATTATTTTTTTAATAGTTCTTTGGGCTTACAGCTTAGCGCCGAACAGGTTAGCCGCGAAATTATTAACTTTATGAACGAGCGTCCCGACTATGAGTACAAGATAACTCTCGGCACCGACTCGGAAAAAGACCAGAACAACAACGCGGATTTTGTCACCGCTATCGTTGTCCACCGCGTCGGCAACGGCGGCCGATACTTCTGGCGCCGCATTGACGGGCCGGAAAAATATCACACCTTGCGCAATCGGATCACCCAAGAAGTGTTGATTTCATTGGAGATAGCGAAAAACTTCCTCCAGACATTCAAAAATGCCGATCCGCCAAAATTTGATTTTGAAATTCACGTTGACGTTGGAGAAAACGGCGCTACCAAAACCTTAATCCAAGAGTTAGTCGGCATGATCCGCGCCAATAATTTTGAAGTGCGCACCAAGCCGGATAGCTATGCGGCTTCTAAAGTGGCGGACAGGCATGTATAGGCTTTCTTCGTCTGCCGACTCGAAAATTTATACATAATCGGCATGGACAAACTAGTAATTGACATAGAAACTAAAAATAGTTTTGCCGATGTCGGGGGACAGCAAAATCTTCATAAACTGGATGCTTCATTTGTGGGAGTTTATTCATATGACAAAAATGAATATTTTTCTTTTTTTGAAAATCAATTTAACGACCTGGAATCGCTTATCCAAAAAGCCGGCTTAATTATCGGCTTCTCCATCAACCGGTTCGATATTCCGGTGCTGGAAAAATATTTCAAGTTTAACCTGCGGGCAATTCCCAAGTTGGATCTATTGGAAGAAATAGAGCTCGGACTGGGACAGCGGGTTAGTCTGGACATTCTCGCCAAAACCAATCTTGGCATCGGTAAAACTCATCACGGCCTGGAAGCCATCAGGTTCTACAACGAAAAAAACTGGGTGGAACTGAAAAACTATTGCCTGAACGACGTGAAAATAACCAAAGATCTCTACGACTTAGCAAAAAAACAAGGGCATCTTATGGTGCCCCGTAAATACTCCGATGAAATAGTTAAGGTATCGTTCAACTGGAAAGAGCAGATTCTTCCCGCAACCTTGTTTTAGAATAAAACCCCCGAAGTATTTCGGGGGGTGCTGTCTTAGTGCTTCTTGTCCTTGTCACAATCATGGTGATGGCAACAGCGGCCGTGCGCGTGATCGTCCTCACCGCAGTGCCAGCCGGGTCCGGGAACAACAGTCACTGTAGTCGGGTTGTTGATAATCGTCGTTTCGTCATGTCTGCGAAAGTGCCGACAGCCGGCGAAAGCGAACGCCGCGACCACCAGAGCCAACAGCCAGAAAGCCTTGCGCATAGCCGCCTCCTTAAAAAAGGACCAACAAGGAACGCACGAATTGTAAACTAGCCCTGAAGAAAAAGCAAGTCCGTAATTTCCGTGAGTTTTTCTTTAAACCAAGACTCGCTTTCTGCCTCCAAATTCAGGCGCAGAAGATTTTCCGTATTAGACGGTCGAACATTGAACCACCACTGATCAAATTCCATCGACAATCCATCCAGTTCCGACGTTTTTTTGGCGCTTGAGCCGTATTTTTCTTTCAGAGCGGCAATCGCCGCCGCCTTGTCCGCTACTTCAAAGTTTATTTCCTCGGAAATAAAGTGCGGTGGTAATTGATTAATCCATTGGGCGAGGGGTTGCCGCAGGTCGGCGGCGGCGTTGATAAACTCTAAGGCCGCGAGAATTCCGGAATCCAAGCCAAAAAATTCTTTGAAATAATAGTGGCCGGATTGCTCGGCGGCAAAATCTAATTGCTTTTCTTTTATAAGTTTTTTTAAAAAATAGTGGCCGACCCGCGAGTCAATGGCTTTTCTGCCAATTTTAGACAGTGCCTTCTTCACAAATGGCCCGACATTCACCGGCAAAGCCAGGTCTCCGGCGAAACGGCTGACTAGTAGTAGAATGGCCGCCGCCGGCCGCACCAGTCGGCCGAGATTATCTGTAAAAAAGACCCGATCGCCATCGGCGTCAAATACTGCGCCCAAATCACTTTTGCTCATAACTACCGCGGACGCTAATTGGTCTAAAGCGCCCTTGGCCAGTGGATTTGGCCCATGCGCCGGAAAATTTCCGTCCGGCCGTTCGTTAATCAGCTTCGCCTCTATCGGAGTTTGTTTGCCGGCAAACAAATTCTTCAGTACTAAACCCGTAGTGCCATTGGAACAGTCAAAAACAACCCTGAGCGGTTGTTTCACATCCAAAAATTCCGACAGGTATTCTGCGTATAATCTAAAGTAGTCCATAAATTTCTTTTCCACTCATTACTAATCCGCCATAACCCACCACCTTCAGGCCGTTGTACTCTTTCGGATTATGGGAGGCGGTGATCATTATTCCGCCAACCGCTTTTAATTGATTTGCCAGAAAATAAAACATCGGCGTGGTGGCGAGATCTATCTTTTCAATTTCCAGATCCGGATTTGTCATTAATCCTTCAATGGCCGCCGCGTAGAGCTGTGGAGAACTCAAGCGGGTGTCATAGGCGACGACTATTTTCCCGCTTTTAAAATGCCTCCCAAGCGCTGCGGCAATGGTTAGCGCTGTTTCTTCATTCAATTCATCCGGGTAACGGCCGCGAATGTCGTAGGCTTTAAAAATATCTGGTTTTATATTCATCCCGTTAGAGACAGGAAACGCTTTAATCTGTTTTTCAGATAACGTTTACCCATTCCTGATTTAAGATATTTCTCACGCGACCTTGCGTCTTGTTCGTTAAAACAAGCTTCGTAGTAAATTAAATTGAATGGGCCGCGATTTTTGGTATAAGTAGATTTATTCTCGTTATGCTCCTTAAAGCGCTTCCGTAAATCATCGCTATATCCCATATACCAACGTCCATCCTGTTTACTTTGTAATAAGTAGGTGTAATACATTCTAGCTGTTTCTAACGGGATTCATCCCGTTTAACTATAATATAATCGGAATCTTTTTATTAGCTTTTATTTTTGTTAGACTGATAGCGTGGCGAAAAAAGATAAACGGCAATCGCTAATCGTCAATCCGGAAACCAAAAACAGCATCGTCGCTATTTTTTTAATCGGTTTGTCCGCAATCCTGATTTTGGCGGCCTTCCAAAAGGCCGGTCCGGCAGGTTCAGCCATCCATCTTGTGTTAAACGATCTGTTCGGATGGGGCTACTATTTATTGCCAACTATTTCTATTTTAGTGGCCCTGCTGTTTTTCTTTTCCCGCCAACGGGTATTTATCGGCGCTAGTATGGTCGGTTCGGTTTTATTCGTCGTTTCCGGACTGGGCTTAATCGATATTTTATTCCCAGCCCAAGGCGGCTGGGTGGGGAAAATTATAGGATTTCTTCAGATACCGTTCGGTTATACCGCTTCTATTATTTTAACCATTGTTCTGTTAATTGTTTCTTTGCTGATAACTTTTAACGCTTCCATTAAATTCAAAAAGGCGGGAAAGAAGATAGCCGGTGAGCCGGAGCCCTTTGCTGAAAAAGAAGTTGAGGATATAAAAATAGCGGAAATGGAAACCAGGCCGCAACGCGAAAATAAAAGGGCGGCGGAAAAGATCGATGAGGATGAGTACGCCGAAGAGGGCCCGCGCGCGAAAGAGGACTTTGCCGCACCAGCAGTAAGCAAGCGATCGGCCGCTAGACCGAAAGCTTATGCAAATTACGTCGCTCCGCCTTTGGACCTGCTGAAGTCCTCGGTGGAAAAACCGACGGCCGGAGATTTACGCGCCAATGCCAATATCATCAAACGAACACTGGATAGCTTCGGGATTCCGGTAGAAATGGGTGAAATCAATATCGGACCGAAGGTTACTCGCTACACCCTAAAACCGGCTGAAGGAGTGAAATTGAGCAAAATACTCGCTCTTAACTCCGATCTGGCACTCGCGCTCGCCGCTCACCCGATCCGTATCGAGGCGCCGATTCCGGGAAAATCTTTGGTGGGAATCGAAGTGCCAAATAAATCCGCCGCCATCGTCCGGCTGGGAAGCTTGATTTCCTATCCGGAATTCCGGGATTCCGGACCGCTCGCTTTTGTCCTGGGCCGCGGAGTAAGCGGAGAATTAATAGTGGCTGACATTGAAAAAATGCCTCATCTGCTTGTTGCCGGCTCCACCGGTAGCGGTAAAAGCGTGGCAATTCATACGATTATCGCTTCCCTTATCTACAAAAATTCGCCGGCCACCTTGCGGATGGCCATGGTTGACCCTAAGCGCGTTGAACTTTCTGTCTATGACGGTCTGCCGCATTTGATCGCGCCAGTAATTACAGAGGGCAAAAAAGCCATTGCTATTTTCCGTTGGGCAATCAAAGAAATGGAGCGCCGCTATGAAGTTTTACTCGGAGCTGGCGCGCGCGATATACGCTCTTATAACCAGAAGGGTAAGGAGGCACTGCCCTACTTAGTTATTATAGTGGATGAGCTTGCTGATCTAATGGCCGCTTACGGAAAAGAAATTGAAAGCTCAATTGTGCGCCTTGCCCAGATGGCGCGCGCCACTGGCATTCACCTGGTACTTTCAACCCAAAGACCATCGGTAGAAGTTATTACCGGGTTGATCAAGGCGAATATCACTTCTAGAATGGCGCTCCAGGTAGCCAGCCAAATAGACTCCCGAACTATTTTGGATATGGCCGGCGCGGAAAAATTGCTAGGCGGCGGAGATATGCTTTTCATTTCTTACGAGTTTTCTAAACCGAAAAGAATCCAGGGCGCCTACATTTCAGAAGAAGAAATTAAAAAAGTGGCTAATTTCATAGAAGACAACAACGAAGGCGCGGAGTGGGCCGCCGGTGCCACCAGCGAAACCATTCCCTTGCCGATGAAAGATGGCGGTGATTTTCTGGATGAGTTCAGCAACGACGAAGAGGTTGACGACGAAATGTTCGATGAGGCAAAAAGAGTGGTGTTTGAGGCGCAAAAAGCCTCCGCTTCCCTGCTCCAGCGGCGACTGAAAGTCGGCTACGCGCGCGCGGCGCGATTACTGGACATAATGGAGGAAAGGGGGATGATCGGTCCCGGAGAAGGAGCTAAACCGAGGGAGGTCTTTATTGACAAAGAAAATAGTGGTACACTGTGAGGGAATTTTTCCCCATGGAACAGGAACACAAGCCTTTAAAAGATTTAATTCTGGAACGCCTGGAGGTAAAAAATTTGAATTTAGAAAAAACTTTCCAGCTCACGGAAATCCCTAAACATTACCTGGAGGCTATTTTCAAAGGTGATTGGGAAAAGCTTCCAGCCGCGCCTTATGCCCACGGTTATTTTAAGAAGCTTGGCTTGGCTCTGGAAATGGATGGCAATGAACTTTGGAACCTTTGCCAGAACGAGGCTGAGGTCATTAGGGCTTCTGGATCCGAAGATAAATTACCGGAAAATCGCTTCGCGATAAAAAGTAAGAATCATAAATGGTTTTGGCCAGCACTCACGGCATTGGCGGTGGCCGTTTATGTTTTACTGAATGCCAACAGTTTAATAGGACAACCGAAGCTTACTGTGGAAAATCCTTTAAGCGCCACCTTAGTTACCAGCCTGCCAAATTATGAGTTCACCGGAAAAATGGACGCTCGGGACAAATTATTTATCAATAATGAAGAGGTTTATGTTGACAAAAACGGCCAATTCCAAAAAGATTATGGTCTGCAGCCGGGTCTGAATACTTTCGAAATTCTGGCTAAAAGATTCTTAGGCCAAGAAACTAAAGTCGTAAAACAAATTATTTATCAACCCAATGAACAAAAAGGAAAATAAGGAAAAGGAGGTTGGCGAAAAGTCTAAAGGTATAGATGGCTTGTTAGAAACTCTCCAAAGCAAATTCGGCGAGGGCGCCATTATGCGATTGGGCGATGCCCATAAAGTAGATGTTGACGCTATTCCAACTGGCTCATTTTCCTTGGATATCGCCCTTGGGGTCGGCGGATTGCCTAAAGGCAGAATTATTGAAATCTACGGACCGGAATCCTCCGGAAAGACCACTCTGGCTCTGAACGTCGTAGCTCAAGCGCAGAAAAGAGGTGGCAAGGCGGCCTTTATTGATGCCGAACACGCTATGGATCCGGAATATGCCGCCAGACTCGGCGTTAAAACAAAAGAACTTTTAATTTCCCAGCCGGACAACGGCGAAGAAGCTTTAAATATTTTAGAAAGCTTAGTTCGATCTGGCATTATTGATGTTGTGGTCGTTGATTCCGTTGCCGCGCTCACTCCTCGCGTGGAAATCGAAGGCGAAATGGGTGCCCAGTACATGGGCCTGCAAGCTCGAATGATGTCACAAGCTCTCCGCAAACTCACCGCAATCGGCGCGAAAAGCGGGACCATGATTATTTTCATCAACCAGCTACGTGAGAAGATCGGGGTGATGTTCGGCAATCCGGAAACTACTCCGGGTGGCCGCGCTCTGAAGTTTTATTCCTCCGTGCGCATCGACATCCGTCGAATCGGTCAATTGAAAAAAGGAGACGCGATTATTGGCAACCGCGTAAAAGCCAAAGTAGTGAAGAACAAAGTTGCACCCCCATTTCGGGAAGCGGAATTCGACATTATGTACGGCGAAGGCATTTCTTATGAAAGCGATGTAGTTGGAGCGGCTTTAAAATATGGCGCGATAACCAAAGCGGGTGCTTCTTATAGCTTTAGGGCGGAAAAACTCGGCGTGGGCATTGAAAATGTAAAAACGAGAATTAAGGAGGACAAAAAGCTTTTGCGTGAAATAGAAAAAGCGGCTCGTGAAGCAATGAAAAATCCTACGACGACGGCAGCTAAAACAGAAGATTAAACTAGGGCCTTTATTAGATCGGCTATTTTGTCAGGATCGTGGCGCACAAAGCCGTATTTTCTAATTAGGTTTGCTTCAATTTGTATAGGTTTTTTCAGACTCTTCAAGTCTGGCTCCACAAACTCCGATTTTTCTTTAGCGTATGGTCGAAAGCGCACTGTCGTTGGTTTGGTTTTATTGACCACTACATAGTCTAAAATTTCTTTACCGAGATAATTCTCAATTGTCTTTACAAAATCGGAGGCACGAAAACCGTTAGTTTCTCCAAATTTAGTCATCAGATTAACAAAATAGATTTTTTTACCATGGGCTCGTCGAAGAACGTGCTGCATTCCTTGCACTAACAAATTCGGTATCAGGCTAGTGTAAAGATCGCCTGGCCCAATAATCACCAGATCAGCCTGCAAAATTGCTTTCCGAACTTCCGGATTGATGCTTACCGCGGGTTCCAGCCAGACTTTTTTAATACGTAAATAACCATCATGCTTCGGAACATCAATATTCGCCTCCCCTTTTATCAAATTGCCATTTTCCAATTCCGCAACTAGGGCAGCTTTTTTAAGGGTTACCGGCAAAACTTTTCCCTGGATAGACAATATTTTCCCCGCTTCCCGAATGGCTTTCTCAAAACTGCCGGTAATCCGCTCAAGCGCAGTAATCATTAAATTGCCAAAATTGTGACCAGAAAGACCGCTCCCCTCGGCAAAACGATAGCCAAAAAGCTCGGAAAGCGTGTTATTGTCGGAGGCCGAAAGCGCGATCAGAGCGCGCCGAATATCGCCAGGAGGAAGAATACCGAACTCCTCGCGCAAGATGCCCGCTGAACCGCCGTCATCAGCCATCGTCACTACAGCGGTAAGATTGTTAAAATATTTTTTCAGTCCGGTAAGAACGGAGAACACGCCCGTACCGCCGCCAATTACAACGATCTTTTTATCGCTCTTCTTGTTTTGCATGTGCCTTCAATATATCTTACTGGCAACACTATTCGCAACTTAAAAGAAAAAGCGCCCTTGTCAGGGGCGCTTACCGTGCGGATCGACCGGGTCCCACTCCCCGTAAATCAACTTGAGGAGCAGGTGGTGGAACAGATCGTCAACAATCAGAGTTATGCCCCCGATTGCAAAGCCCCAGAAAAGCGCGCTCGCTGGGAGCTTTGACGCTCCGTACACCAACAGGAGAATGGCGCCGGTCAGCCCATGATGAATGCCGACTCTGCGGCCACGCCACTCGAAACACGGACGAATCTTTGGTCCCGTGTTTTTCAAAACCCACCGGCCAAAAAACGTCACGATCTCGATCACAACGACGCAAACGATCACAACCAAGACTGAGCTCATGGCCTTCTCCTAAAAAACAGGGGCCTCCAACTGTCAGGAACTAAAAATAGTGTAACATACTCCAAAATATTTGTCAAACCAAGCTGCTATTCGCAAAATGCCCAGTTAAAGGTTCTCCTACAAAATAGGCTGCAATAGTTTAATAAAAAATCCAACAAACCAATCATACCAGTGCGGTTTTGGATATGAATTACTGAATGGCTTGGCGATACTTTTCCAGTAATCTAAAATCTTCTTCAAATCGCCAACCATGTCTTTTCGCTGAAAGCCTACGCTGGCTTCAAGATTAAAATCAAAGCTCTGGGCGTCAATATTGTTTGAACCGATCAAGCCTTCGCGGTCGTCCACCAGAAGAACTTTTGCGTGATTCATCTCGGAAAGAAATTTAAAATCAATTAAGCCGGAAAGCAATCGAGCATAAGCTCTATGGACCGGATTAACTATTGAAATATCCGTACTGCTGGGAATTAATACCTCAATCTTTACTCCCCTTTTTGCAGCTTTTTTCAGACTATCGATCAGCCATTGATGCGGTACGAAATATGGAGTGGCAAAAACTATACTTCGCCGCGCGAGCGCGCACTTTTCTTTATAATATTTTTTCAGCACCGATCGCCCGCGTATCGGAAAATGCTCAATCAGCCAACACTTGGCTTTGTATAAAGCACTACTAGTCTTGAAAAAATGCCATTTTTTAGAAGTAAGAAAGGCCTGGTCTTGGCCACCTCCTAATCGGTAAGCTCTAATAAAGGAATGCACCAAAGAACGAACCAGCATCCCGCCAGTAAGTTTTAGATGTAAATCAATCCAGCTGGCATTCTCTCCGTCAATATTAACGCCGCCAATGAAACCTATTTTCTTATCGATAATGAGAATCTTGCGATGATTCCTATAAAACCACCGATTAAAAAACACCACCTCTACGCCGGCTCGCTCCAGTTCAACTCGGCTGCGAGAGTCCAGCCAAAAGCTGCCGATTCTGTCCAAGATTATTTTTACACTCAGCCCCCTGGTGGATTTTTGTTTAAGAACATCAAAAATCTCTCTGGTGGATTTATCGTCGTGCAGGTTAAAGGTTTCCAAATATATACACTCTTCCGCAAGTTTAATTTCAGCCAACATTGCCGCCAATACTTGGCTGGATGATGTGTAAAATTTATACCGCATTATTATTGAGCGACTTTGCGCTTCTTGAGTTTTTTTACAAAAAGTTTACGCAATAAATACTCTCCCCCGATTACTACTCCCCCCAAAATCAAAAAAATCCAGTATAGACGGTGCAGAACTATTTTTATTCCGATCGCGTTAATAATTATACCGAAAAATTTTCCCAACAAAAAAACAAACGCTAGCCAGGTAAAGCCGGCAACTAGGTGTATTTTGAAAAATTTTTTAAAATCTAATCTTTGCCAACCGGCAAGCAATGGAGTAATGCGATTTACGTAATACAGGAACTTGGATACAAAGGCTAACCACAAATAACGAGTTTCAAAATTTTCCTGTAACCAATCTTCATAACCTGAAAATTTTCTACTCACCCACCCGCCAAATTTAGTGTTTTTCGAATATCGTCCTAAAAAATACCAGGCAATGTCTCCCAAAATCACTCCGACAAAAGTGACTCCAAAAATAATCCACCAGTTTAGATATCCCTCAATAGCAAAAATAGCCGCTGTTAAGAAAAATACTTCTCCTTCGATAAACATACCGAAAAATAACACCAGATAAGCTAAGACGGGATTGATAGTTACAAATGCTTGGAGAAAATCCATTGCCTTAATTCTATAAGGTTTTGAGTAAAGCGACAAAGCTAATAAAGAATTAAGAGCACCCCGTTAGATCGAGGCTGCAATCTAACGGGGTTTCGCTCCACTCAACAAAAACCCCCCGATGTAGATCGGGGGTTAATTTACGCATAGGCGGGCCAACGGCCGGTATCGCCTCCTTTGAACTTGTTTCTGAAAATCATCCCTTCAAAACTGGTTCCCTTGTGGACATCATACTGAACTCGCCACGAACCGATACAGCGCAAAGGGTTGTCGCCGGGCATACAAAAAACCAAGTCATAAGAACGGGTGGCCCTTTTGAATTCCATCGGCATTACGGCGATTAGATCTTTGTCTTTAAAGGCACGATCACAGAAATCGCACCGCCTCTTTTTGCCTGTGTAATCAGGCGGACCAGTTGAATAGCCAGTGCCAGTAGGCATCTTTAAACCTCCAAAAATGTACTGAGGGCAACTGAGGGCAATTGTAGCACAAAGACTACTGGGAAATCAATATAAAATAATAATTTGACTAAACAGTCAAATTATATTTTAAAATTGTTTGTCGTTAAACAAACTATATATTTTCGTAATGTTTAACAGTTTCTAAATTTGGCGATAAACAAATGGCGATCAAGTCAATTCTCCATCCCCTATTTACGTCAACTAATTTTTCATTGAAACCGGCGTAAAGTGACGCAGTTCTCTGAAGTTTTATTAATTTTGCTTCAGTTAGATTATCTTCCGGATTCAATGCGGCAATTGCCGCATTGTTTTGCCGCATTGTCTTTACTTCAACAAAAACTAGGGTCTTTTGGGGATCTTTCGCGATAATATCCAACTCACCCCATTTCTGCCGGTAATTTCTCTCAACGATTTTATAACCATTCTTGATTAGGTATTTACAGGCTATATCTTCGCCTATTCTCCCGGTTTCTGATTTTTGTGTCATTTATTTTGTTTAACGTTAAACAATTTTATTTTCTTGAGCTTAATTTCTGTACAGTGTTTACCGGTAAACAAATTTAGTGTGTTTTACTTAAAGCTTGTTTACAATGTTTACCGGTAAACATTGCAGTCATTGCGAGCCCGTCAGCAGACGGGCGTGGCAACCTCATTGGTTTGATTTGTTTACCAAAACATTTGTTTAACGGCAAACACTGTACAGATTTTGTTCGTTAAACAAAAGTTTTGTTTATCAATCAAATGACTGTTAAACAAAATACTATGTTTCACACTGTTTTACTAATTTTGTCAAATAGACTTATTCGCCTTATTTAATGAGTAGAGCCCGCAACTTTCGTTGCGGGCTCTTGAGGGTCGTCGCGAGCAATAAGCTACTCTGCCTTCATGAAGCGGATCATCGCTTCTCTCCTTAAATGTACGCTTACATTATAGCCAATCTATCTAACTTGTCAAATTGGTGCGCCCTGAGGGATTTGAACCCCCGACCGTTCGCGTGTAAAGCGACTGCTCTGCCGCTGAGCTAAGGGCGCATAATCCAGTAAACCCTCTATGTGCACCTAACAGGGATTTCGCTTCGGCTTTGGTTGGATAGCCCAAAGCCTCGCCGAACCATACGCCGCACCCCGGCCCCCAGTCGGACACCTTCGGTTTCCAAATCCTTCCTGATCGGGGTGCGGCTCGGTTCGCTCCATATTATGCACCCACCAGGAATCGAACCTGGGACCATCTCCTTAAGAGGGAGCTGCTCTACCAACTGAGCTATGGGTGCTTGTGGATAACGTACTTTACCACAATTATACTATAATGAAAGAGATGAACAAAAAAATAAGTTGGATACTAGTTGTAGCGGCAATTTTAGCTCTCGGGGTTGCCGGTTATTTATATTTTTTCAGACAGGCAAAGGAAGGGACGGTGACCACAGCGAGAACAGTAAGTGAGGGAGTTCCGGAAATTAATACAAATGCCGTGGGTAAAGTTCCAGAAGTAAATCCGCTAGACCGAGCCAATCCTTTTAAATATACAAATCCTCTAAGATAAAACTATGACGACTATGAGCAAAAAAACTTTAGCAATCGTTGTTTTGTTGATTGGCCTGTTTCTTGAATTATCAATTGCACAAGTAAAGGCAGCGGCGACTGATTCTTCCATTACTCTCAAAAAGGATCCGTCCGTGGGACTGTTTATTCTCACTATAAAAGACCCGGATGGTATACAGGAGTTTTCTCTGGCGCCAACAGGCAAATCTTCTTACGGCGGGGGATTGAGCGGCTGTCCAAAATCCTTCAGCAACAATAACGTTTCGTTTGTCGATCCGGGCGATTTTGAACCAACGATGTCGGCTTACGTTATCGACTGCAAAAACAACACTATCCAACTGCAGATCGCTCCGCCCAAAGACGGCTTAGCAAAAAGTACTCTGGTCGTGAAAGAAGAGGCCCCACCTCCGCCACCACCCGCTCTTAAAGAAGAGCCAAAGAAAACCGGCCCGTTATCCGCGGAGGATATCCGGTATCCGGTCCCTGGGTTGGGCAATTGCCAAAGCGACAAGGAATGTCGCAGTTATTGTGATAATTCCCAGCATGCCAAGGAATGCTTTGTTTTTGCCAAAAAATACCATTTGCTTTCCGACAAAGACCTGGCGGACGCGGAAAAGCAATTCTTGGAAGTAAGCAACGGTCCGGGCGGATGTAGCTCCGGTACTTCCTGTGAAGCCTACTGTAACAACACAGATCACCTTGATAAATGCATCGCTTTCGCGGAAAAAAGCGGTTATTATACGGGTGATGAATTGGTAGAAGCAAAAAAGTTCCAAGAAATTGTAAAGAGCGGAGTACCGTTCCCGGGTGGCTGTAAAGATCGCAATACCTGCGAAATATACTGTAATGATTCGCGACACATAGAGGAATGTTTGGATTTCGGGGAAAAAACCGGTTTTCTGTCCAAAGAAGATCTGGACGAGGGGAGAAAAATCTTGCCATTTATGCAGCGCGGCGAAATGCCCGGCGGCTGCACCTCCAAGGAACAATGCCTGAAATATTGCGATGAAGATGCTCATGCCGATGAATGTGTTGCTTTCGCGGAAAAAGCCGGCTTCATTTCTTCGGAAGACGCCGCAATGATCAAAAAGACCGGCGGAAAGGGACCGGGCGGCTGCCACAGCAAACAACAATGCGATGCCTATTGCGAAAACAATGGTGATGCATGTTTTCAATGGGCGCAAGACAATGGGCTAATCAACGAGAACGACCTGGCCAAAATGAAAAACGGTTTGTCCAAATTCAAAGAACAGCTGGATAAAATACCGCCTGAAGTGGTCCAATGCTTGAAAGATGCCGTAGGTGAGAAGAATTTTGAAAAACTAACTAACGGCGAGCCGGTTTTTGACCGCAGTTTGGAAGGAAAAATGAAATCTTGCTTCAACCAGATAACCGCCCAGTTCAGCCAACAACTGAATACTCTTCCGCCGGAGGCATCGCAATGCATTAAAGACACTGTCGGCGAAGAAAAATTGAAAAAATTGCAAAGTGGCGAGTTTGATGAAGACTTTGATGGCAGCGCCTTGGAAGTATGCTTCCAGCAAATACAGGGAGGATTTGGCGGTGGGCCTGGCGGACCCGGCGGTCCTGGAGGCCCAGGTGGTTTTTCTGGCCCCGGTGGTTGTAAGTCAATTGATGAATGCACCGCTTATTGCCAAGCCAATCCGAAAGAGTGCCGACAGTTTGCTCCTCCTGGCGGCGGTTTCCCTGGTGGCGGATCAACTGGCGGACAATTTCCTGGCGGCGGTGCCACTGGCGGTGAGTTTCCAGGTGGGCCAGGCGGCTGTAAGTCAACCGAGGAATGTACTGAGTATTGCACAGAACATCCGGAAGCCTGCCAAGGATTTGCTCCGCCGGGTGGCGGCAGTGGCCCAGGTAAGCCTGGAGATAATCATGGCGGTCCTAGTGGCGGTGGTGGATTCCAGGGCGGCCCCGGTGGCTGTATGAGCGCGTCCGAATGCCAAGCTTATTGCCAATCGCACTATACCGATCCAGCTTGCAGCGGAGGTGCGCCATCACCAACACCGACGCCTCAGCCGACTGCGGCGCAAAGTTGCGTTCCGAATCCATCAGGTTTAGTTCTTCAGCTGAATGGAGACACGTTGTCTGGAACAGCTGCGAATGGAGTTTCTATTGCCCCCGGAAAAGTCGGTAATGCATTTAAATTTAGCGGAGGCGGAAGTATCAACTTGGGAAATCCGGCAAATTTAAATTTCGGAACCGGGCCGTTTTCGCTGGAAGCTTGGGTTAATTGGGATGGCGGCGGCGGAGATATAAACAACGTTTTCAGAAAATCCGATTATGGGTCGGAACCCGGATCAGGATATTGGCTCCGAATCGGCAAGTACAACAACACGGTGGAATTTTCTGTCGGAGGAACTACCTCCGGCAAGGTCCAGACACTCATCTCTGCGCCTTATTACCCGGGAGGTTGGCATCATATCGCGGCTATCAAGGACAGTTCCGACAACACAAAATTATATATTGATGGCCAATCAACAGGCACATTCATCCGGCAGGCTTCCGACACCAACTCCACCAGCGGTTCTTCGTTTGCGCTTGGAAACTGGCCAGACCAGAACTCGGAATTTTTCTCCGGATTAATCGATGAGGCCTCGGTGTACAACAGGGCTCTGGGTGCCTCAGAAGTATTGGCTATTTTCAACGCAGGGAGCGCAGGTAAATGCCGACCGAGCAGTTACTATCCCACTTTGAAAGAATTTGCCGTGGGAATGCTTGTCAGCTTATTACTGCCACAGTAATTAAAAAATCCCCAGTCAGCTGACTGGGGATTTTTTAATTTCAGCCACTTTATTTGTTTTCTCCCAAGGAAAATCGATGTCTAACCGGCCGAAATGTCCGTAAGCGGCGGTTTTAAAATAAATCGGCCGCAAAAGATTTAACTCCTTTATAATTGCGGCTGGACGAAAATCAAAAACTTTACTTACTATTTCCGCGATTCTATTGTCCGGCATTGTGCCGGTTCCAAAAGTGTTGACATTGAAAGCCAGTGGCCGACTCATGCCAATCGCATAGGCCACCTTTACTTCCACTTTTTTGCAAAGCCCGGCCGCTACTAGGTTCTTGGCTGTCCAGCGCATCGCGTAAGCGGCCGAACGATCTACCTTGCTCGGATCTTTTCCGGAAAACGCGCCACCACCGTGATGCGCCAATCCGCCGTAAGTGTCCACGATAATTTTTCTTCCGGTTAAGCCGGTATCGCTAGCGGGGCCGCCGATCACAAAACGGCCGGTGGGATTAACAAAAATTTCGGTTTTGGAGTCAATCAACTTTGCCGAAACAACCGGCGCAATTACCTTTTCTATTAAAGACTTTCGCAAAAGTTCGGTGGCGGTATCGGCAGAATGTTGGGTAGAAATCAAAATATTCTGAGCTCGTTTTGGTTTACCATCATGGTACTCAATAGTTACTTGCGTCTTTCCGTCCGGACCAAGAAAGGGGAGTGTGGCGTTTTTTCTAACCTCAGCCAACCGCCGTGACAAAGAGTGGGCAAGGGCGATCGGCAGTGGCATTAGAGATTCCGTCTCGTCACAGGCATAGCCATACATCATTCCCTGATCGCCAGCGCCTTGCTCCATTGGATTGGAGTGATCTACGCCCATGGCGATATCCGGCGATTGCCGGTTAATCATTGCAATAATTTTCACAGTGCGATAGTCCAGTCCTTTTTTCTCGTCGTCATAACCGATTTCCTTTATCGTGTCCCGCGCGACTTTCTCGGCATCTACTTTTTTGCCGTTGGAGGTAATCTCACCGCCAATCACTAAATTATTTCCGCAAATAAAAGATTCACAGGCCACTCGTGATTTTGGATCCTGAACCAAATAGGCATCCAGAATCGCGTCGCTGATCTGGTCGCAAATTTTATCCGGATGTCCTTCGGTTACAGATTCAGAAGCTAGGTAATCGACGCGAGGCATTGTCTTTAATATTTAGAACTCTCAATAGATGGATAATGTTTATGCCCTCGGTAGGAATCGAACCTACATCTCCTGGTTCGAAGCCAGGCATTCTGTCCATTATACTACGAGGGCAAACTTTCTATTCAATAATACCAGTAAATCTAGCAAAAATAGCTCCTATTGACAAATTGAACTGGCTTGGTATAATGCTGGCAGTTCTATCAAATAGGAAATAGCGCTCCGAATGTTTCGGAGGCATGGATTTTCCCCAACTTCTTTCTGGAGGATTGGCTATGCCCAAGTGCAAGCGCAGCAAGGACCCGGTCGAGACGCAGGTCGAAGAGACCGCGGCCGCGGCCCCCACCAAGCCGGTCGAGAGAGTCGAGCCGGTCGCAACGACCGAAGCGATCAAGTCGCCGGAGGCTCCCATCCAGGGGGTGTATCGGCCGCCCAGCGATGAGCCGCTCACCCTCGATCAGATGAGGGCGCAGGGCAAGACCGAACACCTCGTCACCCCGGCAGCCCATCAGTCGATGAGGGCGCAGGGCTTCGACGATGCCCGCAAGAACTCGTTCAACCGCGACCTGCGGGAGACGGTGATCCGGCGCCGGGTCGAAGGCCTCAAGCGTCAGCTCATGCTGGCCGAAATCCCTTCGGCGGTAGAGTTCCTCCGTGAGAAGCGGAAGAAAGACTTCGCCAATCAGCAGGAGCGCGACCGGCAGTACAGGGAAACCCTGAACCTCCGTCCCGACTCGGACAGTCCGAATGTCGAGAGCGAGGCGTGCGTGGCCCAAGCGTCCAAGACGTGCGAGACCACGTTCAAGCCCATCCGGCGCTTCCTGGTCATTGGCAACAAGCGTGCCTCCCGGAACGGCCGCGAGGTCGAACTGGGAAACTACGGAATGTTCCGGGTGGACAGCCAGGGCAACATCAATCCCGAAGTCGGAGAGCTGATGGCGTGCGGTGTCTGCAGGGAATGCGCGCAGAGCGACAAGCTCCGCGGCATGATCCTCTACACCTGGCAGGACGCCCAGGCCAAGATCGAGGCTGTCAAGGCCGAGATGGCGGCTGAGCAGGATCGGTCCAAGCGAGCCGAAATCCTGCGGCGGTCCCTCGTGACCCCTGAGGGCGAGCCCAGGTTCAACAGCGGCAACGCCGCTCGCGACATCGCCGAAACCGCGCGAAGCCTGGAAGCGCGCCGCAACAAGCGCGACTTCCAGCGCCGCTAGTAATCCTCGACGGCACCCAACAGGAGAGGCAGAGAGCTTAAGCTCTCTGCCTCTCCTTAGGGATTTTTTCTAGAAATTGAAAGTTCACCAGAAGATAGACCTTATTACTGCGCACTAATCTTTAGCGAACAGTAATAAGTTCTTTCAAATAAAGAAAAAGAAAGGAGGCTCTGATGAGCCTGTTTGACAGGTTGTATTCGTTGTCCGAAACGATCTTCACCGATCGGAGGACCGGAAAAGAAACTACCGGCCATCTCCTGGACCGATTCGCGAACGCCAAGGGCCATTTCGCCAAGGCTTATAGCCTTGAAGAGGAAATCCGCCAGGCTTCCAAGCGGGGAGTGATCGCTCTCAAAAACCAAGACGCGCAAGCCGTGGAAGAAGTAAAGACCAGAATGAACACGGCCTGGGAAGAACTCGACAAGCTTGATTTACCGGCAGACGTTCACTGGAAACACGACGCGCAAGCCGGCCAAGAATTGGTGGAATTCCACGTAACCTGCTGGATTTATCCAAACGTATTCGGCGGAGATCCGAACCTTTACGGACAGCTACAGTCAGCTTTGGCTATGAAAGTGACGCCCCAGTGCTGGCTGGCCGGAATCGGCGACGCGATCACCGAGATCGGAAAGATGCTGATCGAGCACCTCTGTTCCGATCAGCTAACCCATACCGAAAGGATCGAGATCCGCCAGCGCTACATTTCTGTGGCTAAGGAGATCTGCCAGTATTTAGAGATGTTCGAAGGTTGTGTGCCGCAGATCATCAACAACAATAGGTACCGTGGATACTTTAACACCTTCCGTGGACTCATTTCCCGGATCCAACGTGTGATCCAGAGTGAACAGGAAGCTCTGATCCGGATTTACGATACCTCCCAGTAAGCCCAAATCCCCCGATGCCTGCCGGTAGGCAGGTACATCGGGGGATTTTTTTTATTTAGCAAATGGGTTCTTGGCCCCTCTGACCTCAAAATGCAAATGACAGCCGGTTGGGCCGTGAGTATGGCCGGTATTGCCGATAGAACCGATTAGATCGCCCTGCAAAACATAATCACCAACTGAAGCCGCGTTCTTTTCCGTGTGGGCGTAGCGGGTAATTACGCCATTGGGATGCTCAATGTCTATGTAATGGCCATACCCATCGTTGTATCCGTAAGACTTTTCCGCAATCACTAAGCCTTCCGCTGAAGCATAAATCGAGGTACCGCAAGCGTTGGCAATATCTACGGCATTATAGTTATGTAATTGGCCCCAGTTCCAGCCTGTAGTTGGAAGAATAAAATAACCGGGATAACTCGGCAATTTTTCCACCGCTATGCTAGCCAAACTCTTTTTTGGTTTGGCTCCTGGAATTACCAAAACAGAACCTACTGCCAGATTACTATTATTAGCTTTTTTGTTATATTGCAAAATTTTTTCTTTTGGCACTCCGTAAAGATCGGCGATCGCGGCAAGGTCTTCTCCTTCTTCAACTCGATGAGCCACTCCAGAAACTGGCAAAACCACCAGCTCCTGTCCCGGACGGATGCTGTTGCCAATATTGCTGTTTGCCCAAAAAATTGTATTCACGGAAATTCCGAAATTGGCGGCAATTTTCCCGAGTGTGTCGCCTTTTTGCACTTTATAGGTGAGCAAACCATCACGATTGGGCAGAATAGTACTTAGCGGATTGGAAGAATTCAGCACCGAATCTCCTTCAATCACAACAAAACCAGCTGTGGCATCTTCCTGACTCGCCACGTCAAAATCGCCGTTGAAAACATTGTCCGCAAAAACCGAATCGGCTTCTAGGCCAAGGCTCTCGGAAATATCCGCTACTAATGGCCCGCCCGCAACGCTTCGCGTAGCGATGCGGGCGGGCCCGCCTAAAAAGTCGCTCGCTTGCGTACCACGATACAAAACCAGTACATTTAGGACAATCCCGACTATAACCAAAACAACCGGAGCGGCGGTTGTTAAAGGAATCTTATTTAAAATTAAACGTATTTTACTAATAATCATATTATGTCAAAAAACGGTGAAAATCTCAACCTCGCACAACAGGAGGCCGTTGAGCACATTGATGGTCCGCTTTTAATCGCCGCCGGCGCTGGATCAGGGAAAACCAAAACCCTCACCACCCGCCTCGCCAAGCTAATCGAGAAAGGAGTGCGCCCGGAAAATGTCGTCGCCATCACCTTTACCAATAAAGCGGCGAAAGAAATGGCGGACCGCGTCGCGATCTACCCATCGCCATTTATCGGCACTTTTCACTCTTTTTGCGCTCGAATTTTGAAAAACGAAGCGGAGCTGGTAAATCGCACCCCCAACTATACCATCTTCGATGATGATGATTCTTTGAGTTTATTGAAAAAAGTTATGAAGGCGCTGGATATTTCCAAAGATCGCTATAACCCGTTGGCTCTTCATTCCAAAATAGCAAAAATAAAAAGCGAGCTACTGGAGCCCGAGGAATTCGACAAAACCGCCGCGCTGGTTTTTCAAAAATACGAAGCGGAGCTGGTTAAAAACAATGCTTTCGATTTTGACGACTTAATTGAAAAAGTCGTGCGGATTTTTGAAAATCATCCGAAGATTCTGGAAAAATACCAGAACCAATTCACGCACGTGCTAGTGGACGAATATCAGGACATCAACACTGCTCAATACCGATTCATCAAACTGCTGGCTCAAAAACACCAAAACCTTAGCGTGGTCGGTGACGACCAGCAGGCGATTTACAGTTTCCGCGGCGCCGATTTCCGAAACTTTTTGAACTTCGGCAAGGACTGGCCCAGCGCCAAAATAGTAAAATTGGAACAAAATTATCGTTCCAGCGGAAACATTATCACCGCGGCTTCGTCCGTAATTCAAAATAACCAACTTCAGACCCCGAAGACTCTCTGGACAAAAAATGCCCTTGGCGAGCCGATTAGCGTCGTAAAAACTTCCGATCCGGAGCAAGAGGCAACTTTTATCGCCGGTCGCCTCTATGACACCAAGCCTGATTCCGCCGCCATCCTTTACCGGACCAACGCCCAATCCCGTTCTATTGAACAAGCCCTGATTGCCGCCGACATTCCTTACAAAATTTTCGGCGGATTAAAATTCTACGAACGCAAAGAAATCAAAGATTTAATCGCCGGCCTCCGCCTCGCCAGCAATCCGCAAGATTCAATCAGCGCTGAACGTTTAATTAAAAATTTCGACAAAAAAACCGCGGGGCACTTGATTCAGGAGTTGCCACGGCTGGGAAAAAATTTGGGCATTCTCGAATTGTTAAACTTTTTCATCACCAACACTAATTACCTGGATTACCTTGAAAGGAACTACAAAAATCACCTGGAACGATCTGAAAACGTTAACGAATTGATCCGTTTTGCCGGCGAGTTTAAAACCCTGAATGAATTTTTAGAACGCGTGTCCCTCTTGCAATCCGCCGATGCTCCAACAAAATCTACGATTCACGATTCGCGATTTACAATGCCGGTAAATTTGATGACCGTCCATCTCGCCAAGGGGCTGGAGTTTAATAATGTTTTTGTCACCGGCTGCCTGGAGGGATTGATGCCGCATCAGATGTCCTATGGCTCAATGGATGAACTGGAAGAGGAGCGCCGCTTGATGTATGTGGCAATGACCCGGGCCAGAAATAAACTCTACCTGACTTTTTCCGGAACACCTTCGCGTTTTCTCTACGAAATTCCCCCGGAACTGACGGAATTTACCGATTTGGACAGCGGCAAAGGGCAGCTTCCCGACGCAGATGAGATGTATATTGAGTGAGCTATTTGGCCTTGAGTACCCGCAGTTCGCCGATCAGTTCTTTAAGAAATTCATTATATCCGCGCAACAAATAATTGTTAGCTTTTAAATAAGTAGCGGCTATTTCCGCGTAAACTTGGCCGACATCCTGATTGTTTAGTTCAGCCTCAGACAAATAGCCGGCCAATTCTTTTTTGGCTTCCGCTACTTTTTTATTTTTGAACAGATCGATTATCTTAGAAAAGTTTGTTTTATTCATAAGCGGCGATGTCCGTCAATATGACCTTTAACAACATTATTTTTTGATTGTAATTTTGCGGCTTTTCTCTCAAAAGGCCGGCTATTTGCTCGGCAATAACCGCCGAAATGAAATTTTTTACTTTTTGCCTGCCCTTCGATCCCAACTTTTCTCTGCTAAGATGACTTTTCAGGCTTTCACGCATTGCCTGGAGTGGTTGATTGCCGATTTTAAAATCTCCGATCGTCCGAAAAATGCTCTCGCTAACCAATTGCTCAAATCTTTGGTCAAGTTGATCCTGAAAAGCGTCTAGCGGCAGATGCCGCAAATCGCCTAGCGGCAGTTCGGATTTAGCGGCTCTTGCTTTATCCAGATATTTTTGCGCCCACTCCAATGTCTTCATTGGTTCGCCAGATGCCGACAGCCTGATCAAAAATTCTTTAAGTTTATCGGTAATATCGTTGGCCGCCTCGTCTATTATCGCTTTTGCCGGTTCAAAGTTTTCAAAAAAATTTATTTTAAGATTTTCCAAAATTGCCTCCGTCGCTGCTTTAATCGTTGGGTAGTTATTCAAAAAAATTTCTTTTTCTGAAAATTTTTTTATCTTTTCATCGGCCCGCTTAAAGAAGTCCGTCCGTTGCGGCTTACTTTCTCTGACGGTCTGCCTGATTTCCCGGTACTTAGGTTTAAGGACGGCATCTACAAATGCCCAGCTTTTCGGATTAACCATGCCCCTCCAGCCAATTGCCCATTTGCCGATCTTATGCTGTTTTTCTGCCGCTAACTTCTGGGCGGCAATCTCTTGTCTGGCTTTTTCGATATTTTGCTCTCCCCCTAATTCCACAATCTCTTTCTCGAGCTTTTCTTTTTCCGATTTGAGCTCCACATATGCTTTTATTTCATAAACGCGGTCAGATAACTGGTCCGGATTTTCCAGCGCTTCTTTTTCTAAGTATTCCGAAATGGCATTAAAATGCGCCGGATTTAGCTTTATTTCAAAGGCAGGCTCCAATTCTTGCTTATAAATTTTAAACAGCCGTTCGGCGGCGAAGGTTCGGTTTTCGAAATCTTCATAGCGTTTTTTTATTTCGTTTTGATTTTCTTCGCTAATTTCCAATGATTCCACATCTTTGTATTTCGCTAAAAAATCTAAGAAGTCCCGGTTGTCAATCGCTTCTTTATAATCGAATGCGGGCTTTTCTTCTGATGGGATTACCTTACGTTCTGCCGATCCTTCTCCCGATATTTGCTCAACCTTCACCATAGCCGTAAGTATATAAAATAATTCTAAAAATGCTAATATACGCGAGTATTATGCCCAGATATTTAGGTCAACATTTTTTAATCAATAAATCAGCGACTCAAAAAATTGTCGGGGTTTTGAATTTGCAAAAAGGGGACACATTAATTGAAATTGGTCCGGGCGAAGGGGCGCTGACAATATCGCTCGCCGAGAAATGTGCGGAGGTTGGCTGTAAAATTATCGCGATTGAAAAAGACGCAAGGCTCGCTGAACAAATGTCCAATCGCCAATCACAGATTGAAGTGATAAAAGGTGATGCGCTCAAGCTGATCAGCTCAATAACTCAAAAGCTCAGCGGCTGGAGCTTGGTTGGCAACATTCCGTATTACATCACCGGTAAATTACTGCGAATCTTGGGCGAACTGGAGCAAAAACCGAAGCTGATCGTGCTGACAATCCAGAAAGAAGTGGCGGAGCGGCTCGCCGCCAAGCCCCCAAAAATGAACCTGCTCGCCGCCGCTACCCAAATTTGGTGTAAACCGCAAATTTTGGCCTACCTGAAACCAAAAGATTTTAACCCGCCGCCAGAAGTTGATTCCGCCATTATTAAGCTTGAAATAGAGCCAAAAATCCAGGAAAATAGCGAACTTTTAGCCTATTACCGCTTTATAAAAATTTTATTTAAACAACCCCGAAAAACAGTTTTGAACAACTTATCCACACCCCTCGACAAGTTCAGAGCAAGGAGCTTAAATTCTAAAACTGAAATCTTAGAAATCCTAAAAAGGGTGGGATTAACCGGCCAGGAGCGGCCTCAAAATCTGGATCTTAAAACCCTCATAGAACTGTCTAAAAGTTATTCACTTCTTAAGCTTGGTAGCTAGCGCAATTGCCTTATAATAATAATGTATGAGAATTGTGCTCATTGCAGCAATTTTTGTGGTATTGGGCGTAGTTTTGTTTTCTAACATCAGCGATGCCGCCACGCCATTGCCAAGCGTTGTCCAACTTTCAAAAAGGCCGTACCAACTACTGCATGATTCTCTTAAAGACGGAATTTCATCTTATGACTTTTTAAAAAAGTCGTCCAAAATAAATACTTTTTCTGGTTTCGAGTCATATTTCAAAAAAGCTACCACTCATAACCCGCTGGTTTTCCGGCAGGGAGGATCCTACGCGCCACAGCCGGCACCTACTGGCTATCCAATCTTCGGTCCGCCGTTTGATATCCCCACGCCTACCGGAGTAATCCCAGGATGTTTAAACCTTTTGTGTCCACCGCCACAGGGGGCGCTTTGGGTGGCAGGAATATGCTGGTGTACGCCATAACAAAATGAGTATTTTCAAAAAAATAATCGCGTTGTCTTTACTAGGTGGCTCAATCGCTATCGGTATTTTGATTATCCGAGACAGTCACCCAAAGTTCTCTCTACCGGAATCAAATCTCACCGCCAAGAGTGAATCGCCTAATGATTTGGCTGTAAGCGAACCCGTAAACGTAGCGGTAAATACAACGAGCGAAATCGCCAAAAATATCGCGGAAGAACTGATTAAGAAAAATCCAGACGGCCCGGTTGATTTAGATAGCGGAAAAGGAATCGGCGCGGTTAAACCGGAAGAGCTGGCTGGCAAAGTACTTTC
Source organism: bacterium (assembly GCA_023244815.1). Classification (GTDB taxonomy): domain Bacteria; phylum Patescibacteriota; class Minisyncoccia; order UBA6257; family WO2-44-18; genus JAHFLQ01. Next base: position 91,354 of record JAHFLQ010000002.1, read on the forward strand.
AGACCAATTCAGTAAGCTGGACCTGAGTGATTTTAATCCGCAAGTAAATTTTTCCGCTTTAAGGGTGGTAAACTCGGCAAACAAAGCGAATTCCGAAAATTATCTGAAAAATTTCCAGGCAATTTTAAAAAATAATTTTGCCGCTTTAGATATAGATTTCGGCCACCCCACCTCGGAAGATTTCAAGAGATTGGCTGGTGCTTATCAAAAATCAGTATCTGAATTCTATAGCCTTCTGGTTCCCCAAGGCCTTGCCTCTATCCACAGTGAGCAAATCCGCCTGATGTCCGTCCAGAAGTCTATTTTTAACAGTTTGGCTGGATATGAAGAAGATCCGATGAAAGCACTGGTCGCTATTCAGCTTTCTAAAGAAGTTGATAAAAAATTAGCCGATTTAAAGAGCCAAATTGCCGCTTATATCACCAAAAATGGCTTAAAAATATAACAAATGTACAAGAAAAAGAAACTAATCACGATTATTGTGGGAATCGCCCTTGGGGGATCGGTTCTGTCCGGTCTGATGCCGGCCAAAGCCGAAGCGGCTGTACCTATCTTTGAAACAAACGCTACCATAATTGCCGCGGCGATAGCGACGGCTGGAGCGACAACTAGCCACTTAACTCAAAACCTATTTGAATGGGCGCAAAGTTTCGTTATTTCCACGCTAAAAAAACGACTCCTAGATTTGATGGTGGACCAGATTATTTCCTATATCCAAGGAGGTGGAAAGCCGCAATTTGTCACTGATTGGAAGGGATTTTTAGCTGATGCCGGACAGGCGGCCGCTGGTGATTTTGCCCAAGAGGTTGGGCTTGGTTTTCTCTGCAGTCCGTTTAATTTACAGGTGCAGTTATACCTTCTTCCGGTCAAAAAATTCAGCCAGCAGGCCACTTGTACTCTCAATCAAATTGTCGGCAATATTCAGGCGTTTTATAAAGACTTCCGCTCCGGAGGCTGGCTAGCTTATGGAGAAGGCTGGCAGCCGCAAAACAATTTCTTCGGCGCCTTGCTAATGGCAACGCAGGAGTCGGAATTCCGCAAATCCCGAGCAGTCAGCGCCAATTACAATGATGCCATTGCCGGCGGCGGGTATACATCGGCAAGAGACAAAAATGGCAACATCATCACTCCCGGATCCACTCTCGGTAGTTTAACTTCTAAAGCGGCTGGTTCCGATATTGATTACATCTTGAGCGCGGATCAGCTGGCAGACTACGCCTCAGCCATCGCCAACGCGCTCTTTAACCGCATCCTCAAAGAAGGAGTGGCTCAAGTTAAGGTAGCGATCAGCGGCAGTAATGCCCAAACCGACGCGTCTAGTTTGATCGCCAGCAACTTCCAATTTCAAAAAGATACCGTCCTCGACGGGATTGACCAAACTCTCACTCCGCGTCAAGACGCGAAAACAATTTTAAATTCTTCACTGGCGGTACTGACCGACTATCAGACCAAACTAAACAAACTTTCTGCCGATTTTAGTGCCACCGGAAAAACCGTTTGCCAATCTAACAATTTCCAGGTTGCCAGCGTGAGCGTGGCGGTGGTTAAACAGCAAATTATGGACGAACTTGCTGCTGCCAGCACTACTCTTGCCCAAATCAAGAGCGATCTTGCCAGCAATCAGGTGATTGTTGATAGCCTCTTGGCCGCTGAAACCAAAATCCAGGCGTTGTCCAACGATACTGCCGGATATATCCGCCTGAATGAAATTAACGGTCAAATTGCCAGCCAGCTAAACTCGGCTGAAGCCGTTAGTTTCAAAGCAGCGGCCGAAGAACAAAACACCGCTATCAACAGCAATATTAGCCAGAAACTCGCTACCTTTAATCAGCAACTAACCGTATGCCTACAAAACCCATAATTAAAAAAATAATTTTGGCGGTTTTTATCGGATTGTTGATTGCCGCTCCGCTGACTTCGCTCGCAGCGACGCCAGACGATAAACCAACTGATTGCGACTGGTTGCCTCCGGACATATTTTGCGGACTGACTAAGGGCTTCAACTTTATCTCCATTCAAGTCGGTTATTTGATTAGCTATGTTGCCAGCTTTTTGATTTCCCTAGCGTCTGGAATTATCCAAACTATAATCAACGCCAGCACCCAGATAATCTCGAGTGAGCTGGTAGCCACCGGATTCAAAATTACTCTCGACATTGCTAATCTTGGGTTCGTGCTGGCGATTATCGTAATCGCTTTCACCACCATGCTGCGGCTCTCCGGGTATGAAACCAAACAGCTTCTTCAGAAACTTATTGTCGCGGCGGTGCTGGTGAATTTCAGCTTCCTGATTGCCGGCGTGATCATTGACGCCAGCAATGTTTTCGGCAACTTCTTCCTTCAGGCGGCCAGTCCGGGGGATATCACTAAGTTCGGCGACAACCTTGCCAACGCGCTGAATGTCCAAAAACTTTTAAATATCGCGCCCAACCCTAGCGATTCTCTTGGCGGCGGCGTTTTAAAAGTTGGCGCCAGCTATCTTTCTACACTTGCCTCTGTCGCCGCCACCGCGATTTTCAGTGTTTTACTGGTAATCACCTTTTTCGCCATCGCTCTTATGCTGTTGCTTCGCTACGTCTGGATTACTTTTTTGCTGATTGTCATGCCGCTCGCCTGGCTCGCTTACACTTTCCCGTCGTTTTCAGAATACTTCGGCAGGTGGTGGAAGAATTTTGTAAAATGGAATCTTTTCTATCCGATAGTTGCCTTGTTTCTTTATCTCGGAGTGGAAAGTTCGCAACAAATGGGTGCAGTCGTTTCTTCGGGCGCATTAAAAGGAACAGCGCTCACCGCGGCCACTAAAATAACCGGCATCCCGCAAGATACCTTGACCGTTTTTATTCAAATCATAGTGCAAATCTTTCTGATGATGGGCGGCCTTTACGCCGCGAGCGAGCTGGGAATTACCGGCGCTGACAGCGCGCTGAAAATGGCGGCGGGCGCTAAAGGAAGAATCCTAGGTGTGGCCGGAAAAGCCACCGGCGCACCGGGTGCTTACAGGGCGGCAAGGGGAGCCACAACTGGAATTGGTATTGCCGCCGGAGGAGCACTCGCCGGTGGTGCCGCTAAAGTTCTTGGTAATAAATGGGTTAGCTGGTTCCCCGGCGCCAAGGGTGCGGCCGCGAACCTTTATAACGCAGCCGCTGCCAGAAAAGATTTTGTAGCCGCGCAGCAAAAAGAGGAGTTTTCAAAAGACAGCACAGATGCTTTGCTCACTAAATTCCGCGCCTATACACCAGACAAAACTAAGCGCGCGGCTATCGTTAATGAGATTGCAAAACGTGGATTATCCGACAAAGTTGATCCGAAACGGTTGGATTCCTATCTCGCCGACGCGAAAGATCTTGGCGCCACCAGAGACATTGAAGACAATGCTCCGGATCTCGCTCCCCAAATCGCGAATTACGAAAAGGTTCTTTCGGAAGCCCAAAAAAGAAATCCTGGTATCAACAAAGAAAATTTTCAGCCGGATTCCACAGAATTCAAACAAATGGCCATTCAAATGGCAATGGATAAGTTCCGACCGGGCAAAACCGATACTCTTGGTGCCGGTGCTATTCAAAAAATAGCCAGGTTTTTCCGCAAAGAACACCTGGACAGACTGGGGAAAGAAGGCGACATTCCCCAATTACTAGCGGTTGCCAAGGCTGCAAGAGAAATTTCCCGGACAGAGCCTAACCATCCGCTTGTGCAATACACAATCGAAAACCCGGCTATGCAACAGCTTAATCTTCGTCCGGAATACAACGAAATACTGTCAGAAATAAAAAAAGAAAGGGAGAGACCAAGAACGCCGAGTATTTAAAATTATGACAACAGAAGAATTAAAAAAACCGTTAACAAATTTCAAAGAACTTCCAGATCCTGTCCGTGGCTGGTTGGCTTCCACGCAAATAACTTATTTGATTTCCGACCTCAATCGGCGGCTTGGTTTTAGCGAAGAAGAAAAGATGAGAGTGGTCCCAACATTGATTTTACGTTTGGCAATTTCTAACCTTGATCCGGAAAATTTTGTTTCCGAGTTAAGCAAGCTATTGGACATTTCTCCTTCAGCCGCGAAGACATTGGCACAAGAAGTGGAAGAGAAAATGCTGCGTCCGGTTGAAATCGTGTTGAGAAACGAGTTAGGCATTGACATAAAATTAATACATTTTACCAAAGAAATGCCGGTCTCGGCGGAAATTCCAAAACCGACAGTACCCGAAATCCCAACTATGATTGCTACAGCCGAAGCGGCGCACCCAACCACCGCGGCTAAACCAGAAGAAATTAGACCGGTCCCGCCGCCGATCTACCGACCTCAACCAATGCCGCCTCAAGCGGCCGGTGCCACGCCCGCCTCAAGGCCAATTCCAGTAATGCCGAGGGTTGAGCCTTTGCCTGTCCGGCCAGCACCTCCGCCGATACCATCAAGACCGATACCGCAGCAATCTTCGGCTTCGCAAGCAACACCCGTTCCGTTCAAAATCGAGCCGTCCCGAGTCCCCAAAATCCCTGAAAATCCCAATTTTTAATTACCATTTGCCAATTACTAATTACTAGCTTTATGCCCCAATTCCAAGTCCCCCAATTTATTGAAACAGAAAGCAAAATCGTCGGTCCGCTGACGCTGAAACAATTTATTTACCTTGCCATTGCCGGACTGCTTAGTTTTTTCCTGTTTTTCATACTTAAAACTTTCTTCTGGGTTCTCGTTACTATTATTTTAGGGCTGATTGCCGCCGCTTTTGCTTTCTTTAAATACAACGGTCGTCCATTGACAACCGTATTGATGAGCGCCTTTCAATACTACTGGAATCCTAGAATGTACCTCTGGCAGAGAGAGGATGCCAAAGCTAATGTTCCGCGGTTCAACATCCCGAAGATCGGCGCGCCATCCGCCAGCCCTTCATCAAAATTGAAAGAACTGTGGCTAAATCTGATCACCAAAAAACCACCAATAAATAGTAAATAGTAAATGGCAACTAGTAATTATGAATCTGGAAAATTTGGAAATTTATAAAATGGCGCGAGAATTAAATAAAATGGCTTGGGGGATTTATGGCCCGTTAGGTTGGCAGGATAAAAAAACGATGGGCGATCAGTTTTTGTCAGCCACAGATTCCATTGGCGCCAATATAGCCGAAGGGTTCGGGCGTTTCCATTACTTGGATAAGAATAAATTCAATTATAACGCACGTGGCTCTTTGCTAGAAACGATCTACTGGTTGGAGGTTCTGAAAGAGCGGGGTAAAATCAGTAAGGAAGCCTTTTCCGATTTCAGCAACAAAATAACAAAGCTTCATAAAATGTTAAATAGTTACATAAGCTCAACAAAACTCCAAAAGGCGAAAGATGAGGTCTAATCTTTATTTACCAATTGCCATTTACTAATTACTATAATGAAAAAAGAATCTCAACCAACCCAAAAATTCATAGACGTCGAATCGGCCCGCGAAGGAGCTTTGGTTTTAAAAAACGGATCGCTCCGCAAAATTATTATGGTTTCAGGAGTTAATTTTGACCTTAAATCCGAAGAGGAGCAGGGCTTGATCACCTACGCTTATCAGAATTTCTTAAATAGCCTGGATTTCTCGGTACAAATTTTTGTGCACTCGCGCCGATTAAATATAGAAGGTTACATTAAAAAACTGGAACAGCGAGAAGCGGAAGAACAAAACGAGCTGCTGAAATCCCAAATCTCGGGCTACCGTGAGTTTGTATCCTCATTTGTCAGCCAAAACCCGATTATGGCAAAAACTTTCTTTGTCATCGTGCCGTTCGATGCCGCCCAGATTCCCGGCGGGGGAAGCGGGGGAATCGGTAAAATTTTCAGCGTGTTTGGAAAGAAAACTAGCTCCGCCGCTTCGGCGGACAAAGAAAAAGATTTTCAACATAATCTGACGCAGTTAAATCAACGAGTGGATCGGGTGGTTAGTGGCCTTTCGGCCATCGGCCTGCAAGCGGCAACGCTGGACAACGAAACCATCATTGAACTATTTTATAACCTTTACAATCCAGAATCGGTAGAGAAAAAAACTTTGGAAATCGCCAAAGAAACCGCAACAGGCAAGACCATTACCGACCTTATCGCTCCGCCGGCGATGGAGGTAGATCCCAACTACATAAAATTGGGCGACAAGTTTGTTAAAACAATTTTCCTGTTTACCTACCCTCGATATCTCGCCACTGGCTGGTTCTCGCCGATCATCAATCTGCCAGACTTGCTAGATATCGCCATTTTCATTCATCCGGTAGACACAGCGATGGCGCTCAAACAGCTCCGCAAAAAAGCGGCCGAGGTGCAGGCGGAAATTATGGAGCAGGAACAAAAGGGAATGGTACGCAATCCAGTGCTGGAAACCGCCTTCCAAGATATTGAATCGCTCCGTGATTCGCTCCAGCAGGGACAAGAGCATCTGTTCAACGTTGGCGTTTATCTGACCATTTATGCCGACACGCTGGAAAATCTCAACAAACTGGAGGCACAAATTAATTCTGTTCTTGAAGCTAAGCTCATCTATGCCAAAGCCGCAACCTTTCAGCAGGTGGATGGCCTCAATTCCACTTTGCCGATCGGGACCGACCGTTTATTAATCCACTCGCCTCTTAATTCCGGCCCGGTCTCTTCTTTCTTTCCATTCGTCTCCGCTAGCCTCACTTCCGACGAAGGTATTCTCTACGGGATCAACCGCAGTAACAATACGCTGGTAATCTTTGACCGCTTTTCTCTAGAAAACGCCAATATGGTAATTTTCGCCAAATCCGGCGCCGGTAAATCCTACGCCACCAAGCTGGAAGCGCTCCGACTGATGATGACCGGCAGTGATGTGCTGATTATTGATCCAGAAAATGAGTACCAACAGCTAGCCAACACTGTCGGCGGCAGTTTCTTTAAAATTTCTCTCACTTCGGAAAGCCATATTAATCCGTTTGAAATTCCGATTGTTCCTAAAGACGAGAATCCGGCCGATGTGCTGAAATCTCATATCGTTAACCTGACCGGCCTGATGAAATTAATGCTTGGCAAAATGACCAATGAGGAAGAATCTCTTCTGGATCGGGCAATCTCCGAAACCTACGCCGCCTTTGACATCGTGCCGGGCAAGGATTTTTCTAAAACCCAGGCACCGCTCCTGGAAAATCTTCAGACGGTTTTGCAAAACATGGAAGGCGGACGCGATCTCGCCGAGCGGCTCTATCGTTTCACTAAAGGAAGCTATGCCGGATTCGCTAACCGGCCTACCAATATCGACATAAAAAATCGGATGATCGTTTTTTCCATCCGTGATCTGGAAGACGAGCTCCGCCCGATTGCGATGTATATAATCTTGAACTTTATCTGGAATCTAGTCCGAGCCGAATTGAAACGCCGCGTGATGATCATTGATGAAGCCTGGTGGATGATGAAATATCCGGACGGCGCCTCATTCCTCTTCGGTCTGGTAAAACGCGCCCGCAAGTATTTCCTGGGCATTTCAACGATTACACAGGACGTGGAAGATTTCTTAAGCTCTCCATATGGGCGCCCGATTATTACTAACTCATCTATCCAACTGCTCTTGAAACAGTCGCCGGCGATGATTGATTCGGTCGCTAAAACCTTCAACCTTACGGAGGCAGAAAAATCTCTTTTGCTGGAATCGCAAGTTGGCCAAGGCTTATTCTTTGCCGGCCCTAATCACGTTGCTGTCCAAATTGTCGCTTCGTACACGGAAGATCAAGTAATTACCACCAAACCGGAGCAAATCCTCCAACAACAGCAATAACCATAAAATACATTTAAAATAGTATGGAACCCAAGCCAAAAATATCTTTCGTGGAAGTAGTTCTTATCACTCCTTTTCTATTAATAGGCGATGCCATCGCGATTATTCCCGTATTAAACATTATTGTGTCCGTCGTCATTTCGCCTTTGCTGAACTTTTATTTGTATATGAAAGGAATGAAGCTGACCTACGGCCTGATCAGCTCCGCCATCAAGACCATTCCCGGATTAAGCGTCTTGCCTGCTTATACTGCCGGTTTTATTGCTTTAGCCTATTTGGAAAACCA